>NZ_BTCK01000042.1:0-57553 GCF_033239625.1 Paenibacillus sp. CCS19
CCGTGCGCGGGCACGAGCGCGGCGTTCAGCGCCGCCTTCAGCGCAGCTGCGCCAAGCAGCAGCAGCGCCGGCAGCTTCACGCGGCCGCAGCCTTGAAGCACAGCCGCCGACACCGTCGAAACCGCCGCCGCAAGCGCCGTCAAGCCTATCCATGCAAAGGTTCCCGTCGCATGATCATCGGCGAACAGCATAACATTGATTGGCCTCGCAAGCAAGGCGATGCCTAGTGCCGCGCCCGTTCCAATCCACCATGAAGCCCTCAGTCCCAGCCCTGCTTGCTGACGTAATTCCTGCCAACGCTCTCCGCGGGCAAGAGCCAGTGACGGAACCATCGCCGATGCGGCAGCGCCGCTAATCATCGCAACAAGCTGGACAAGCGTCTGCCCACGGCTGTATAAGCCGAACTGCGCCATTGCCTCAGCCCCATGCAATCCCGTGCCGATTAATAGCCGCGGCACCATGAAGACGTCCACAACAGCTGCCAGCGGCACGACAATCGCACCGAACGCCATCGGAAAAGCAATACTGGCCAGCTCTTTCATCTCGACAGAGAGCCGCCGCTGCTTGTTCCTATGCGTCTGCTCCCACTTGGCATGGCACTCTGCGGATAAAGTCGCTGCCTGTTCACCATCTGCCGATCCTCTTGATCTGCGCTTGTTCCAAGCCATCAGCGCCATCGCCGCAAGGGCGCCTGCACCGGATCCAGCCATCGCGCCGGCAGCCAGCTCCGAGTCCTCCCACGCACTGGACAATCCCCATGCGAGCAGCGCCGCCATGACCGCTACTCGAACAAACTGCTCCACGACCTGTGAAGCTGCCGATGCAGCCATCTCATTGTGGCCTTGCGAATAGCCGCGAAGGGCCGACAACGCTGGAACGAACCATAGCGCGAAGGCAACGGAACGAATAGCCCCCGATGTGTTTGCATCGCCAACCACCGAGGCGATATACGGCGCTCCAAGCCACAGCAGGGCAAAGCCCGCCGCTCCGGAAGCGCCCAGCAGCCAGAGCGCTGCCCGCCTCGCCTGCAGCGCTCCCGCCCGATCTCCATCGGCGAGGCGTCTGGCGACGACGATCGCAACGGCCGGCGGCAGACCGGCCGTCGCCGCCACAAGCAGCAGCTGATAGAGCGGATACACCGCATTATAAATGCCGAAGACGCGGTCGCCGGCTAGATTTTGCAGCGGTATTTTTTGCAGCACGCCAAGCAGCTTGGACACCAGCATCGCCGCAGCCATCAGCAGGGCGCCGTTCCATGCTTGCTTATGCGCCTCTTGTCCCGTCACACTGTTCATTCTGATCGGTTACCTTCCATTCCATACGATTGCTTCATTATAACAGGAAACGACAGATAAGCGCCCTATCCACGGTCCTAACTCAGCGAAAATAAAGCGTTAACAAGCGCTAGAAATTTGTTGCGGAAAATAGCCGATTTTGTACAACTTTCCAGCGATTTGTGCATCTAACTAAATGTTCAAACAATTATGACTTAGAGGAGGTCCACCATTGAAGGCAAAGACGTTCAAAACCGTCCTCGTTTCCATTGTCGCGTTGTGCTGTTTCGGTGCTAGTGTCGTGTATGGGGATGCGCTGACGAAGAAAATCCGCGTTTTTGTAAACGGTCAGGAGCTGTTCAACCTTGGCGTTGTGGTCGATGACAGACCGTATCTTGCGGTTGATGCTGTCAATAAACAATATAAAGGGATTACGGCATGGGACGAGAAGAAGCAGACCGTCAGCATCAATACGCCTAACGTTCATATGATCACGAAGGACGGTAATTCGATTTTCGGCGGGGTGGATAAAGGCAAGAAGGTTTCCTTCAACGTATTCGCACAGATCGACTCTCTTGAGACCGACATCTCTTCTTTCAAAATCACGCTGGTCGATCCGTACGGCAGCGAGACGCTGATTGAAGAGCGCAAAACGGGTCAAAGCAATTTCCCCGACAAAGGGAAGACGAATTTCTGGATCAACAGCTCTGAGCTTACATACAAATTCACCGTCACCGGCGACTACACGGTACGCTTCTACATGAAACCTGTCGGAGACGATAATTCGTATATCGTTTCGGAGAAATTGATTATCTGCACGTAATCCGAAATATGCAAACATATGTTTGCATATGACTGCTTATTCCACTACAATAGGGATATCGCTTAGTTGAAAGGCGGTGTGCCCTATTGAAAGGCTCCTCGCATCTTGTCGTCAGCACCGGCATATCGCTCGCATTGACTGCACTAATCCAACCAACACTCACACCCATGGCGGCAGCAGCCGCCGTCATCGGCAGTCTGCTGCCGGATCTCGATGAACCGAATGGACTGCTCGCGAACCGTACGTTCCCGAAGGCGGCTATTCGTACGCTTCAAGTCGTTCTCTTGCTCGCAGCAGGAGCTGTCGTCTGGTTAACCAGCGCACAATATCCTTTGAACTTGGCCGCAGGCGCGGTCATTGGATTGTCCGCTTTCGCCTCCATCCGCTGGCTGCGCACAATGCTCATGCTTATCGTGGGCGGCGCGCTCACGGTTGGCGGCGTCATCTACGATACGCGGCTGTCCGCCGCCGGCTTGACGCTCGTCGTCAGCTCGCTCGTGCCGCATCGCGGGTTCACGCATACGTTGTACGCGACAGGACTGTGGACCGCCGCGCTTTATTGGATGGCGCCAGACGAGCTTAGCGTACCGATCGCCGGCGGCTTGTCGTACCTGCTCCATCTGCTTGCGGACGCCTTGTCGCAGCGCGGCATCCAGCCGCTGCCGCCGATTCCTTGGAAGCTCCGGGTCCCGCTCATGCGCTCGGGCAAATTCAGTGCCGCTGTTGTGGAGACGGCAGCCATCGGCTTTACCTTCATTCTCGTCTGGATCGTCTTCGTCCAGATGGGCTATTGGCGGCTGTGGATCGGCTTCTAGCCGATGACGGTATGACTGCCTGCATAGCTGGAATGTCTGCATGAAACAATAAACCTTTTCAAAGCTCGCATCCGTTTCGTCTCCGATGAGCAGCACGATGCACGAGCCTGAGAAGGTTTGTTTTGTTAGCGGTCTGCCGAGCATATTTAAACGGAACGGTTGCCAGAATGGCAATTGTCGTACAATCGTTAAGAATTGAACCTTAACGGTTGCATTAACCGTTAATGGAGGCTGCCAGCACTCTGTTCATCGAGAAATGATCCGATAAGCGCAATAGCAACCGTTCGTATCGGAAGCGATTCGTTTCAAACCAAATAAGCACTGTCACAACCTTCGGACCGCAGACTCGATCTGACAGATAGGCTGCACTACGCGCGCTGCAACTGTCGTCCGGAGGCTCCTGCGCCTCCTCGCACAACAAACAGCCTTCTCCCTGAACCGCGGCATCGGCCTGGCAGGGGAAGGCTGCATATGTGTATGAGAGTTGCGCGCGAGACTTAAACGCGGTCGCTCATCCTCGAATGGCCTCGGTAGAGGGTTTCTATTGCTCCATTTGCTTGCCGAGGAAGCCGGCAGCGGTCTCCGCCATCTTTTGTTCCATTTGCGACATCTTGACGCCGTCATCCTTCGAGAGCAGAACGACCGTTCCGATCGGATCTCCGCCTGCAATAATCGGCGCAGCGACGTAAGAAGCGAACGTCTCGTTGATGTCCTTGATCAGCTCGATGTTGCCGCTTGATGTCTCAACAACCGTCTTGCGATTTTCCATACAATTTTCCAGCACAGATCCAACCGACTTGTCTAGAAATTCCTTCTTGGATGCGCCGGCGACGGCGATAACGGTATCCCGGTCCGAGATAAGCGTGATATGGCCTGTGCTCTCGGACAGCGATTCCGCATATTCCTTCGCGAAGTCGCCCAGCTCGCCAATCGGGGAATACTTCTTCAAGATGACCTCGCCGTCGCGGTCCACGAAAATTTCGAGCGGATCGCCTTCGCGGATGCGAAGCGTCCTCCGTATTTCTTTCGGGATTACTACACGGCCCAGATCGTCGATGCGACGCACAATACCAGTTGCTTTCATGTCTTGTTGCCCCACTTTCCCTGAAGATTTTAAAGTCCACTGGTTACCTGCCGCCGGTAATCGCATTGTGAAGCGTGTCCTAATGACAAATGTATAAGCGTTGAGAAACCGCGTTTCGAGGTTGGTTTTATCGCCAACAAGAATTTGTTCTTTCCTATACCCCGGAAACCCATTAATTCTTATGTGGTAGAAAACCGCCGCTTGTCCGTCCGCTTATATCGAAGAAGGGATGCTTGGAACTTGACCATAGTATTCATCCCCTCCCATATTCTTATTCGTCGCCTTATCGGCGACAAAAAAGGCAAGGTGTTCGCCGTTTGGCAGCATTTATTCGGTCGTTACGCCGGCTGGGAATTCATCGCTGCATTGGGCTCGCAATTATCCTTCCCGCTGGCGTGTTTCTCCATCCATCCGGTTAACAGATCTTAATTTGAGCGCCTCGCTGCCCCGCATAACGAGCTGCCAGATCGCTTGTGCCGCGTCCTGAACCGTTCTTGGCTGAATATGTCCTTGATCCTGCAGCAGCCGGAATGGCCGCACCAGTCTTGGCAGATGCAGATCCGCGCTCGACAACAACTCGGGGTCGAACAGCAGGTCCGGCGTTCCGGAAGCGAGCAGCTTGCCTTCCTTCATCATTAGAATATCCGTTGCCCATTCCGCGGCAAAATCAACATCATGCGTCGCAACGACGATGGTTAATCCATTCCCGTGCATCGTCTCCAGCAGCTCCTGCAGCTGGTCGCGGCTCTTCGGGTCGAGGAACGCCATCGGTTCATCGAGAACGATGACATCCGGTTTCATGGCGAGAACGCCTGCAATCGCAACCCGCCGCTTCTGTCCATAACTGAGTTCGAACGGCGAACGGCCGTTGAAGCCATCGAGCCCGACGGCATGCAACGCCTCGGTCACCCGCTGATGTACCGCATGCTCATTCAGTCCGAGATTGCGCGGACCAAAGGCGACATCTTCGCCAACGGTCGGCGAGAAAATCTGATCGTCCGGGTCCTGATATACAACGCCGATTCGTTGTCTTAACAACGGTGCATTGCCGCTGGACATTCGCTTACCGAATAAGCTCACCTCACCAGAAGAGGGCTGCTCCAGCCCATTGAGCAGCGCAATGAGCGTTGATTTGCCCGCTCCGTTCGGACCCATCAGCGCCACCTTGGCTCCCTGCTCAATGTTGAAAGACATGCCGTTCAGCGCCTGGCGGTTCCCATAATGAAAGGTGACTTCCCTCACCTCAATGGCTGACGTCATAACGCCACCCTCCCTCATAATTGTCGATGTATCTGATGAATTTGATCGATCTGTATCAATGGCTGCTGCCGTAGCGCCTGAACGGATTGGTGTCATCCCCATCCCCCCGCCGAATCCGCCCCGCGCCGCAATCGACTGATAAATTCGCCCGCTCCGGCTGTATGCCCGAACGAACAGAACGCCGAGCAGTTCGCCTAATCGATGCCATGTCCTGCGTCTTCTGCGCCAGTCCTTTAATTGAAGACCGCGGGCGCGCTGCGCATGGAGCATCCCGCTCGCTTCGTCCCGAAGAAGTCCTGTATAACGCATCATAAGAACTGTCATCTCGAGCAGCACGGCAGGCATGCCAATGGCTCGAAGGCTCGCGATAAGCTGATACACCGGTGTTGAGAGGATCAAGTACGTTAGGAGCAGATTGGCGCATATAATCTTCAGCAGCAGGACAAGCGCATGCCTAGCTCCTTCCGCCGTCGCCGTCCAGCCGCCAACATGCATCAGCGCAGTGCCGCCATCCGGATGCTGGAACGGAACAAGCACGATCGTACCCAGCGCGAACGGAATGATAAGCAGCATGCGAGAGAGGATGGATCGCAGCGGTTGTCCGCGCCACAGCATCCACAATAACAAACATCCTGCCGCTCCACTAAGAACGGCAGGATGTCTGAACAGCATCAAGGTTGCCAATAATCCGAGCACCGACAGGACGCGTCTGCGTGACTTCCGAATCGGCTGCTGCTTGGGCGCAGCTTCAGCTGCGTTATGGTTAGTTGTCTCCATTGTGTCAGATGCGATCGATTCTTTCCCATTCATCTGTTCGCTGCTCATGACGCCCTCCTCCACTTCTCGTTAACGAACGAGTTAAACCAAATAAAACAACTGCCATGACGAGAATGCCGATTCCGCCCGCCAATCCAATCCGTACAGCCGTCCATGGGATGCCCGCGACCTCGTAGTCCGGAATGACAGCCAGCTCGTTAACGACTGTTCCCTTCTCTAAGAATCCATGGTCCTCCGCCACACGTTCCAAGCCGTCCGGATGCGGAGATGCCCAAGGCGACAACAGACAGGCAATCGCAATCGTAAGGAAGGCGAGTATGATCCACCGTTTTCTATGCTCGGTTACGCGATAGGCGTTCATGCCCCACTCCTCCTCCCGTCATGGCTGTGTTTCGCTCCATTAGATAACCGGTCACCAGCATCGTAATAAAACCTTCTCCGATTCCGATCAGCATGTGCCAGCCAACCATTGCGGTCAACGCTGTCGCCAGGTTGAAAGTACCGGACAATGCCAACAGGATAGCCACGCCCGCCGAGGCCGCCACAATGGATAGCCAAGCTGACATCCACGCGAAGATCGCTCTCCCTTTTCCTTTCAGAAGCTTAATACCTAACATATAGCTGCCATACCCTACAAAACAACCGATAAAGCCGGTACACAGCACATTTGCCCCAAGCGCCGTAATCCCGCCATCCTGATACACGACGGCTTGCACGAGCAGAACCGCCGTCATAACGATCGTACCGATCCATGGACCGAACAGAATCGATACCATCGTACCGCCGAGAAAATGCCCAGAAGTCGCGCCAGCAATAGGAAAGTTAATCATCTGCGCAGCGAAAACAAATGCACCCACAAGCGCAATAAGCGGCACTCGCTTCGGCTCCAGCGCAAGCTTCGCATGGCGAATGCTGTACGTTACAGCCCCTGCCGAGACCGCTGTTGTTGTAATCCACGTCTTCGCATCAAGAAACCCGTCTGGAATATGCATACGATAAATCCCTCAATTCTTATGTTAGATTATCTAACATCCTCGTTTTCCCATTATCATGCATCCCCTTCTGTTCGTCAAGTAGTTTGAAAGGATCATTTTGGTTGCGATTAGTTACTCCCTTGTCGGATTAGCCGGACAAAATGACGCATGCACCAATCCCGCCGCTGTCGATTAGCCATTAAGCTAATCCGAAAGCAAGCTTCGATTGGTGCATGCATTCATCGTGGCAAGCATCCATTTAGTCATGCTTCAGCAGCTGCGCCAGCTCGCGCTTCATCTGCAGAAACGCCGGTAGCTCACGCACATCTGCAGTCCGTTCTGCCGGAAGGTCTACGCGGAACTCTCGAATGATTCGTCCCGGATGCGCCCCCATCACGACGATGCGCTGCGACAAGAAAATTGCCTCGTCGATATCATGGGTAATGAACAAAACGGTCGTCTTCTCCTTCTCCCATACCTCAAGCAGCATCTCCTGCATCTCAACCTTCGTCTGTGCATCAAGCGCGCCGAATGGCTCATCCATCAGCAGCACTTTCGGACGATTCGCCAATGCCCGAGCAATCGCGACGCGCTGCTTCATCCCGCCCGACAGCTGCTTCGGATAAGCAGAAGCGAACTTCTCCAGACGGATGATCCGGAGCCAATGGCTGGAGATGCCGCGGCGCGCAAGCGTCGGAACGCCTTTGAGCTTCAGGCCATACTCAATATTCTCCCGAACAGTCAGCCATGGGAACAAAGTGTACCCTTGGAACACCATGCCGCGCTCTGCGCCAGGGCCGATAATATCCTCCCCGTCTATCATCAGCTCGCCGGAGGTTGCATCTTCAAGTCCAGCAACGATGCGCAGCAGCGTTGACTTGCCGCAGCCGGATGGGCCGAGAATTGTAACGAATTCGTTCCCGCCAATCGTCAGGTCGATGTCCTTAAGCGCTTGGAACTGGCTCTTGCGGGACTCATACACTTTCTGAAGGTTATGAATGGCGATCCTTCCACACTCCGCACCCGTGCTTTGCTGTGCACGCAGCTCATTCCCTACTGTCACTGCTTCGCTCGTCCTTTGCATCTGAACCCCTCCTTATGATGTCACACTGCTCCGTTGATTCTGATAAGCACGCCAGCCGCCCCACGCCGTAATATCGATCGCGGTCTGCTCGGCATACGCTTCGCAGATAAAGCCCGACACCTCTGTTCCATCCGCCAGCTCGACCTTACCGATACCAAGCGGCGCTGGAATAGCCGCAGTGAAACCGCCGAATGCCGCGACGGGCATCTCCCACACTTCCAAGGCGATCGACGCGCCGCCCTCTGGCAGCTTAATCAATCCCGGCTTCGCCGGCGTTGTAGCCAGCTCCAATAGCCTGTAACGCGCAGCCGTATAGGTTTCTTCTACGAAATGCGCTCCGCACCCCTGCATCTGCTGCTCCAACGGGAACCCTCGCATATGCAAGCCGCATACCGCAACCCGCATCATGGCCGCCGGCACTTCCACAGCAGAGGTTCCAGATTCATTACTCGCCGAAGTAGACTGTATGTCTGTGACAACATCATTCGTGCCTATTAACTCCCGCTCCCCGGCAAACCGCTCGGCAACTCCACGAATAAGACCTTCCTGTTCGGCCGTACCGAACAATGTTATGCCGAACGGCAAATCTTCGGCCGCCAGTCCGGCAGGCACCGCAACAGCGCACAGATCAAGCAAATTGCAGTGGTTCGTATAACGACCCATATCTCGGTTGCTGGCCAGCGGATTGTCACGAACCTGTTCACGTGTCCACGTGCCGCCGGCTGTCGGAAGGACGACCACTGCATCTCTTAGAAGCTCCAGCGCTTCGCGCTTATAGCGCTGCAGTTGGTGAATACCACTGAATAAGGAAGCGGCCGAGTATTGCTCCGCTCCAGCCCTGACGATCTGCTCCGTTATCGGATGTGTCGAACCTGGATTGGCTTCGATGAAGCTCTTCAGCCCTGCCCAGCGCTCCGCTACCCACGGCCCTTCATACAAGAGCGCAGCAGCAGCGGCAAATACGTTCGTATCCACGTATTGGACCGGGATGTCGATCGCCTTCAGCCGCTGAACAGCCCGGACCCACGCCGCTTCATATTCGGCGGCGAACGGACCGTAGAAGGATGGGGGCTCGACCGGCAGGAGCAATCGAGATGGCATTGCCGCATTCGGTGCCGGCAGGCGGCGCGACCATACATCCTCTGCATGATAACCTCGAGCCACAGCATCAACGGTATAAGCATCCGTAAGCTCTGTCGCGAATACCGTCACACAGTCGAGACTCTCACAAGCGGGCACAACGCCTTTCACTGGCCATGCGCCAAGGCTTGGCTTGTAGCCAACGAGTCCATTCAGCGCCGCCGGCACGCGGCCGGAGCCAGCCGTATCTGTACCGAGCGCGAACACCGCTTGGCCGCGTGCGACTGCAACGGCTGAGCCGGAGCTCGAACCGCCGCTGATCAGCTCTGACCGAAGCGCATTGTGCGTCTCGCCGTATGGGCTGCGCGTCCCGACGAGACCGGTGGCGAACTGGTCGAGGTTTGTTTTGCCGATCGGAATCGCTCCTGCTGCGAGCAGTCGCTCGACCACTACCGCATGTTCATCCGGCGTATAAGAGAAGTCCGGACAGGCCGCCGTCGTCGGCGCACCTGCCAGGTCGATATTATCCTTAATGGCGAATGGAATCCCCCACAACGCGCAGTCAGATGGATCCGTTGTCTTAAGCCATTCAAGATAGGGGCGAATCATCTCCATTGAAGGCGGCGTAATCCATATATTCATGTCCACGTCCGCTTCGGATCGGCGAATAATCTCCGCCATGACTTCCTCTGGCGTAATCGTCCCACTCCGATACTGCTCCTGCAGCCAACCGACCGTCAATCGCTCGGGCATGATCGTCTTCTGCATCAGACCGACACCTCCGCTTCAGCAGGCTGCAGGGCAACAATCAACTGCCCAGCCTGCACCGCATCGCCCGGCTTCACATAGTGCGCGCTGACGATAAACCCATCGCAAGGGGCCTGCTGCGAAAACTCCATTTTCATACTCTCTACAATAAGAAGGGCTTCGCCTTTCTTCACCCGCTGACCCGGCTCGACGAGCACCTTCCATACGCTGCCCGGCATGTTGCAGCGTACCGCTTCCGCGCCTTCCGGCAGCTCTTCTTCTCCCGCAGACTGCTGCGTGTCAGGCTCGGATACATATTCAGCAAGGCCAAGCTCGTGCCAACGATCCCGCTCCTCTTGGAACGCCGCCTGCTGCGTCTTGCGGAAGACATTCGCGCTGTCCGCAATCGAGTCCAGGAACTGCAAGTATTGACCAAGGTCGAATGACGTCTCCGTAATCGACACCTCATAACGGCCGCGCGGGAAGTCTTCCCTCAGCTGCAGCAGCTCATCGGCGCTGACCGGATAGAATTGAATCTGGTCGAAGAATCGAAGCAGCCACGGTTTGCTGTCCTTGAAGCTGTCTGTTGCGCTGCGCAGCCGATTCCACATCTGAATCGTCCGTCCAACGAACTGATAGCCGCCCGGACCTTCCATCCCGTATACGCACATATAAGCGCCGCCGATGCCGACCGCATTCTCCGGCGTCCATGTACGTGCCGGATTGTATTTCGTCGTAACGAGCCGATGACGAGGGTCAATCGGCGTCGCGACCGGCGCGCCGAGATAGACGTCGCCAAGACCCATGACCAGATAACTCGCTTCATAGACGATGCGCTTCACATCTTCGATCGAATCCAGACCGTTCACACGGCGGATAAACTCCAAGTTGCTCGGACACCATGGGGCATCCGGACGAACACCTTGCTGATAGCGCTCAATCGCCAGCTGTGTCGCAGGGTCATCCCAAGACAGCGGCAGCTTAATAATGCGGGAAGGCACTTGAATGGATTCGAGCGGCGGCAGCTCGCGATCCAGCTCCATCAGTCTCGCGCAAGCTTCTCGCATCGTCATACGCTCTCGGTCGACATGAACCTGCAGCGAACGGATGCCAGGCGTGAGGTCAACGACAGGGATCGTTCCATCTGCCGCAATCGCCTGCATGAGGGCATGCACTTGGAAGCGCAGCTTCAGATCAAGCTCCATAGGTCCGTATTCAACGAGCAGGTTCTCGTCTCCGCTGCACCGGATCGTAATCGGGAACGGACGGTTCACGCTCTCCTGTACGAGAATCGGATACTGCGGATCGAACGGCCGTTCAGCCGGCAAATTCATTGCCCGGGCAATAACCGCAACTGTGTCTACCGTCAATTGAGAAGTACCCAGCGCGTCCTCGCCGATCGCATTCAGCCATACATTCTGTGCATGGCGGAGACCATCCGCCTCTTCCAACGTCAGCAGACGGAATCGGACTTTATCGCCGGGACGCAGCTGACCGAGCTTCCAGAATTCTGCCGAAGCGGTCGTTACCGGGCAGACGAATCCACCGAGACTCGGGCCATCGGGCCCAAGCAATATCGGCATGTCGCCCGTCAGATCAAGCGTACCGACCGCATAGGCATTATCGTGAATGTTCGAAGGATGAAGTCCCGCTTCTCCTCCGTCTTCCCTCGCCCACAGCGGCGCAGGTCCGATCAGACGAACGCCCGTACGCGAGCTGTTGAAGTGTACTTCGTAGCTCGTTGCCGCAAGCTCTGCCAGGAACGCAGGCTTCAAATATTCCTGCGTGCTGTGCGGACCCGGGATAACGCCGATCGTCCACTCACGCGTCAATACCGGACGTTCGATTAATGGCAGTTCCGCCTGATAGGCACTCAGATCAACAACAGAACCAGAATCATCCGCACGTTCCCCTACCCGAACGCCAAGCACATCACCTGTACGCAGCGCCCGTCCGCCATGGCCGCCGAAGCCGCCAAGCGTAAACGTCGACGAGCTGCCGAGAATATGCGGCATATCCAGTCCGCCTGCTACGAGCAGGTAAGCACGCAGTCCTGTCTTCGCCTCTCCGAAACGAAGCACCTGTCCGCGCCTTGCAAGTACCGGCTTGTATAGCGGCACTTCGCCGCCATCGAGCTGCGCATCCATGTCTGCGCCGGTTAGGCAGATCCAGATGTCGCTGCGGAACGTGTAGGAACCTCCGCGCAGCGTCAGCTCGATGCCCGCCGCATCATCGGCATTGCCGAGCAGCCTGTTACCGATGCGGAACGACAGCGGATCCATCGGACCGCAAGGCGGCACACCTACATCCCAATGGCCTCTGCGGCCGGGGTAATCCTGTACCGTCGACTGCACGCCGCCATCGAGCACTTCAATCGCATGCTCGGATGGCTCGAAGCCGCTGAGCAGACGGGTGTACACATCGCCTTCAACAACAGCCTGCTCTTGCAGCAGCGACTGCAAGTAAGCTAAGTTCGTCGTAATGCCGTACATCCGCGCCTCCGACAGCGCCTTGATCAGCTTCGCAATCGCATCGGCGCGGTCGCGGCCGTGCACGATGATCTTCGCCAGCATCGGATCGTACAGCGACGTCACCGTAATGCCATCTCTCACCCACGTCTCATTGCGCGCAGCTTCCGAGAATACAGCCTGGTCCAACAGGCCGGCGCTTGGACGAAAGCTGTGATGGCAGTCCTCCGCATAGATGCGGGCCTGCATGCTGTGCCCCTGCGGCGTCGGCACGAATGAATCAAGTCCATGCAGCTCATCGGCCGCTTCTTTGACCATCCACTCCACCAGATCGATGCCGAGCACTTCCTCCGTTACGCCATGCTCGACCTGCAGCCGCGTATTCACCTCGAGAAAATAAAACTCGCTCGTCGACGGATCGTACAGAAACTCCACCGTCCCGGCGCTTCGGTATCCCGCCTCCGCAGCAAGACTGCGTGCCGCCTCGAACATCCGCTCACGCACATCCTGCGCCAGCTTCGGCGCCGGGCTCTCCTCAATGACCTTCTGATTGCGGCGCTGAATGGAGCAATCGCGTTCACCGAGCGCAGCGACTTCGCCGAACCGGTTGCCGAAGATTTGCACCTCGACGTGTCTCGCCTTGGCGATATATTTCTCCAGGAACACGCCGCCGTTCTTGAAGTTCGTCTCCGCCAGATGGCGGACCGATTCGAATGCATCCCGCAGTTCGCGTTCATCGGCGCACACGCGCATGCCGATACCGCCGCCGCCGGCGGTGCTCTTCAGCATGACGGGATAGCCAATGCCTGCAGCGGCGATTACCGCTTCTTCTAGCTCCGTAATCAGCGGTGTGCCTGGCGCAAGCGGCACGCCCGCCTTCTCCGCCAGCTCGCGCGCGGAGTGCTTCAGACCGAACATCTCCATCTGTTCGGGCGTCGGGCCGATGAACGCGATGCCGCGCTCGCGGCAGGCGCGGGCGAAGTCCGCATTTTCGCTCAGGAAGCCGTATCCGGGATGAATCGCTTGTGCGCCCGTCTGCTCCGCCACTTGCAGAATAAGCTCCGCATTCAAGTAGCTGTCCTTTGCCGCCCCTTCTCCGATCAGCACCGCTTCGTCGGCTTGATCGACGTGCAGACTGTCCTGATCGGCCTGGGTATAGACGGCCACGGAGGCGATGCCCAGCCTGCGCAGCGTGCGCTCAATGCGGACGGCGATGGCGCCGCGATTGGCGATAAGTATTTTGTCGAACATTATGATCCTCTCCATCCCCATGATTGCTTACGTCTACGACTATCTATCCGCACATGTTCACAAAGTTCGGTTGTCAGCACCGAGAAGGAAGATTCGATGCGACTTTGCTTCTTGTGCTGCTTCGTGACCAGTAAGCGGACTACTCGTTCCAGATCAGGACGCGCACCGGCGTCGGATTGTAGGCATTGCACGGATTGTTCAACTGCGGACAGTTGCTGATGAGCACCATCGTACGAGCAATCGCCTTCATCTCTACATAAGCGCCAGGCGATGAAATGCCGTCAGCGAACGTCAGTCCGCCATCCTCGGATACCGGCACATTCATGAAGAAGTTCACGTTCGGCGCCAGGTCGCGCTTCGTGTACCGATCATCTCCCTGCTTCGCCAGCTGGAGCATGAACGTATCGCGGCAGTTGTGCATATGCAGCTTCTCATGCGCATACCGGACCGTATTGCTCTGCGCCGAGCAGCTTCCTCCTACCGTATCGTGACGGCCGCATGTGTCAGCTACGATCTCGACCAGTGGTTTTCCAGATTCCGCTCTCAGCACGGAGCCAGTCGTCAAATAGATGTTCCCTTGTGCCGCAATCGTTGCGATCGCACTGTAGTGATCTTCCGGATTGTCCGCATCGTAGAACAGCGTATCCGCCGCTTGGTTTCCTTCCATATCGACAATGCGCAGCACTTGACCTGGCTCAAGCACTTTCATCCACCCGTCACCTGCCGGTATTACCTCATTCACAATTGCTACCGATCCTTCGCGCGGCAGCGACGCCGCTTCTCTCATGACTGACATAAGCGATCCCTCCCCATTCGATTGTGCAGCGTTCGTTCGCCGCCTTGCCTAGCGCTCTTCAGCTCTATCTCACACGCCCAGCAGCGTGTAATATTCCTGCGTATTCTCGAACGCGCGGCGATTCTCGCCTCTATGGTTCATACAGTAGTCGTTGTCCTCAACCGGTTCCGCCTGCAGCACTTCAATTAATACAGGTACGGAAGGGTATTCCGTTCGCGGATCCAGCGGGTTCGGCGTATTCGACAAGATGAGCAGCGTATTCATCTCCGTTCGAAGCGTCACCGATGCGCCTGCTGAGCAATGATCAACGTCATAGCGCATAGTACCCGAAGCATCAACCGCTACTTTGGAGAAAAGGTTAACGACCGGCATCATGTCTCTTGGCCGCAGCCCGTTGCGTACGAGCTCGACGGCGAAATTCTCCTGCCCGCTGCGCAGCCATTCATTCCGCTCCACTTGATAATTGGTGGTGCCATACTTCTCATCGGTCGCTTCCCTATAAGAGTAACCGCTGATCGGATCATGCCAGCCGAGGCTGTCTTCCACGAAGCTCGCCAACACGCGACCGTTGTCGCTCATCAGCACATTGCCTCGCGTATAATGCGCCGTATACTGAGCCTTCAGCGAATCCGGCATGTTATATCGTTCCGTAAGATCATCCGCGTGGTACAACTGAATAGCCACATTCGCCCCCGCTTCCAGTGCCGTGAATCGGATCAGCTTGCCGCGTCCGATCGTGCCCGACCATTTCCCGCCGGGACGTATCGTTGTGCTCCATAGTGCATTGCCTGCCATATTGAATGCCTCCTTATCGAATCGTTTATATTACACCCATGGGAAGAAACGTTTGTTCATTAGTGCGAATATTCTGTCACTTATTAGGCCAAGCAGTCCGATGACGATGATGCCTACGAAGATTTGATCGGTGTTAAGATACCGCTGCGCCTTCATAATGGCGTAGCCTAGACCGCTGTTGACCGCTACGAGCTCTGCAACGACGAGGTAAGTCCATGCCCAGCCGAGAATGAGGCGAAGCGTGTGCATGAGCTGCGGCTGAATAGCCGGCAGCAGTACCGTCTCAATGACTTTCCAGCGGCTTGCACCAAGCGTGAATGATGCCTGTACAAGATCATGCGGGACCCGTCGCACATTGTCGGCGACCATAAGAACGAGTTGGAAGAAGCAGCCGATAAAGATCAGCATCACTTTGGCCCATTCGCCGATACCGACCCACACCATAATAAGCGGAATGAATGCAACAGCCGGCATGTACCTTATAAACTCCATAGGCGGTTCAACGAACGCTTCTCCGAACTTGAATGTGCCTGCGAATATCCCGATTGGGATGCCGATTACGCAAGCCAGCAGGAAACCGCCCATGACGCGGAACACGCTGATGCCGATGTGATGCCAGTAGTCGGAGGTGCCGAGAAGGTGGATCATCTCGGTGAGCACTTTATCCGGCGTGGGCAGGAAGATCGGATTGACTGCCTCCGTGTAGCTAAGCGCTGACCAGAGAAGAAGCAGCAGCAGGAAGGAGGAGCCGGCCGTTATCGCGAACGGCCTTGGCCCAATCTCCTTGAATATTTGCATGCGATGCGGCTTGCGCCGCTTCGCCTTCGGCAAGGCCGCCGCTGACCCCGCCCCCGATGGAGGAAGGTCAGCGAGCGCCGCCGTTCTTGGTTCATTCGTTTGTTGTGCAGCTGTGGATGCGCGCATTGCGCTTCGCCTCCTTTATTGTCCTGACACGAACGATGAATCGAAGATCGCGTCGAAATCGTCAATTTTATCGATCATATCAAGCTTCTGCAGAAACTCCGCC
Organism: Paenibacillus sp. CCS19; assembly: GCF_033239625.1. Classification (NCBI taxonomy): domain Bacteria; kingdom Bacillati; phylum Bacillota; class Bacilli; order Caryophanales; family Paenibacillaceae; genus Paenibacillus; species Paenibacillus sp. CCS19. Next base: position 16,256 of record NZ_BTCK01000042.1, read on the forward strand.
GTCTTCTTAGCCGTGAATGCCAGCGAAGAATAGTCCTCTTGCTTGCCGAACGCTTGAACGTTGTCTTCCTTCGTAAACAGCTTGATGCTGTCGAGACCGAGCTTGAAGTCATCCGACGTCGTCTCCGCTTTCTCTGCCAGCAGCTTAACAGCCTCATCCGGATGCGCCTTGAAGTACTCCAGCCCTTCGAACCAAGCGTCAACGATATGCTGCACGTCGTCCGCGCGGTTCTTTACGACACTATCTCGGAACACGAGCAGATCGGGAATAAGACCCGGTGTATCTTTGGAAGAGAACAACACTTTACCTTTGCCCTCGTTAACCGCCTTCGTCTGGAATGGCTCCCACAGCACCGATGCATCGGTTTTGCCTGTAATGAAAGCCGGACCTGCATCATTGACGGTCATGTTCACAAAGTTAACATCACTTTCTTTCATTCCACTCTGCTCGAGCGCTGTCAGCAGCAGCAGATGGTCGACCGTTCCGAGCTCCGTCGCGACCGTTTTGCCAGCCAAATCCTTCACGCTCTGAATGTCCGGCTTCGCCACAATCGCATCGCCGCCATTCGAATTGTCATTCACGAGTACCGCCTTCAGGCCGATCCCCTTGGACACAGGTGCGAGCGTATCGCTCAGCGTCTGCGAGTTCGCATCCACCTTGCCGGTCGCGAGCGCCTGCAGCGAATCGCTGTACACCGGGAACCACTTCAATTCCACGTTCACGCCATGCTTCTCGAACAAACCCTGCTCCTCGACGAGGTACCACATATACCAGCCCGGCCAAGGGCTGAGGGCAATGGTAATCGGCTCATCCGCACCGCCCGCCGCCGTTTCCTTCGACGATCCGCCGCACCCTGTCAAGGCTGCGGACATCATAATCACAAGCACCATAGCTAGCATCCAGCCGCGAAATTTTCTCACCGACTCCACTCCTTTTATCTGTATCAAAGTATAAGAAAAAGCCTGGGAGACATGTGTCTCCCAGGCTTTTGTCCTTCCGTGTATGCGCACTCTCTGACCGCTTATTGCAGCGGCCGATCAGCTATCGCACGCCATCTCTCGGACCAGTCTTGAACCCTCTAACACATGCCTTTCGGTGTGCAATTTGGGGGATCAACGGAACCCTAGACAGCTTTGTCGTTCTATATCCTTGAAGCTCCCGGTTAGAAGGGGCTTGGTTAGAACCTTTATTTGGTTGTGAGGAAACCTAACACTTAACCATAGTCTATTGGTAAATTCATCATGTGTCAACACTTATGTTAGATAATATAACATCAATAAAATGACAATTTATTGAAAAAGTCGAATTTTGGGCCGAAAAGTCAGACAAAATGTCGAACGAGCGTTGTAAGTTCGTTGGCCTAACTGAGGGAGGAAAAGAGGGAGAGGACGGCCAAATGTCAGGTTTCATACGATTTTGGACCAAAAATAGGGTAGTACAGGTCGGTCAGTTTTCCCCGAACGAGCTGACAGAACAGGTCGCACATCGCCGCTTCTACCTCACCTACCTACACCAATAATTATAGTAATATTACCCAATTTTTCTAACAAATCCAATATCGATAATCAGGCCTCTATCCATGCAATATTAGCCTGTTGCGGTCTTCACCGCATTGGTTTTCGTGGTAATAGATGGTTGCAAGGAAGCGATGCTTACAGGAATTCCCCAGAAGCGATTACAAATCACCAGGTTCTTGTGAACTACATAACGGTCACCCTACGGTACAAAATCAAGAGCCTCCTCGATCGGCTCTCTTATTACACCGTCAAATACTTCCGTACCACTTCGTCGCTCAGTTGGTCCAACTCGCCTTCCCAAGCAACAGCGCCTTTATCGAGAATGTAGAAATAATCGCCCACGCTTCGGACGAACTCAAGACTCTGCTCGACGAGCATGAGAATAACGAGAATTCGTAAGGTTGTTTTCAAACCCGAACACCATTAGTATCTATTTATTAACATACTTTTGTTTCCATAAAATCAAAATAAAGAAAGAGGGTGAACGCAAGGTGAACAGAAATGCAATTGGAAGAAGTCCCCGAATTCAATTAATATTATCGCTGCTCTTGCTCCTGCTTATATCTGCATGCTCATCGGATGTCGACGACTCGTCCGATAACATCGACTATATGGATGACAGCCTATTTGATAATAATCAGAATGAGTTAACCATAGATAAGCTGGATATATGGTGGGATCAATCTTCCGGCATTCCTTTGAGTAGCTTCTTGGCTCCACAGTTGGAAAAACAATTCAAGGATACGGTATTCAAATACACCGAGTTCCACACGCCGTTTATATTTGCCTCCCCTGATAAAAGCGATCTGTTTGTGAAGCTTCGGTCGGCGCCTAGCCCTGATCTTATTATATTTAATAGCCGATTTCTTCCTTTGTTATTAGAGATCGGGTACTTGGACCCTATTATTAACAACCGAATCACTGATTTGAACATTCAGGAATCGGCATTAGCACAAATCAGCTCAACAGCACCTGATCACGAGTTGTATGCACTTCCGTACGGACAAAACGTAACTGGATTATTTTATAACAAACATATATTTGACGAGATGAATACCCCCTATCCAACAAACGGCATGACCTGGGAGGACGTCATTGCTCTTGCCCAGCGCATAACCAACCCTGAGAAATGGTCGTCACTCAATACTGCTGATTTTGACCTAGTAGCGAGCCAACTTCCAATTCACTTATATGACCCTGCGACACAGAAATTTGATTTCGAATCGGACGAATGGAAGAGGATGGAGAATTTCGTCAAACAGTTGAATGAACTTCAGAGCAAAGGGAAAAGTCTCGAAACATCTGCCAACAGCAGCATGTCCGCCTTCGCCACCGGCAGAATGGCTATGGTAGCAGGCTCCCTGTATGACGATACGTTATTGAAGCAGGGCTTCTATGATCAAGAGGACAGCAGAGTCTCTAATGGCGTGGAATGGGATGTTGTTAGCTATCCTGTGTTCAATGATGATAAGCTCCTAGCTCCAGCTGCTCAATCGCTGTATATCGGCATACCGCGCTCAGGAAAGAACAAGGAGAACGCCTACAAGGTTATGAAGCACCTATTGTCTGAGGAGGTGCAGGCCGATAATATGCGGAACGGACTAGCAAGCCTGCGGGCTGATTCCGTATCTTATGTCGATGAATTCGGGCAAGCATCATCATTACTATCAGGTAAGTCAACAGCATCGTTTTTTAAAGGGATGCAGGAAGGGACATACGACCCAAGTCTTGACGATTACTTCATCATGGGACACTGGCTTGAAAGCGTCGTTAACTCCGAGACTTTCTTAGCCGATCAAACCTTGGAAAGGGCAAAAGAGCATCTACGCAACGATATTTCGGATTATATAAAGAAACGAACGAAGCTCATCGATCAAATGAAAATAATGACAACCGAGCTGCAGGCAATCGAGTAGACAAACATTCCACCCATCAGCAAACCTGAAGCATGCCCGCCCACAACGTAGAAGCCCGGCATGCTCGCATACCAGGCTCCTACAAGGACTTACTTCTACACAGTCAAATACTTCCGCACCACTTCGTCGCTCAGTCGGTCTAACTCGCCTTCCCAAGCGACAGCGCCTTTATCGAGAATGTAGAAATAATCGCCTACGCTGCGGACAAACTCAAGACTCTGCTCGACAAGCAGAATAGCCGTCTTGCCGTCCTGTTTAATCGAGCGAATAACGTCCCGTATGTCATCGACAATGGACGGCTGAATCCCCTCGCACGGCTCGTCGAGCAATAGAAGCTCCGGCTTCGACGCGAGCGCACGGGCAAACGCCAGCTGCTGCTGTTGACCGCCCGACAGATCGCCACCGCGGCGCTCATACATGGACGGCAGCACCGGAAACTTCGCGATCGCTTCCGGCGGAATGCCAGTGCCCTTCTCCCGCGACGCCTCGAGTCCGACCAGAATATTCTCGTATACCGTCAGTTGGCTGAAGATTTCCCGCCCTTGCGGCACATATCCAATCCCTCGCTTCGCCCTTCGCGCCGGCGCCGCCTTCGTCAGATCCGCACCGCTGTAGGACACTGAGCCCTTGCGAGCCTTCAAAACGCCCATAATGCTCTTCATCAACGTCGTCTTGCCCACGCCATTACGGCCAAGCAGACAGACGACCTGCCCTGGCTTCACCTGAAGCGATACGCCTCGAAGAATAATACTTTCGCCATAACCGGCCTCAAGCTGTTGAACGGCTAGCATCCGCATTCCTCCTCTGCCCCAGATAAACCTCGGCCACCCGATCATCGCTCTGAATGTCGTCCATCGTGCCTTCTTTCAGAAGCTTACCTTCATGCATAACCGTTACTTTGCTTGCAAAATTACGCACGAACTCCATGTCGTGCTCCACAACGACGATCGTCCGCATCTTCGCGATTTCCTTCAGCAGCTCGCCGGTCTTATCGGTTTCCTTGTCCGTCATGCCCGCAACCGGCTCGTCGAGAAGCAGCACGCTGGGCTCCTGCATCAGCATAATGCCGATCTCGAGCCACTGCTTCTCGCCGTGCGACAGCCCTCCGGCTCGCCAAGACGCTTTGTCCTGCAGCCCGATCATCCCAAGCTGCTGCTCGATCCGCTCGCGGTCTTCCGCCGTAAGGCGGGCGAACAGCGTCGCGAATACGCTGCGGCGCTGGCGCATGGCGATCTCTAAATTTTCGAACACCGTCAAGGTTGGGAAGATGGATGGCGCTTGGAACTTGCGGCCGATGCCCAGTCCGGCGATCTGATGCTCCTTCTTCTTCGTCACATCGATCACACTGTCGCTGCTGTTATAAGTAACAGAGCCCGACGTTGCTCTTGTTTTGCCGCAAATAACATCGAGCATCGTTGTCTTGCCCGCACCATTGGGACCGATCAGAAAACGAAGTTCTCCCCGCTCAAGCGTCAAATTCATGCCTTGTATCGCTTTGAATCCGTCGAACGATACGGTGATATCCTCACACTGCAGGATGACGGACGGCTTCTTGCTCATGCTCGCTCACGCTCCTCTTGCGGAATTTAAGACGCTGGAACAGACTCGTGACGCCGCCTGGCAGGAACACAACGACTACGATAAACAGCCCGCCCATGATGAACGTCCACGCATCCGGGTATTGGGCACTAATTTCACTCTTAGCTCCATTCATAAGCACCGCACCCAGTGCAGCGCCGATCAGCGTACCGCGGCCGCCAATGGCAACCCAGAGCACCATCTCGATAGACGGAACGATGCCGAGCATCGAAGGCGAAATAATGCCGACGTGAAGAACGAACAGCATCCCCGCAAGCCCTGCTAATACCCCAGAAATCGCGAATGCGGTCATCTGATACAACGCTGGATTGTAGCCGATGAAACGAACGCGGTTCTCCCCGTCGCGGATCGCTCGCAGCACCTTGCCGAATCGGCTCTTGACGAGGAACCGACACAGCACGAACGCCACGACGAGGAAGATTGCCGTAATCCAATACAGCATCTGCTTCGTATCCGGCGATGAGATCGACTGGCCCGCAATTTTCGAATAGCCCGTGATCCCGTTGGTACCGCCTGTATATGCCTGCTGCCCGATCAGCAGCGTCGTCGTAATAATAACGAGCGCTTGCGTCAGAATCGTAAAGTAAACACCGCGGATCCGGTTGCGGAACGTAACATAACCAAGACCGAGCGCTAACAATCCAGGAATTAATAGCCCCGCTATGAAGGCAAAGCCTAGCGATTCGAACGGCTTCCAGAACGCCGGCAGCGCGGTAAGGCCGCTCCAGTCCATAAAGTCCGGCATCCTCCCGCCGCTTGCCTGCAGTTTCAGATGCATGGCCATTGCATAGCCGCCAAGGCCGAAGAAGACTCCGTGTCCTAGGCTGAGAATGCCGGTGTAGCCCCAGATCAGATCAAGACCAAGCGCAACAATTGCGAATGCGAGAAACTTCGCGAGCAGATTCAGACGAAAATCGCTCAAATAAAGCGGTGCGGAGAACATAGCCGCCGCCGCGACAGCATATCCGATAAGCGCCCATATGCGGGCACGACTCCAAGTTTGACTCCTCATCATAGCTGTGGTCACCTCTAATCCAATGATCGTGTACGCATCGCAACGAACCCTTTGGGCCGCCATTGCAGGAATGCGACGATACATACGAATACGAGCACTTTACCAAGCGAAGCATTCGTCCAATACTCGAACAGCGTATTCGTCATGCCGATGCCGAGCGCGCCGACCAGCGTACCGACCAGCTTGCCGACGCCGCCCAATACGACGACCATGAATGCATCGACGATATAGTACGTTCCGAGCGAAGGACCGATCGGACCCACCAGCGTGAGCGCACAGCCGGCGATGCCTGCGATTCCGGAGCCAATGGCGAACGTAACGGCATCGACTCTGCGGGTCGAGATGCCGAGGCAGGCCGCCATATCGCGGTTCTGCATAACGGCACGCATGTTGCGTCCCGAACTGCTGCGATAAATATAGAAGTACATAGCAAGCAGACAAATAATGACGAGACCGATAATGAACAGCCGTTTGTACGGCAGCACGACGCCTTCCATGATCGTGAGTCCACCGTCCAGCCAGGACGGACTCGTCACGCCGACATTCGGCGCACCGAAGATGGAACGCGCGAGCTGCTGCAGCGCCAATCCGACACCCCAAGTCGCAAGCAGACTGTCGAGCGGCCGCCCGTACAAATGCCGGATGAGCGATAGTTCAAGCAGCCATCCGAACAAGAATGCTACGGCGAAGCTTACCGGAATTGCGAGTATATAATAGTAGTCGAACATGGAAGCAGGCAGCGCGCTTTTAAACATATTTTGCGTCACATACGTTGCGTATGCACCGATCATAATGAGCTCACCATGCGCCATATTGATGACATTCATTAGACCGAACGTAATTGCGAGACCTAGTGCGATCAGCAGCAGTATGGAGCTGACACTGAGCCCATTGAACAGCTGCGTAACGTAAATTGCCATAAAGTCCACCCCACAGGCGAATCGATTATAAGCAGGAAGAAAGGAGTATCCGAGATTGCTGCTGCGAATACTCCTATCCTCCTTCCTCACTACTGATGTAAGATTATGTTCTGCCTCCCAAGGTTAGCTGCTTAGCGCTAGTTGCCCGAACTAAGCGTCGCTGCCCAAGTGTAGCCCTTTAAGTATGGATCTGGCTTAACCGGCTCGCCGGAGTTCCACAATTCCTTGAACATGCCGCCGGATTGCACCTCGCCGATGCGAACCGTCTTATACAAATGCTGCGTTGCGCCGTCAATCTTCACTTTGCCTTCTGGCGCATCCCATTCAAGCTCTTTCGCCGCTTCCTTCACCTTCGCAACGTCCGTGGAGCCTGCTTTCTCAACAGCAGCCGCCCACAGATATACCGCATCGTAACCAGCTTCGATCGGGTCCGCCGTTACGCGGTCAGCGCCGTACTTCTTCTTATAGTTCTCAACGAACGTCTTGTTCTGAGGCGTATCCGTCGTCTCGTAGTAGTTCCAAGCCGCCAGGTGGCCCGTCAGAACGTCTGCGCCGATACCGCGGATTTCTTCCTCCGCTACCGATACGGACAACGTCGTCAGGTCCTTCGATGTAATGCCTGCGTCCTTCAATTGTTTGAAGAAAGCAACGTTGCTGTCGCCGTTAAGCGTATTGAAGACGACATCCGGCTTCGCTTCTTTGATTTTCGTAATGAGCGTGCTGTAGTCCGTGTGACCGAGCGGCGTGTATTCTTCGCCTACCAGCTCGCCGCCTTCGGCTTTCAGCTGCTCTTTAATGATTTTGTTAGCCGTGCGCGGGAATACGTAGTCGGAACCAAGCAGATAGAATTTCTTGCCGCGGTTCTCGAGCAGCCACGTTACAGCCGGCACGATTTGTTGGTTCGTCGTCGCACCCGTGTAGAAAATGTTCGGCGAGGATTCCAGCCCCTCGTATTGAACCGGATACCAGAGCAGACCGTTCAGCTCCTCGAATACCGGCAGCATCGCCTTCCGGCTTGCCGACGTCCATCCGCCGAATACCGTTGCGACTTTATCTTCGGACAGGAGCTTGCGCGCCTTCTCTGCGAATGTCGGCCAATCCGACGCGCCATCTTCGGTTACAGGCTCGATCTGTTTGCCAAGGACGCCGCCCTTCGCATTGATCTCCTCGATCGCCATCATCTCGGCATCTTTAACCGACACCTCGCTGATCGACATCGTGCCGCTGAGGGAGTGAAGAATACCGACTTTAATCGTGTCACCACTCGCTGTCGTAGTTCCACCTTCTGTGGTGGACGCCGGTTTCTCTTCCTCGCTCGTTCCACAAGCCGCGAGACCAAGTGCAAGGACTAGCATTAGCAGTGCTGTGCGATGAATGCTCATTTTCTTTTTCTTCATACTCCCACTCCCCATATACGATCTGTTTCCGAACAATAGCTTTACAATTCGTTCCATCATTCGTGATTCCCATTATAGGGGTGGGTAAAGTTTCATGTCAATATAGTTTACATGAATAATTTGGATTAGTCGTGTAATCTTAAAAAGTTTAACCTTTATCGCCTTATTGTGTTAGATAACATTACATATATGACATGAAGTGTCCTGATATTCGGGAAAAAGGAGACTGACCGCTCGAATTATGTCATTTATCATAACAGAGTTGCTATGCGAGATTATTCGTGTTTTTGTATGCGGTTTCTATCCATTCAAATCGTTAGTTCCTTGGATTCAGCGTGGACTTGAATAAACGCGTTTGTTCAAGGCTGCATTTCTGGAAAATGTTAATAAAATTTTTGAATATCCCTTTAATTATTCTAAAATTTTGGTTTCCATACTGGACATCGCGCATAAACATGGTAGTATATTGGTGATTATTGCTAGTTAAATACTACCATTATCAGGGTGTGACTTATGATGCATCTCCGGATGCCGAGATTAGGCCTACGGTATCGATTCGCAGTTGCGATTACCGTCGGCATACTCATTCCAACCTCTCTCGTCAGTTTGCTTACCTACCGGCTCATCGATAACGAAGCCGAACGAGCAGCTCTTACAAGGATCGAGCACAGTCTCTCCGCTATTGATCACCAGCTCACCGCTACGATCGATACCGCCGAAGCCGATGCACAGTGGTTATCGAGGCTATTCACGGGCGATACAAGCGGCAGCTCCTCCATAGTTCAATACGATCTGCGCGCAATGATTGAGCTATTCCTGGAAGAGCACGAACAATACCGTTACATCGTTGTACGTTCTGACCACAGACCCGATCTTGTCTTCTCGCGGCCATCACAGCCTAAGCCTGCCGTTCCAACATCCACGAATACAACCGACAGCGCTTCCACTCACCAACTGATTGTCCATCCACTGGCGTCCGCACCCAATGGTCAACTTGAAGCAACGATTGAAACCAAGCTGCCCAGCCGCAATGGCTATCTCATCATCGGCTTGTCCTTGGAGCCAATTGCTGCAATGCTCAACGATGAAGCAGCCGCACAAGGTATCCGTTACCTGCTCACAGGTGTTAACGACACCGTACTTATCGATTCTAGGCAAGGAAGCAGAGACACCCTTCCAGATTCGTCAGCGCTCCAGCTCGTAACGAACTCACTTACCGATTGGCAGATCGCCGCCGAGACCCCAAATGTCAGCATCTATCCTGCCGCGATGTCTGCGATTCGATCGATCGCTTTTATTAGCGTTCTTACGATTCTGATTGCCCTGTTCGCATCCGCTCTGCTTGCTGCTCGTTTCACTCGACCGCTCCGAACCTACCATGAGGCGTTTGGACGTATGGCAGAAGGGGATCTGTCGTTCGCCATACCTGCCACTTCAGGTGACGAGTGGGGAAGACTGGGCGCTTCGTTCAATCGGATGTTGAAATCGCTTCAATTGTATGCGTTTTCCGATCCGCTGACAGGACTGCCGGATCGCCGTCGCATGCTTCAGCTTATTGAACAGCAGTTTCGGTTGAACAAATCCGGTGATTCGCATCCATTTGCAATCTGGTTCATCGACGTCGATAACTTCAAGCAAATGAATGACACGAAGGGACATGCCTTCGGTGATGACGTCGTTCGTCAGGTCGCCATCGAGCTGCAGAAGCTGATGCCATCGCCGAACGTCGTTTCCCGCTTCGGCGGAGACGAGTTCGTCATGCTGATGCCCGGCGCTAATGATTTGTCCTTGAAGGCGAATGCGACGAAATTGCAGGAACGGTTCGAGCGGGGCATTCAAGTTCGCGGCGAGCTGCTGCGCGTGCAGCTCAGCGTCGGGGTGGCGGTCTATCCGAAGGATGGCGAGACGCTGGATCAACTAATTGCAAGCGCTGACATCGCCATGTACAAAGCGAAGCGTAAAGGGAAGAACAACATTCAATTTCATTGACTCAACCAAGAAACCCCGACAATCGCTTGTGCGATTATCGGGGTCTTCTCGTCTTCTATTATTTGCTTGTTTCGGTGTCAGTCGCAGCTTTCGTGTCATCGCCAGCTGCTGCATCATCAGATGCTTTCGTATCGTCCGATGCCTTCGCGTCATCACCCGTTGCAGCATTACCGTTCGCATCGCTGCCCGTCGTGCCCGTGCTGTCGTCCGTTGCTGTCTCATCCTTAGGCAAGTTGATCGATTCGATCAGACCATCGAGCTCTTTGCTCATGAATGCTTCCATCTTCGCCGTGATTGCCGCGGTCTGAACGTCCGCCTTCGTATCCTCGGCGATCTCTTCATAGTTCTTATTTTCACGGCTCTCTACTTGAATGACATGGTAGCCGTAGTCCGTCTTCACAGGATCGCCGATCTTGCCGATTGGCTGCGTAATCGCGGCTTGCTTGAACTCCTCAACCCATTTGTTCGGGCTGTAGTTCTCATACAAGCCGCCGTTATCCTTCGAACCCGTGTCATCGGAATATTCTGTAGCGAGTGCTTTCCAGTCGCCGCCTGCGTCAAGCTTCTGCTTCACTTCTTGCGCACGCTTAAGAGCTTCCTCATCCTTACGCGTCTCTGCGCCCGTCGACATATCGACCGTTGCGATCAGAATGTGGCGAACGGAAACTTTGTTGTAGCCCGTCTTGTTCTTGTCGAACTCTGCTTTCAATTCTTCCTCGGTTACATTGCGCTCCCAGTACTTGCGAATCGTAACGATCTGCTTGTAGAACTGACGAACGTCGTCGGATTTCAGACCCGCTTCCTTCGCGGAATCCTTCATCGCCGTGTTGTCCTTGATTGCTGCTTCATATTGCTCGACGAAAGAATCGGAATCTGTTTTAGCTGCATCCTTATCCTCTTGGCTTGCCCGATCGAACAGTACCTTGTAGCCTACGTACTCTTTCAAATAGTGCTCTTTCGCCTCTGGAATCTGAATATACATCGAGAACGTCTGGTCGAGCATCGAGTAGAACGCGATGTACTTATTGAATTCCGATTCTGTCACTTGTCCACCTTTATAGGTAGCAACGACCTTGTCTTCTTTCTTGCCGCAAGCCGACAATGCGGATACGACGAGAAGCAGGGCCGCCATAAGCAAAAATCCGCGACGCCATGCGGATAAACGTGTTGTCTGTGCCATTATGAATCCCCTTTCAAAATTTCAACTTCTTGTATTGTAACAGATTGCTAGAGGGTTGGCTATTCACTTTAGTAGCTTCTGGAAGGTCATTTGGTGACATAAAGCGAGCGTCGCAGCGTGTTCGTCTGCACATGAAAAAGCGCACAGAGATGACCCTCCGCGCGCTTTCCCTCAACCATTTGATTACTTCGTGGTGCTTTCTTCTTTCTTCTCTGCATCCGTGCCCGTCGAAGTACCCGAATCGGTGCCCGTGTCAGCTTGTCCGCTGTCCTTGCTCGTATCACCCGAGCCGTCCGTCTTATCGGTCGTTGCTTCCTTCGGAAGCTCGACCTTCGTAATCAGGCCTGGCAGCTCATCGCTCATGAACGTGTTCAGGTTGTTCGTCGAGATCGATTGACGAAGCTCTTTCTTGATATCTTCCGGCACCTGCTCCCAGGTGCGTGTTTCGCGTTTCTCCACCTTGATGACGTGGTAGCCGAACTCCGTCTCGACAGGATCGCCGATCTTGCCGATCTCCTGCGTATTGGCTGCCTTCTTGAACGCTTCGACCCAAACGCGCGGCGCTTGGTTCTCATAGAGGCCGCCCTTCTCCTTGGAGCCCTCGTCATCCGAATACTTCTTCGCGAGAGCTGCCCAGTCGCCGCCCTTCTCGAGTTCAGCCTTTACTTCCTTCGCTTTCTTCAGAGCGTCTTCCTTCTTCAGCTTCTCTTCGCCAGTGGAAGGATCCTTGAAACCGATCAGAATGTGGCGCAGCGTTACGTTGTTGAAGTCCGTTGGCGCTTTATCATAGATCGCCTTCATCTCTTCGTCCTTCACGCTTTGCTCCGAGTTCTCCATGACCGTAATGATCATGCGGTAGAACCACTCCGCGTCATCATTCGTCAGACCGGCCTTATCCATCTTCGCTCTCATATTCGCGTCGCTCTTCGCCGCTTCCTCGAACTGCGTGACGAACGTCTTCACATCGTCCGATGCCGCATCCTTCGCCTTGTCATCCGCACGGCTGTACAGAATCTTGTAGCCGACATATTCGCGCAGGAATTGCTCCTTCATGCCTTCAATGGACAGATAAGCTTCTGCCGATGGGTTAACGATCGAGAAGAAGCTGATATAACGGTCGAACTCTTTGTCCGTCACTTTGCCGTCCTTGTACTCCGCAACTACCGTGCCTTCTTCGGAAGCAGGCGCTTTCGTTTCGTCTGTTTTCTTGCCGCAAGCGGACATGACGACCGCCAGCGACAGCAGCATTACCAGCATAGCGGACAAGCCGCGTCGGCCAGCGAAGCTGCGCTGTTTATTGTGCAACATCTTGGAGTGCTCCCTTCGATTTTGACGCATCCTTGCAAGCTTCAAGAAATTTCTCCAGCAGCTCAAGCTTCTGCTCCTGCGACAGCCCTTTGCCGCGAAGCAAAATATATGGCTGACCGCCAGCGCTCGCCTCGTCGAACAGCTTGAACCGGTTCTCGAATTTGAGGCAAAGCTGATCCAGCTTCTTTTTGTCGAACCGGCCGACCTCGGCAAGCTTCAGCATCCAATCGTCCGCCTTCTGAGAAATCTGCTCGATGCCATAATCGCCGCCATACGTTTTCAGCCGCGCTACAGCAAGCAGGTTCTCAACGGCGGCCGGCAGATCGCCGAAGCGGTCGACGAGCTCTTCGCCCAGATCCTCTGCTTCTGCAATAGAGCGAATGCTGGCCACCTTCTTGTAAATCTCGATCTTCTGAATGCTGTCATAAATATAATCCGACGGCAAGTATGCATCGATGCTGATGTCAATAACGGTCGACACCTTGCGCTCGACGACCTGCGTCGTTCCTTCAAGCTGCGATTTGCGGGCAGCCACTTCATCAGCGAGCATCTGCGAGTATAGATCGAAGCCGACCGAAGCGATGAAGCCGTGCTGCTCGGCCCCGAGCAGATTGCCCGCTCCGCGAATCGCAAGGTCGCGCATTGCGATTTTGAAGCCAGAGCCGAGCTCCGTGAACTCCTTGATCGACTGCAGCCTTTTCTCCGCTACCTCGGTGAGCACCTTGTCCCGTTGATACGTGAAGTACGCATACGCGATTCGGTTGGACCGGCCAACCCTTCCGCGCAGCTGATACAGCTGGGACAGGCCCATCTTGTCCGCATCATGGACGATAAGCGTATTTACGTTCGGAATGTCGACGCCTGTCTCGATAATGCTCGTGCTGACCAGCACGTCAGATTCGCCGTCGAGGAAGTCGAGAATCGTCTTCTCCAGCTCCTGCTCCGACATCTGTCCGTGACCGACTGCCACCCTCGCATCCGGCACAAGCGCCTTAATCTGATCGGCCATCTGGTGAATGCCCTGTACGCGGTTGTACAGATAGTATACCTGTCCGCCGCGCGCTAATTCACGTTCGACCGCTTCCCTGACAAGCGCTGCGCTGTATTCGAGGACGTACGTTTGAACCGGGAACCGGTTCTCCGGCGGCGTCTCGATAACCGACAGGTCGCGAACGCCCAGCATCGACATATGCAGCGTACGTGGAATTGGCGTTGCCGTGAGCGTCAGCACGTCAACGTTCGTCTTCAACCGCTTCAGCTTCTCTTTATGCGAGACTCCGAAACGCTGCTCTTCGTCGACGATGAGCAGGCCCAGATCCTTAAATACGACGTCCTGCGATAGCAGACGGTGCGTGCCGATAATGATGTCGACCGTACCCGCCTTGATCCCTTTCATCGTCTCCGTCTGCTCCTTGCGGGAACGGAAACGCGACAATACTTGCACCTTGAACGGATAACCGGAGAAACGCTCGCGGAACGTCTCGTAATGCTGCTGGGCAAGTATGGTCGTTGGTACCAGTATAGCCACTTGCTTGCCTTCTATAGCCGCCTTGAACGCAGCCCGTACCGCTACCTCTGTTTTGCCGTATCCAACGTCGCCGCATAAGAGACGATCCATCGGACGGGTCATCTCCATGTCCTTCTTGATTTCCTCTATGGCGCGAAGCTGGTCCCGCGTCTCGTCGTACGGGAACATCGCTTCGAACTCCTGTTGATATGGCGTATCCGTGCCGAAAGCAAACCCAGGGCTTGATTGACGATCCGCATACAGCTTAATAAGCTCATCGGCAATATCTTTGACCGACGAACGAACCTTCGTCTTTACTTTGTTCCATTCGTTGCCGCCGAGTTTGTAAATCTTCGGTTCCTTGTCCTCTGCGCCAACATACTTCTGAATCATATCAATCTGTTCGATTGGGATGGACAGCTTATCGCCGCCTGCATACATGACATGCATATAATCTTTATGAATGCCGCCAATGACAAGCGTACCGATGCCGAGGTATTTGCCGATACCATGATTCTGGTGAACGACATAGTCGCCGACCTTCAGCTCGGTGTAGCTCTTAATCCGTTCGGCGTTGTCGATCTTCTTATCGACACGCGTCGCCTTCCGCTGCTTCTGCGAGAACATCTCGCCCTCTGTAATGACGACCAGATGAATAGATGGCAGCTCGAAGCCAGCCTGCAGATTGCCCTCTAAGAGCATCGGAGGCTCAATATTGTAATCCTGCAGCACCCGGCGCATCCGGTCCATCCGCTCGCTGCTGCCAGCCAGCATCATAACGGTCGCTCCAGCTTTCTTCCAGCGGTCCATCTCTGCCTTAAGCACGTTCATCTGCCCGTGGAAGTTCTGCGTCGCACGACACATGAAGTTCAGAATGTTCTGCGGCTGCGTATGCGGAATTTGGCGCAGGAACAACGACAAGAACACCGTCTGATAAGCGCGGTGATGCAGAATTTCATCGGTCTCGCGAGCGAGCGGCAGCCCCGGAAGCGACTTGCCGTGCGACAGCAGATGGGTTGCCCACTCTGCCTCGTCCCGCTCCAGCTGGCGGGCCGTCTCGATGAGACGCAGCGGCTCATCCATAATGAGAAGCGTATCCGAATGAATATAATCAAGCAGCGTATGACGCTCTGGATAGAGCAGCGAGACGTACTTATACATTTCGCCAAAATACTGCCCTTCCCGCAGCTTCTCCATCTCGCTGCCGATCTCGGCGCGCAGACGTTCCTTGGCCGTGCGATCGGTCATGCGCTCCAGCTGCTTCTCGAGCAGGCCTGCCGCCTGCGCTGCTGCGTTCTGGAATCTGCGTTCGTCCGCAGGAAGCTCGCGACACGGCGTCACAACGAATGAATCCAGTTTATCGAGCGAACGCTGATCTGCCGGATCGAACGTACGGATCGAATCGATCTCGTCATCGAACCATTCCACGCGGCATGCTACCGGCGACGTCAGCGGATAGAAGTCTACAATGCCGCCGCGTACGCTCATCTCGCCTTTGGACTCGACGCGGTCGACTCGTTCATAGCCGATGCTCGTCATCCGGCGGAGGAACGTATCGATCGGCAGCGTGTCGCCGACCTTCAGCTCGATTTGCGCCTCTGCCATAATGCCTTTGACCGGCAAGTAGCGTCGCAAGCCGCTGAACGGAACGACGACAATCCCGCGATACCCTTGGGACAGCCTGATCAACGCATCTATGCGCTGTGCCAGCGTCTCGGGACTCGAGACAGCAGATTCGGCGGCCACCAATTCGTTGGCGGGATAAAGAAGAACATCGCCCGGAGGCAGCAGTTCATGCAAATCTTCTACAATTTTCTGGGCTGCGAACATATTGTGCGTGACGACCAGCATCGGCCGGTCCAAATCGGTGCGCAGCGCTGACATGAGCACTTGACGGGATGAACCAGCTAAGCCCGATATGAGCTGTTCTCGCATACCCGCCGTAACGCCCGATAGAACAGTCTGATAGTCGGCATCTGCGGCAAAAGCCTTAATTAACGCTTTCAATGGAAACGGCACCTTCCTTCTGCGATGCGTACACTATCGCACCGTGTGACGATGAGAAAAACCTCTATCGAGGCCATTCGAGGCGAATTGACCGCGTTTAGAGGTGAACACACAAAGAAGCCTCAGCCATCCCGATGCCTAGGCTAAGGCTGTCGCTTGTATTCCAAAGCTATTGGAGCGGATTCGGTATAAGCACTAGCTCCGGATTTGCTTCAATTGCTTCGCGGCAATAATCACAAACCACGTTAACAATGACGTCCCCATTTGGGTTATACGCTATTATATCGCTGCGCTCCTCGGGGGTCAAGAAATGGAAACCGAGCTGCTGCTCCGTTACCGATGCGTTATCAATCGTCCCTACCGTGGACCGGCAATGCGGGCAAATGTAGTTCACAGCCATATGTATGCCTCCTGACCAATCGTTATACACGTTAGTATGTCCCAATTTGGGACGATATAACGATCGGCGGAACACAGGTTTCATGCTTATCAAATGAAAAAGTCTGATTCAACAGCCATTGAAGTGGCGATCGAACAGACTTTTTCATCTGTGCCCGTATTAACCGATGAGCGCAAACGCCTCGACGCCTGCTGGAATTGTCCGCACCCGCTGCAGGATGCCTGCCGGGTTGAAGGTACGGAGCTGATAGCTGACTTGCGTAAGCGTTCCGATATTGTTGAACACGACGACGCCGAACGGATCGAATACGGCTTGGGACACGACTCTGCCGTTACGGATTAGTTGGGCAAAAAAGTTGGTCGTACGAAACGGTACGCCGCTGGTCTGCACCCATACAACCGTAAGTCGGCTTAAATTCGGACTCGAACTCGTTGTCGACGACGGACGCGCTACTCTTACAACCGTGCCGCCCGGCAAAATAAACGGAGGGCTAACCAATTTAACCACCGTTCTCACTCCTCTCGATTCTTGTACCATAGACAGCTTATGCGAGAGGAGGTAAGCCCGAATGGACGAATGGGGGCAAAGCTTGCGATTACGGCTTGCACCCAGGCTGGAAAGCTGATTCGCAGTGAGGTTAACTTATAGGTTATTGCCGGGATAGCCGATTAACCATTAAATTTGGCCATCGTCTGCTCGAACGTTGCTTTGAGCGCGAATTCTGCCGCATCGCAGGTCTGATCGATCATCGTGGACAACTTGTCCTGCTCAGCCTTCGGGAAGTTGGCTAGAACGTAGTCAGCAATGTTGCCGCCCGGCTGCGGGCGCGTAATGCCCATACGGATACGGTTGAACTGCTGCGTGCCGACATGCTGAATGATCGATTTAATGCCGTTGTGCCCGCCTGGGCTCCCTTGGTAGCGCAGACGAATGCGGCCGATCTCCGTATCGAGGTCGTCATAGATGACGATCAGATCTTCAAGCGCAACTTTATAGTAATCCATATAGGCGCGGATCGATTCGCCCGACAGGTTCATATACGTCATCGGCTTCATCAGGACTACCTTCGTACCCCCTACGTTGCCTTCTCCCACCAGTGCCTTGCACTTGCTCTGCGTCACGCTTATGCCCCAGCGCTTGGCGAGTTCATCGATCGCCATGAACCCGACATTATGCCGCGTACTTTGATATTGCGTTCCCGGATTACCCAGTCCAACGAACCATTTCATAATGGATGATTCACTCCTATAATTGCTTTGACATGGTCTCGATCAACAACATTAAGTATAAAGTCGATAGCTTATATAGCCTTTGATTTACACAAAAAGGCTGCATCAGCAGCCTCTCTTGCGGTCGTGTTACGATTGCAGCGTATACATACGGGAGCTTGTGAGGTGCAAGCTGTTACAACAGAACCAGCGGCGACTACGCGTCCTGGCCGCCGACGCCTGTCTTGACCTCTTCCATCTTCGCATGCTTCGAGCGCGATTCCGCTTCGTGCAGTTCGACTGCCTGCGCCTCTGCTTCCTCTTCCGACAGCTCCAGCTGCGGTGCAAGAATAGTGACGACGACCTGCTCAGCATCGGAACGAACCGTCACGCCTGCAGGTACCGGAATATCCCTGACCAGCAGGTTCTCGCCAACGCCAAGCGACGTCACATCCAGCTTGATAACCTCTGGCAGCTGGTCTGGCAAGCATTCGATCTCCAGCTCATGGGCGAGCAGCTGCAGGATGCCGCCTTCTCGTTCGCCTTTGCTGTCGCCGGCTGCTTCCAGACGTACATGCGTCCGAAGCTTCTTGTTCATATTGATCTGGTGCAGATCGATATGAACGACATGATGCGTCAGAGGATCACGCTGCACCTCGCTGATGACGACCGATTCCGATAGACCGCCTGGAATCGATACGGTCAGCACCGCATTCGGATGCGTGCGCAGCAGAGGCAGCAGCTCGCGCTCTGCGAGCGCGATCGGTGTCGGTGCGGCCAGATTTGGCCCGTAAACTACGCCCGGCACCTTGCCTTGGCTGCGCAGCTCACGAATCTCGCGCTTCGTTCTTGTTGTTCTTGTCTCAACTGTCAATGGTATGCCCAATTGGATAACCTCCTTCGCTTTCCCCCATAGGCTTACCTATAGCCAAGCGAAATAATCGGGCATCCGGACAGTTTTTCCCTCATCTATTGTTTGGCGAGACGTTCCTTCTTCGCTTTCGCGCGTGCGCGAAGCTTCTCGCCGTAGCCCGCCTTGTTCTCCTGACGGACACGAGCGATCGCCATGTCGTTCGCAGCTACATCCTGCGTAATTGTCGAGCCTGCAACGACATACGCTCCGTCACCGATCTTCACCGGTGCGATCAAGTTAACGTTGCTTCCGACGAAGGCGTTATCGCCGATCTCGGTGACCGATTTATTGAAGCCGTCGTAGTTGACCGTAATCGCGCCGCAGCCGATGTTAACATCCTTGCCAACGAAGGCATCGCCGACGTAGCTCAGATGGGACACTTTGCTGCCGTCGCCGAGCGTAGCATTTTTGAGCTCAACGAAATCACCGATCTTGCACTCGCGGCCAAGAACGGAGCCTGGGCGAAGATTCGCATAAGGGCCGACCGCGCTCTCCTCGCCGATAATCGCATCGACTGCAACCGAATATTTAATCGCTGCGCCATTGTCCACCTTCGTGTTCGTCAGGTCTGCCTGCGGTCCGATTACGCAATCCTCACCGATTACCGTCGCGCCGCGAAGAATCGTTCCCGGATGAATAATCGTGTCCGAACCAATGACAACACCCGCTTCAATATAAGTGGCTGCCGGGTCAATGATCGTAACGCCGTTGATTTGATGTTGACGCACAATGCGAGCACGCATGAGCTGCTCTGCTTCTCCGAGGCCAACGCGGTCATTCACGCCGATTCCTTCCGAGAAATCGGTTGCGATGTAAGCTCCGACCGTCTCGTCCTGCTTACGAAGAATTTCGAGAACATCCGTAAGGTAGTACTCGCCCTGCGCATTGTTGTTCGTCACAAGCTTCAGCGCTTCGAACAGCTTGCGGTTGTTGAAGCAGTACATGCCCGTATTGATTTCCGTAATCGCCGCTTCTTCAGCCGAGCAATCCTTCTGTTCCACGATACGAAGCACTTGGCCGTTCTCGCCGCGGATAATGCGACCAAGCCCTTGCGGGTTCGGAACGACAGCCGTCAGTACCGTTGCGGCTGCGCCCGCATTCGTATGCTGCTCCAACAGCTTGCCCAACGTTTCTGCTGTTACTAGCGGCGTATCGCCATAAAGAATGACCGTCGTGCCTTCCTCTTCGCCGAGGAGCGCCGCAGCCTGCTGCACCGCATGGCCTGTACCAAGCTGTTCTGCTTGCAGCACGAATTCAGCGCGATCGCCTAGGGTAGCCTTGACCAGCTCTGCGCCGTGTCCGACAACAACGACTTTGCGTTCGCACGCCGTTGCATCTACTGTATCGAGCACATGCTCCACCATCGGCTTGCCGCACACTTGGTGAAGTACTTTATATAGCTTAGATTTCATTCGCTTGCCTTGTCCTGCTGCAAGCACAATCGCCATCAATTTCAATGTCATTAACCTCCTGCCAACATTCGCTTAAGTAGAAATAAAAAGCCCGTTTATTCTGTATTTGACTATATCTTATTCATATGCAAAAGAAAAGAGAGCCCGTAGGCCCTCTTCGTCTCATTATTACGCTCCTTCTTCGATAACTTCCTCTTCCGCAGCAGCGCGTTCGTACTCAGCGAGTACGGCAGCTTGGATTTTCTCCCTGGTGGTTGAAGAAATCGGGTGAGCGATATCCCGGAATTCTCCGTCCGGAGTCCGTTTACTTGGCATAGCGACGAACATGCCATTGTTGCCGTCAATAACACGGATATCGTGAACGACGAATTCATTATCAATGGTGATCGAAGCGATCGCCTTCATACGGCCCTCCGAGTTTACACGTCGGAGTCTGACATCTGTAATTTGCACTTGTGTTCACCACCTTTGCCTCTTGAAGACTTGGTGTATACTTCCACACTTTAGAGCAAATTCCTTCTATTTTTTTGGAAAAGTTATGCTGATTTATATATTTTTTTTTGCACTAGAAAACTTTTCGCTATTGTTCGACAGATACCGATGCGATCAATTCTATTTCGACAAGTACGTCCTTCGGCAGGCGCGCAACCTCTACTGTCGAGCGTGCTGGTTTATGGTCGCCGAAGTACGATCCGTAGATCGCATTAACCGCTCCGAATTGGTTCATATCCTTAATAAATACCGTTGCTTTCGCCACATCTGCGAACGTTGCGCCTGCTGCTTCGAGCACCGCTTGAAGGTTGCGGAACACCTGATGCGTTTGCTCCTCGATGCCGCCTTCTACGAGTTGTCCATCTGGACCTAGTGGAATTTGACCCGAAGTAAAGAGCAGATTTCCTACCTTTGCAGCATGCGAATAAGGGCCAATCGCAGCAGGTGCACCCGCCGCATTCACGATTTCCGGTTTCAGTTTCATTCGTGATTCCTCCGTCCAAATTATTATATTTTATTTAAAGAAATTACCTGGAATGACCACCGTTTGTTTGGACTTTAAGTCTACTGCCGTTACCTTCGCCAGCGACACATAATCCTCCAACAGACGCTCTTCGGTTCCCAATTCGCCTGACTCGACGAATACGCCGACGCCGGCAACCTTCGCATTGAACTCTCCGAGCAGATCCATCATGCCCTGAATCGTTCCACCGGCTTTCATGAAGTCATCAATAATAAGGACTCGGGCGCCTTCACGCAATGTGCGTCTTGCAAGCGACATCGTCTGGATCCGTTTGTTGGAGCCGGATACGTAGTTGATGCTCACAGCAGAACCTTCCGTCACCTTATTATCACGACGAACGATAACGACCGGCAGATTGAGGCAAGCCGCAGTCGCATAAGCGAGCGGAATCCCTTTGGTCTCTACCGTCATAATGACGTCGATTTCGCGACCAGCGAACGCAGTAGCGAACATACGTCCCAGCTCGGACAGCAGCTCAGGTTGTCCAAGCATATCCGTCATGAACAAATAGCCGCCAGGCAGCACGCGTTCCGGCTGCTCCAATTGGCGGCACACAGTTTGAATCGTCTCCATCGCCGTATCCTGGCCGATCTTCGGCGTGAATTTCACGCCTCCTGCCGCGCCTGCGAGCGTATGCAGTTCGCCGATTCCTTCGTCTTCGAACACTTCTTTAATTATCGCCAAATCCTCGCTAATCGAGGACTTAGCGGATTGATAGCGATCCGCGAATGCGGTCAGCGAGATGAGTCTATGTGGACGGCTCAGCAAATACTGTGTCATTTCTACGAGTCGAGCACTTCGTTTCAGTTTTTTCAACGTATTATCTCTCCTCGCCAAAATCCGAATATTATAATGAAAATATACCACTTTTATACGGATTTAATCAAGGTGAAACGGCTGTTTCCGACCTCAGAGGCGGGTAATGCGTTTCATTCTAGAGGGATCCGAGCTTTAGGCTTAATAAAGTGATGCATTATACAAATCCTGGATTTCAAGAAACGAACATTTGTTAACTGACCTACGTCAACATCCGAACGACGTACACCTCTTTGCAGAACCCGCGGAGTCCGTTATAGATGCGCGCCAGCTTCGCTTCCTTCGACACAAGGCCGAATACCGTTGGTCCGCTGCCGGACATTAGTACACCCTCTGCGCCTAGCTTCTGCATGCTCTCCTTGAGCTGAAGCACTTCGGGATAATGTTTCAAGGTCACTTCTTCGAGCACATTGCCGAGCGATGCGCACATATCATTGAACGAGCCTTGCGCGATCGCACCCAGCATGTCCTTCATAGACGGATGCCACTTGAGCTCTGATGCTTTGAAACGGCCGTACACATCAGCAGTCGATACGTTAATCGGAGGCTTCGCCAGAACAACCCAGCATTGCGGCGGGTTCTCGATGCGCTCTAGACGCTCGCCGCGGCCCGTCGCGACAGCCGTTCCACCGGTTACGCAGAACGGAACGTCCGATCCGAGCTCTGCGCCAAGGACACATAGTTCCTCGTCCGAGATGCCGAGTCCCCACAGTCGGTTCAAGCCGCGAAGGGCTGCCGCTGCATCGCTCGATCCGCCAGCAAGACCTGCGGCGACTGGTATTTTCTTATCCAAATGAATATATACGCCCTTGCGGACGTCATAACGGTCTTTAATCAGCTTCGCAGCCTGGAATGCGAGGTTCTTCTCATCGAGCGGTATGTATCCAGCCTGACTCGAAATAATGATCTGATCGCGCTGCAGCTCTTCCATCTCCAGACGATCGGCCAGATCGACCATCGTCATAATCATCTCGACTTCATGAAAGCCGTCGTTGCGCTTATGCAGCACGTCGAGCAGCAGATTAATTTTGGCAGGGGCCTTCTCGTATATTTTCATCATTTTCACCCGTTCGTATGGTTAACTCCACCTATTATAACAAACGCAGTCAAGAAATGCGAAAAAGAGTGAAGCTTGTAAATAGGCCGCCTCTATGCAAACAAGCTCCCGCCATTAGAACGGAAGCCTGCGCGACTGAAGCGTAGAACGGATATACGTGATTGACCTTGGCTATTGGTTCGTTTTGTTCGCAGCAGCCTGCTCCGCGAGTTGAATCGCCCGCTTCACCATATTGCCGGCATCCTTGGCGCGAATGCCTCCCCAGCCTTCCTGCTGAACCGTATCGTAGAAGCCCAGATCCTTGGCCAGCTCATATTTCAAGTTCTCGGACATCGTTCCTCGTCTTCTTCTGCTCATTGTTTTTCACTCCTTACATCAGGATCTTTGAACGGAGTTCAAAGTCACTCTGCTGCTACATCAGGATCTTGATTGCTGAACCGCCACTGCGACGAATAATGGCTTGATGCTTCATTAGCATGCCCTTGGCAAATAAAAAAATGCGCATCCTATTGGACACGCATTAGAAGCAGCCGGCCGATGCCGACTGTTGAAGCTATTGTATATAGTTGATGCGCACTTGCCCTTCTTCGTTGCACACATGGACTTCGACGGATTCGGTCAATATGTCCGCATAACTGTATGAAACGCGTTTAAATGCGCTCTCTTCCTGATCCAGCTTGACAATGAAAACAGATGGGTAGATTTCTTCCAGTACTCCGGTACGTTCGACGGTCTTTCGTCGGCCTCCATTCGCGCGGAGCCGAATCTTAGATCCGACATGGGCTTCTAAGCTGCGTTTGATTTCCAACAGCGCATTTTTTGCCATTGTCCACTACCACCTCTTTCCTCGTCCATTATAACGATCGAGGGAGGCAGTGTCAAATTGGTCAATAATTATATCAGCCAACAAAAGTTGGTGTCAATAGTATTTTTCGAATTTCTAGGCTGGAAAATAGAATCATATAATCGTCTACGTTATAACATTCGCTTGCGACGTCTGCTTCGTCCACTTCGGCTTCGGCAGTCCTTTGCGCAGACGACCTATCGTCTCTATGCCGCCGATCCCTTCAATCCCGCTGATCGTACCTTGAATCACTTCAGGCAGGTCGATCGTCTCCCGAATCGGCGTTGCGCTCGCTTTGATTGCGATATAGACAGGATCGAGCGCATGAATGAGAATACGACCCGGCGAGCTTGCAAAATTGGAGCCTGCCTGCAGCAGCGCTTCATAGTGAGATTGGCACGCACCTGCAATGACGACGAGCGAGTCGCGGTTTTTCTCATAGTCGCGTGCTACGCGAACGGCGTCAACGAAGTTTTTCGAATTCTTATAGCTGCTGATGCTGCCTAAGTCTTCACTCCGCCTGTTCTTCAATACACCGTCGTGTCCGGTAATGACGACGATATCGGGCTTCAATTCCGGCAGCAGACGATACAATAGCTCAGGCATTTGCGCCTCATGGACGTGAATACCGTGTGCTGGAACACGCATCTGGGAGTACAGCTGCATACTTTTGCGCATATAATTGCCGTCGCCGTCGAGATGAAGCACTTTGCCCGGCATTTCATAAAACGAAGGATTCGATGTCGACTGGGCAGCCAGCCGAATGGGTCCATCCTGCTCATGGACTGGCCGACGATTCTCCTGCATTCGACGCAGCGATTCTTTGACCTTAATACGAACCTGCTGGGATGCTGGCGTCGAATCCGGATCGTTCACGACTGCCAGATCAAGAAGCGGCGAGTCCGCAAGCAGCCGATAATCCGTGCCTTTCAAGACAGCTAGTTGGTTTTCTCGTAATTGTTCAATGCGGAACAGCACGTCACCGCCGTATGATTTGCGGACGACCAAGTCCCCTTGCTTCATGGGCAGATCACCTCTTCGTGTATCCTATGGGTGACCTTCCTAGAAGGTGACACCAATATCAGAGGGCATGGCCCTCTGAACTCCCCTTGTTAGGGGCTGCGCCCCTTGGACCCGGATTTAACAAGTGCTCTGCCCTATGACTCGAATTATTTGTCCCTGGTGGGACCTGACTCTTTTTTCAAAAACAATTTAAAACCATTTTCGACCCCACCCAAACCCTCCCCTGGTCTCAGGGGAGGGCCCCGAGGGCCCGCCCTCTGGACTCCCGGAGGACTAGTTTAGCTACGTTTGACGGATTGGGATAGGCTTAGATGAGCCTAGGGTACGTTCGAACGTCCGCATACGATTCGACGCACCAGAGTCAGTACGTGCTAATACTCGCTTTAGTCCCTGCAGGACACGCTTTACTTTTGGTGCTCCTACAGTTTGATCCCCTCGGTATCTGAGGGCTTTAGTAGGGAAAAGCAGTTCGAACGTATGTATACCATTTGGCGGGACTGAGCTATTAGGTGCTCATACTCGAATGTCCGCAACATTTTCTGCCCAGCCGCCGTTGTAATTGTTACAACAGAAAAGGTGTGTTATGCCTGCATAACATGCTGTGGTTGTAATCCGTACAACAGAAACAACGGTTGAAAGGCGTCTCGGGGTCGGTTGTAGCCATTGGCAGCTCCTGTTGCACGTTTTACAGCGGGAGACGCTGTAAACAAATACAGCCCCTATTCCGTTGCACATAATGCAATGGAATAGGGGCATTGTTATTTCAAGTGTCGATCGGTGGCTAGCCGTGTAAACCTAACCTTGCAGGCCGAGGCCGGCTTCGTAAAGGGCAGTGCTTAGTTTGGCGAATTCGTCTAGGGAGAGCGTTTCGCCGCGGCGGCCTGGGTCGATGTCGATCTGCTCCAGCAGCGTAGTCAACGTTTCACGCTGGTCTTTGCCGAGCCAGGACGATAGGTTGTTCATGAGCGTCTTGCGGCGCTGTGCGAAGGATGACTGCACCACGCGGAAGAAATGCGCCTCGTCCGGCGTTTCGACAGCGGGCTTATCCCGCAGCGCCAGCTTGATCACTGCCGAATCGACATTGGGCTGCGGGATGAACACCGTATGCGGTACGATGCATACGATGCTCGGTACGCAGTAATATTGCACGGCGACGCTCAAGCTGCCATAATCCTTGCCGCCTGGCTTGGCCGCCATTCGGTCTGCAACTTCCTTCTGGATCATAACGACGATATTCTCCAGCGGCAGCCGTTCCTCTAGCAGCTTCATAAGAATCGGGGTTGTCACGTAGTAAGGTAGATTCGCCACTACGCTGACGCCTGACACATCATTGAAGCGCTCTGCGAACAGCTGATTCAGATCCAGCTTGAGCACGTCCGCATGAATAACCTCAACGTTATCTTCGCCTGCGAGCGTATCGCGCAGAATCGGAATGAGACGGTTGTCGATCTCTACTGCCGTCACCTTGCCAGCCGATTGAGCCAGATGCTGCGTGAGTGCGCCAATACCTGGTCCAATCTCGAGTGCACCTTTGGTCGAATCAAGCTCAGCAGCCGACACGATTTTGTGCAGGATGTTCTGGTCGATTAGAAAGTTCTGTCCAAGACTCTTCTTGAACTCGAAGCCGTATTTCTTCACGATATCGCGTGTCCGCGAAGGGGTAGCTACCTCTACCGCCGTATTCTTCTTCTGTTCATTGCTGCTCATTAACTAGCCACGCTCCTGTTCCAGCTGCTGTTCCATTTGCCGCCATGCTTCTATAAACTCCGTCTTCGTAATTCGGAAGCTGACGCATCGTTTGTAGAAGGTTTTGCCGTTCGCATAACCGATTCCGAGCAGCTTGCCAATTACCTCTCGACGCTCAGACGCCTGAGGATGAACGGTAAGTCCCGCTTCTATAATATCGTCCCAAGTTACTTCGACCGATCCGCCTTCTCCTGCCAGCTGCTCCGTTCGCACATTAGCCAGCGCTTTGCGAATGGCTTCCGGCGATGCATTTTCGACACCGATATCGCCTTTGTACATCGCTTCCTCCTGAGGAAGAAACGCATGCTTGCAGCCGGGAACACGCTGCGCGACGATACGCCGAATGCGTTCACCTGCATGATCCGGATCTGTAAAAATAATAACGCCGCGGCGTTCCATAGCAAGCTCAACCCGCTTCAGCACCTGTTCGCCGATCGCAGAGCCGCCGGTTTCTATTGTATCTGCCTCGACAGCGCGCTTAATAGCCGTCGTATCGTCTTTGCCTTCAACCACAATTATTTCTTTAATCATCTTGCGCCATTCCTTCCCGCGAGCATACAAAAAGAAGAGGCATCGCCTCTTCTTATGATGGCATATTTGGCTGTGAATTACGATACATATCTGATACTGCTATCGGATAACGCGACACCCACTAGCTGGAGGACGGTTTGTTAGGCCCGATGATGTACACCGTATAGCCTTTCTTCGAACCGAACTCTTCCGCGTAGTCTTCGCTCTCGTAATAAACGTCGATCTTGTTTCCTTTAACCGCGCTTCCCTTATCCTCCGCACGACGGAATCCGATGCCTTCGATGTATACCCACCAACCGATCGGAATAACGTTAGGGTCAACGGCAATCGTCCGTCCTTCCTTCACTTTCGTGCCGGAAGCGGTAATGCCGTATTGCGGATGGTTCGCGCTCTTGCCCGTCGACTTCACGCCGGCGGAATAGGCCGTAAGCGTAACATTCTTCAGCACTTTCTTCGCCTTGAAGGAAATGCCTTTCAAAGATACCGTCTGCGGGCCGCTCGAAGCCTTGGCCGATAATGTCGTAACCTTCGGCTGCGCCTTCTTCGTACCGACAGCAACCACTTGGCTAACCGCCGGCCGCTGTACGGCTTTCTCGACGAGCGCTGTCGATACGAGCTTGCCGTCCTCGTACACGCTCTCGAATTGTTTCACAACGACACCATCAGTGCCGCTCTTAACCGTCTTCTCCTTACCCTGCTCAAGGGTAGGATCTTCTTGCTTCACGATCGTGAAAGGAACCGTATGCTGGGAGCTCGTTACTTTACGCTCCACACGTACGACCTTCACCGCCATGTTCGGTGTCAGGTCAGCCGTCAGCGCCGGATATACTTTGTCGTAGCTACGAACCGGAATATTTAATTCCTCGATCGCCGCTTGCACGGTATCCTCGGTCGTGTACACAGTCCAAGTCTTGCCATCAGCTGTTACGGTCACTGGATTCGCCGTGTCGATGACGACACGATCTCCATCCTTAATCGCTGCATTCAAAGGGATCGACACCTTATCATGCGGCCCAACCGTAATAGCTTGTTCATCCAGTAGGCGTTGCAGGACCCATTGCTTCGTTTTCACGATGCTCTCTTGTCCATTCACTACTACGGAGACGCTTCTCTCAGCCGTTCCGTACAACAACACCAATAACATGAAAGTCATAGCGATTGAGATAATTATACTCAATGTGATTAACCGCACGTTTTCATGCTTCCATCGCAATGCGAATGACATGCTGGATGATCGTTTCCCATGGGTGTCCTCTTGCGGAATTACGCCCACTTCTTCGGTCCTCCTTCAAAGTCCCGCCGTCGAGTGTTTCGCATGATACAATTGACGCGACTATAGTATATTGGCATGACGAATCATGCTATCCAGTCCCTCTCACCTTCACCTCCATTGCTAACCCTATGTCGACGTAAACTTCTTTATTCGAAAAGAAAAGAAGCCATCGACAGAGGATCATCTGCTTCGTGGCTTCCCGTTTGGTCGCGACTAAACATGGAAAGTGGGATTCGAAGGTTGATCTCTCTATTTCGCTTACGAGGTTAGCTGTCGGGTTCGGGCAAGAGAGTTGCCCTATCGTCACATTGCAGCGGATCGACCGCTATGCAATGCTTCCAAATTCACCCCATCGGTTATGCTTCCATGCGCACAAATCACTGTGCAGCATTTCCACATATGGTTCCCCCGTTCTCCGTTAGGAGATTAAGCGTACTACTGGAAATCCAATACATTGTGTAAGTTCTGAAATGAATCATACCCCGTGTTCGCATGCATTGTAAAGAACAGATAAAAGACGATTTAAACGATATTTAAGGAAATTCAGCGAAAAGAGAAGCGGTTTTGGGGACAAAATCAACTTTTATCACGCGTAAGGTCCCGATTCCTCACGATTTCAGCCATTATTGATCAAAACGGAAACATTTTCTAGCGTTTAGAGACGTTAAATATCCAATTTCTTCAACGCTCATTCCTTTAATTGCCGCAGCGGCATCAGCTACCAGTGCGACATAGGAGGACTCATTTCTCTTCCCTCTATAAGGGTGCGGTGCCAAATAAGGGGAGTCCGTTTCGATGAGCAGACGGTCGTCCGGCACTCGTGAAAGCACTTCCTTTGGAACCCTTGCATTGGTAAATGAAACCGGTCCGCCGAACGAAATATAGAAGTTCATATCGAGACAAGCTTTGGCCGTTTCCCAGCTGCCGGAGAAGCAGTGCATAATGCCTCCGACCTCTTCCGCCTTCTCTTCCTTCAATATACGTACGACGTCCTCCGAAGCATCTCGGTTATGAATGACGATCGGTTTACCGACTTTGCGCGCCAGACGGATCTGCTCGCGGAATACGCGATGCTGGACATCCTTCGGTGAAGTATCCCAGTGGTAATCGAGACCGATTTCACCGATAGCCACAACCTTCGGATGCGACATCAGCGACTCGATCCATTCGAGATCTCCCTCCTGCATATGGATGCTCTCAACAGGGTGCCAGCCAACAGCCGCATAGATAAAATCATGCTTTTCCGCCAATGCCATCGTCGTCGGAATCGTTTCGCGGTCAAACCCGATATTCACCATAATTTCGACACCCGCTTCTCTTGCTCGTGCGATAACTTCCTCACGGTCATTGTCGAATTTGTGATTGTCCAAGTGCGTATGCGTATCAATTAATGTAACTTTTCCGTTCATGTTGTCTTACTTTCTCCTTCCTATATATAAAACGTTTATTTTCTTCGAGTTCTAATAGCCAAAAATCGCGCGTATGCGGGCGTCGAGCCTATGCGCAACCGGACGCAGCAGATCGTCTGGGAAATACCAGCGATGCTTGTCCTGATGCAAGCCGGTCAGCGAACGAATAATATCCGAACGGGCCGAAATTTCCGATAAACCACCCTCCGAGTCAAGCAGCAGAATCGGCGGCTTGTCGCTGTTCTTCTTCCCATTACCCGCATCGGGCCGGTACACATCATAAGGAAGGTCGAATGGGAAATCAACCTCGAGATGGTAGTCGGGATGCAGGCCCGCTTGACGCAGCTGCTGCCTCGCTTCTTCGAAGAGGGCATCATTATGATCGCTTACAATGACTTCTTTATACAACCGCCTATGTAGGAACCTGCGGCACAGATCCGACAGCCATTCATCCCGCTCGTCTGACCACGCCATGAATACCGTCTGAGCTAACGCTTCATCTAATAGGAAATAATCACTCGTCGTGAGTTCCCCTTGGAACAGCTTCAACAGCGGCGTTGGCAGCCAGTCGAATGTATAACCATTCTGGAACAATTCTTTGGCCCTTCTGAAGATGTGACGCAGTATAATTTCCGAGCTTCGCGTTACGGGATGAAAGTAGATTTGCCAGTACATTTGATAGCGCGACATCAAGTAATCTTCCACTGCGTGCATGCCGCTTTCTTTGACCACGATACGCCCTTGATGAGGACGAAGCACGCGAAGGATCCGCTCCAGGTCAAATGTTCCGTAATGAACCCCCGTGAAATAAGCATCCCTCAGCAAATAATCCATCCGATCCGCGTCCATCTGGCTCGATACGAGGTTAACAACAATCGGTTTATCGTATTGCTTCTTAATAATAGCAGCGACACGTGCCGGGAAGGTCTCATCCACTTCGCGCAGAATCTGATTGACCTCTGTCTCTCCCATTATAATACGGCATGTCCAATCCTCATGATCGGTGTCGAAAACCGCCTCAATGGAGTGCGAGAACGGTCCATGTCCAAGATCATGCAGCAGCGCCGCGCATAGAGCAGGCAGCCGTTCCTCCCGAGGCCAGTCTTTGTATTCATTGCGCTCGAACTGCGAGATTATACGTCGTGTAATTTCATAGACGCCAAGCGAGTGAGAGAATCGGCTGTGTTCTGCACCATGAAAGGTTAGGTACGACGTTCCTAGTTGTCGAATCCTGCGAAGCCTCTGAAATTCTCTTGAATTAATAAGATTCCAAATCAGCTCATCCTGGACATATACCGATTTATGTACGGGATCCTTAAAAACCTTCTCTTCTGCTAGCAATCGCTCCATGTAAATCACACCCCTTAAAAGCTAATTTGTTCAAAATTTCGACACAGGACTATGTTTTTTGTCGAAAACTGTCGCATGTTCATTTCCAAACGTAATCAGTTTGTTGTATGATATTTGTATTGTTTTAATGCCTTGTTTACAGGAAATACAGAAAATGCAGCGCACTATTTACATTTTTTCTATATTGACTGATCTGGGTATTCTTG
This sequence comes from Paenibacillus sp. CCS19, assembly GCF_033239625.1. NCBI lineage: Bacteria > Bacillati > Bacillota > Bacilli > Caryophanales > Paenibacillaceae > Paenibacillus > Paenibacillus sp. CCS19. Next base: position 47,814 of record NZ_BTCK01000042.1, read on the forward strand.
GTACTATATATTTCATAAAAAGTAAAACTGTGTCGAAAGTTGACGAATTAATAATTATGTTGAGAGAGGACTGATTCCTATGATGAAATCTACTGGTATTGTTCGTAAAGTTGACGAGTTGGGCCGTGTCGTAATTCCAATCGAATTGCGCCGTACGCTGGGTATTGGTGAGAAGGATGCGTTGGAGATTTATGTGGACGGAGAGCGCATCATGCTCAAGAAATATGAGCCAGCTTGTATCTTCTGCGGCAACGCAGAGAACGTTGCATACTTCAAAGGAAAAATTGTTTGCAATGTTTGCCTATCAGAATTGCCTGCACCTGTGACAAAATAAGAATTATAGGTTATAATATACTTATCCACATGTTAATTCTAACCTTTTTCATACTCCTTACGCCTTCCAGCGCTTAAACCCGGCCTGGAAGGTCTTTTTTTTTGTCCAGATGAAAACGTCCGCATCCTGCTCCACGCATGGCATTCTCCCCGAATCGCGTCCATCAAATCTACCGCCTCAAAAATCTTCGTTAGCTGTCTTACTCTCTGTGGACAAAAGGTGGATAACCTTTCGAGTTACCACACCTTATAACTGCTGACGCCTATCAAATTATTTCGATAGCCGATTTCTCTCATTCACTTTCGTCTTTACGCATGACCGCATTGTATACGTCCCGCTTCTGCATCGAACGGTCAGCTGCCGTTCGCTTGATTGCTTCCTTCCGATCTAGTTGAGCTTGCTCCTCGTAATGCCGCACATGAGCATCGAGCGATAGTGCCGACCACCATAGCTCGCCTGCCCCATTCGGAACGCCATCGGCTGTATCTCCCACGCTGCTATCCGCTGAGTAGCCAGCTGCTTGCGCCGTCCGCCCCTCAACGACAACAACATATTCGCCAAGCGGAGGATGCTCGTCCAGCCAAGCGATACATTCCGTGATCGTACCGCGGGCCGCTTCCTCATGGCGCTTGGTCAATTCGCGGGCCATAACAATTCGGCGATCACCAAGCACCTCGAGCATAGCAGGAAGCGTCTTCGTAATCCGATGCGGGGACTCATACATCATAATCGTGCCTTGCTCATGCGCGATGCTTGCCAGCCATTCATTCAAGGCCTTACGTTGTCTTGGCGGGAAGCCTGCGAATAGAAACCGTTCAGTAGGCAGTCCTGATATAATCAATGCGGACAGCGCCGCATTAGCGCCTGGCACGGGTACTACTTTAATTCCCCGCTCCGCCGCATCGCGAACCAAGTCTGCGCCTGGGTCAGATATAGCTGGCAATCCTGCATCGCTAACAAGCGCAATCGATGTTCCTTCCTCCAGCAGCCGTATAAGCTCTGGTCCGCTCGCTTTCTTGTTGTGTTCATGGTAGCTGACCAACCGTGTCTGAATTTCAAAATGGGTCAGCAGCTTACGCGTCTGCCGCGTATCTTCCGCTGCAATTAAATCCACTTCACGCAGTGTCCGAATGGCACGGAAGGTCATGTCCTCCAAATTGCCGATTGGCGTTGCCACCAGATAGAGCGTTCCGCCGCTCTCCCCTGCAAAACTCCGTTGAACCTGTATCATTCGTTCTCCTTCCCGTCCGCGCCTGCGGCCCACGATCCATTGCTGCCGTAGTACAGCCGCATCAGCTCTTCGGTGTATTGCCGTTCCTTCGTATATACGATAAGCGGAGGCAGAAGCTTCACCGATGGCTTGCCATCCCTTATCGCTTCAATTAATAGCATATTAGCCTCAGCTTCGGCATGCGCATGGACGAATCGGATTCGTTTCGGCTCAAGCTTCCAGCGACGGAACGATTCCAGAATGTCCATTAGTCGGTTCGGCCGATGTACCATAGACACTTTGCCTCCGGTCCGTACAAGCCTTGCACACGCCTCTACGACATTATCGAGCGTGCAATGCACTTCATGTCTAGCTATGGCATAATGCTCATTCTCATTCTGATCACCAGTTTGAGCTGGCATATAAGGCGGATTGACCGTAACCGCATCGTAGATGCCGTTGCCAGCTGTTTTCGGATATTGTCGCAGATCAGCCTCGATAATGCGAATCTGGTCGCCAAGCTTATTATACGCCACACTCCGTCTAGCCATATCCGCCAGCCTCGGCTGAATCTCCACTGCGTCGATTGACGCCTGTGTCCGTGTCGACAACAGCATCGGAATGACACCATTGCCCGTGCACAAATCAATAACCCGCCCACGCGGAGGAATAGACGCAAATCTGGCGAGCAGCACCGCATCCATCGAGAAGCTGAACACATCTCGACTCTGGATGATTTGAAGCTCCTTCGTCATCAGATCATCCAGCCTCTCGCCTGGAAGCAGCTCCATTTCCGCGTTATTCGTCACCTTTTGCTCCTGAACTCCGTTGTTTAACCCTTTATCGACATCCACCGTCAACGATCCTCCACTCCTACCTATCCTCATTGTTGCCAATAAGACTGCCTAAACAAAACAAAGACCCATTTAAGGGTCTTGTTCGAAATATAGAAATCGAAATGCGTTATTTATTCAAAAACGAGAGACAGAATAAACAATCGCCTTCCGTCCGCAAATGCCCGTAATAGACATTGCATATATGAAAGCCTTCATGATATAGACGGGCAAGATTATCATGACCGCCGCCAATAACGGGGAACGGCTCAGCCTCCGGAGAAGACGGGGGAAGTACATCTAACTGCTCCATACTTTCCGTTTGATCCGGTACTTCGTCCGCAGCCGCCGGCTCCTGTTGTGGCTCCAGGAAAGGGGTCCCCTGTCTTAGCAGCTTGCGCAATTGATCATTCTCTATACTCAGCCGCTTATTCTCCTCGAGCAATCTTTTAATATGCAGCTTCATTAACCCGAGTTCGGCGTGAACGGCGCCCGCGCGGCCTTCCAGCTCGTCCATTTGTACAAACAGATCATTGTTATCCAAATTTGTTCCCACCTCAGGATCGTGTTGGAACGGGTTATTTCACGACGACATCATCCATTGGGAGCTCTTTAGGCTTCCCGCCGATGTCGAGCAGCTGTACGAACACTGTCTTGCTCCCCGCATTAATTCCTGTTACTTTGCCTTCGCCAAGCGAAGTAATGACAATTTTACCGATAGTCGGAATTTCTTCGCGGACACTTTCATAGTTGTCATGCTCATATTTCAAGCAGCACATTAATCGGCCGCATAGACCCGAAATCTTCGTCGGATTAAGCGATAGGTTCTGATCCTTCGCCATCTTGATCGATACCGGTTCAAAATCACCCAGCCATGACGAGCAGCAAAGCACTCGTCCGCAAGGACCGATACCGCCCAACATCTTCGCCTCGTCGCGAACGCCGATCTGGCGAAGCTCAATCCGTGTACGAAACACGCTAGCCAAGTCCTTGACCAGCTCACGGAAGTCAACCCGACCCTCGGCGGTAAAATAGAAAATAATCTTATTGCGGTCGAACGTATATTCCACATCAACCAGCTTCATCTTAAGCTGATGGTTGCGAATCTTCTCCAAGCATGTCGTGAATGCTTGGCTCGCCGACCGTTTGTTTTCTTCTACCACCTTCGCGTCGGCTTCGTTTGCGATACGTATTACTTTCTTGAGAGGAAGGACAACATCCGATTCACCGACTTGCTTTTGTCCCACCACTACTTTCCCATATTCGATACCGCGCGCCGTCTCGACGATTGCATATTGATCTTTCGTTACGGGCAGATCGACGGGATCAAAGTAATAGATCTTGCCCGCTTTCTTAAAGCGGACCCCGACGACATTATACAAGGCATTAGCCCTCCTGTAGATTCACCAGTAATTGCTCCAGCGCCAGCTGCGTCGATACGTGTGCGCGTATTCGCTTGCTGCACTCCAGCACATGCTCCATGCAGTTCACCCATCCATCCGGTGTCCGGGAGAACGCATGCTTGCCAATCCATTCTGACTGATCTATAAAAACGATTTCTTCAAGCCTTCCAGCCTGGTAATGAATCATATCTTTATACCACAATAACAACATAGTGAGCAAAAGCTGCGGATCTTGTCCAACATCAGACTTCACGACCTGCTGCTGAACGGTAACGATCGCTGCAGTGAATCGGCTTAGGCTCTCCTTGCCTAATTGTATCACTACGTTTCTTGTTTCTGCAAACCCATTCTGCTGGATAAGCGCCCTGCACGCCTCTACGCCCGAAGCGATTCGAGATGCGGTACGAGCCTGCATCGACGCAATCCCTTCTGCCTCCAATGCAGCCTGCAGATCCTTAGGAGACAGCGGTACGAATGGGATCATCTGAACGCGTGACCGAATCGTTGGCAGCATCGCCTGTACATTCTCCGTAAGCAGCAATGCAACGATTTCGGACTGCGGCTCTTCCAGAAACTTCAGCAGACTGTTGGCTGCTTGAAGCGTCATTGTTTCTGCTTGCTCAACAATATATACCTTTTGCTGCACGCCTGCGTTTCGGTATGACATTTCACGCTGCAGCTGCTGAATTTGGCCAAGCTTGATTGACGCACCATCCGGCTCCAGCAGATGGAGATCCGGCTGATTGCCATGTTCGAACTTGCGGCATTCGATGCAATGGCCGCAAGCGTCTTCTCCACCCGATGTACAGAACAACGCTTGGGCAAAAGCAAGCGCCAGCGCCTTGCGGCCTGTTCCGCGCGGTCCGCTGAACAGATACGCATGCGATACTTTGCCGCTTCGCAGCGCATAACGCAGCATCGACTTCGCTTTCTCTTGTCCTGGCACTTGATCCATACTCATGATGCAGTTTCCTTCCTTATATTGAGGTAGTTCAAAAAGTCCGCTTTTGATCACGAAGCATCACAAGATGCATAAACCGAACTTTCTGAACTCTCATTTTAATACTCGCTAATACAACAAATTAATAAGCAATCCTCGAATCTCGCCGATCTTGCTTAGAAGTTCCAGTCTTCCCTGCTCGCTCTGCAGCAATTCCTCCGCCATCTCAATGAGCTTCTCATCGATCTCATCGAGCAGCTTGTACCGCTTCATACGGCCGCGTCGGTCGAAGCTTCGCTGCTCCTTGAGCCCGACTCCGCGTCTAACGGTATCCTCGAGAAACTTCTTCACCATCTGCTGGTACAGCTTAAGCTCCCGTACTGTCATCGAGCGTGTCAGACGCTCGCCTTGATTATATATATCCTGCAGCTTGCGTTGAAGCTGTTCCGTCGTTCTTTCCTGCTCGTTCTGCTGCAGCACATCCGAGAAACTCCTGGACACTACTGCTTTATTCAACTGATCCGTTCGCGACCGTTGCTCAAGCGGACGCCATCCTGATTCGATTTTCAAAGGTCGTCACACCCTTTCTTGTTCGCAGATCCCCGATCGCGACCGTTTCTATCTTTAGTAATGCTCGAACCGTTCGACTGGAACGACGAATACCGCCGCGCCGCCCACTTGTACTTCCACCGGGAATGGAATATAGGAATCTGCCGATCCATTCAACGGCGACACCGGTGTAACAAGCTGATCCCTTACTTTGCAGTTCGATCGAATAACCTGAAGCACTTCATGAACCCGATCATCTTCAATACCGATCATGAAGGTCGTGTTGCCGGCACGCAGAAATCCGCCTGTGCTGGCCAGTTTAGTCGCGCGGATACCTTCCCGAACGAGCGCATTGGACAACCGATTACTATCTTTGTCTTGCACGATTGCGATGACTAACTTCATCTTCAATCCCTCCCTAGACCAATGGATAGTTAGCTATGACATAGCTATCTCTATTATTTTGACAAAAGTCTGTTAAATTCCTGCACGGTGCGCACGGATTGTCGTAATACAATCATTTAACACATCTTCCGGCTGTTGTTCTGCGTTAATGATGACAATACGTTCTTTGAAACGTTCAGCCGCTTGTAAGAAGCCTTCTCTCACTTTATGGTGGAAAGACGCCGCCTCCAAGTCGAGCCGATTAATCTCCCGTCCTGCCGATTCCTGGATACGGCGCAGTCCAACCTCCGGCGTTACATCCAGATACAACGTGAGCGCTGGCATGAGCCCATTGATCGCGAAAGCATTGATTGCCATCACTTCATCGAACCCGATACCTCGTGCATGACCCTGATAAGCGAGGCTGCTATCGATGAAACGATCGCACAACACGACTTGCCCCTGTTCAAGAGCCGGCACGACTTTCTCTGTCAAATGCTGTCTGCGCGCCGCAGCGTACAACAGCGCTTCAGTCCGTCCATCCATGCTCGTATTGTCTCGGTCCAGAATGACAGCCCGAATTTGCTCTGCAATCGGAATACCGCCGGGCTCCCGCGTCGTCATTACTTGGTGGCCAGCAGTCCGCAGCGCTTTCGCGATACCGGTAATAACGGTTGTTTTGCCTGCACCTTCTCCGCCCTCTATCGAAATAAACAATCCCGTCAACTTCCACGCCTCAATTCATCTAGAAATATCATCTATATCTATCATAGCAAAAAGCCGTTAAGAACCGTCACATTATTTGTGCTTACCTTACTTACTGTATTACCCGAATCGTCCGGAGTGTCGGATCGGATGCTCCTTGACACTTGGCGCCCATTTCAGCGAGCCTAGCGAGTCTCGTGGCCACTGATTGTTCAATGCGCTCCCCGGCATAGATAAGAGGAATGCCTGGCGGGTAGGGGATAATCGTCTCCGCACTAATATATCCGACGGAGTCCGGCAATGTGACTGTCGTAATGGTATCCCGATTTACACGATCCATCGTGAAAAGAATCGGCTCCGAGATCATTTGATCCACTTCTACCTCATCTTGGGCACTCTCAAGCCGTTGTGAACCAACTCTGCCTTTGTCATGTTCTTTATCATCAGACTCCAGTACTTGTTCTATTGCTTCACATGCAGCAAGGAGTCGTTTCGTTTCATCATCACTCACGTATGGTCCGAACAGCAGCAATACCCGGTGCTCATCGGCCATCTCTGCCCAACATCCATGCGCCTCCAGCATCCGAAGAAGCTCATAGCCGCTTACAAGTCCACGCTCATCATGCAGCAGAACCCGTAGTGGATCAATTCGTATGTCATTGTTCCATTTAGGCCCGTATACGTCTGTTTTAGTCGTCGATACGGATTGATCTTGTTTCTTCCCATCAGACGCTGCAACTAACCGTCCATTCCGCTTCTTCATTTCTACTCTGAATAAAGCGGCCTGCCTCAATCCAGCCTCGAAGAAGGCCGGCCCCTCCTCCTCGATCATTGCCCGGGCAATATCAAGAGAGGCCATTATCGGGAACGACGGACTGGAGCTTTGAATAACCGCAAGCATATCACGCAGTCGTTCGAGATCGATATATCGCTCCCGTACATGCAGCATCGCGCCCATTGTCATCGCAGGCAGCGTCTTATGCGTTGATTGTACGACGACATCGGCTCCTTGCGAGATCGCTGACGCTGGGAATGCTTCATGGAGCCCATAATGTGCCCCATGGGCTTCATCGACCAGCAGCGGAATACCATAACTATGTGCTAGATCAGCATAAGGTCTGATCATTACCGCCCTGCCATAATAGTTTGGCGTACTCAGCATAACCGCTCGCGCTTCCGGATACCGCTGCAGCGCTTGTTCTACTGTATCTAGAGGCGGCACTAGTGCTGTTCCCTCGTCCGTCTCATAGGCTGGCTGCAGGAAGACGGCTCTTGCTCCTGCCAGGCGCAGCCCATTCAATACCGACTTATGAACGTTTCGCTGAACGAGAATAAGATCACCAGGCTCACATACGGTTAGAATCATCGCGATATTGCCAGCTGTACTGCCGCCTACCAGCAGCATGCTCTCGTCCGCTCCGAATAGGTTAGCAGCCAAGCGCTGCGCCTCTGCTATCGCATACTCTGGCGCATGCAGATCATCTGTTGCAGAGATTTCCGTAACATCAATAGACAAAATTCCGCCGAAGCGATCGAACCGCTCATGGCGGATCGCTTGTTCTTCTTTATCCGTCCTCCATGCCTGTCCATTGCGATGACCAGGTACATGAAAGGATACTGGCCGTGAAGCCTCATGCGCAGTGAGACACTCATATAACGGTGCTCTTATTTTTTTGTCCATTAGGCTCATCCTCTATATCGTCTATATTCCATTTATTCATTCAATTAACGGCCTTATTATCATCTCATATCATGCTCCAAATGAAAAAGCCTTTCCGTCATCGGAAAAGGCTTCTTCACGCGTTTCTCTGAATCCAAATTTGCTTCATCTGGTGAATATAGAAAGGATACTTCTCATCAAGTACATCCGTAGCTACAATATCAATCTCGCAGTCATCGCATATGAATTCTGTTACAATTCGGATACCCTCGTCCTCGCTCTTCAGCTCACCACATATAATACACTTACACGTATGCTTCGCTTCCTCCATGATGAATACCTCCTAAAAGCAATTTGCCCTCAGTACGGGGGAATAACGATCATCTCTATTATTATGGTACAAATTCTACTACTTTAGTCAATTGGGCTCTCATTTATTTCAGCGTATGTATGGAACGTCACTTTGGTGATTAGATGGGCGCAATAATCATTCACCATATTCAGTAATGCTACCTTCTAGCCGATAAAGGAGTTGATATCCTCGGAAAGGACAGCCTAGTATGCGACAAACCTTACAAGAACAGAAAAACGCTACCGTATACCAATACCGCCTAGTCAACAAAATAGATATCTACCCCCGACTGCTGCAAACCTACAAAATCGCACCTTTCGTAGGTATCGCAATCGAGATCATTCTCTTCGGGTGGAATGGACTCCTATTCGGATTAATCGGATTGCCCGCAATAACGCTGCTTCGCTTTATTCTGAACCGACTAACCCTGCTGCGAGTGGACAACTATCAACGACAGCGATGGGGCTGGAACATCACAATTCCTTATATGGGCTACAGTCCTGTCTCAGAGGTCAAACTCGGGCTTTATCGCAAAACAGAACTTACGATGTTCTGGATCGGACTTTGCGTTCTCGGTGCTCTGTTTCCCTGGATCAAGCAGTCCGGCTTCTGCGGCCTTCTGCTGTGGCATCTCTGGCTCGCTATTCCCGGCCTTATTATCTGCTTAAAGCTTCGCAGACAGCAACATGATGGCGTTGTTAAGCTGGAGAGCGAGAATATCTCGTACTATCACCGCTAGAATCGGTCGATGATCAAGTCGACCAATGATCACGCTGTAGACTCAAGGAGCTTACCCGACGTCGAATCTTAAACCGATTCTTGAAGTCCAGAGCTTATGCTTCCGATGCAGGTTTCCTACGGAAACCTTTTAACTCATGTAGGGTTTGCCTACACTCAGTTGCCCTAAGCTTTTACGAATGTAAAAGCAGCTTCGGAAGCATCTGCTCTTCGATCCCATTCAATCTTCTCGGTGCTGATTGGTCTTTAATTATCAGTTCCTTCCGCTAACAAAAAAACGCACTTAGTAAACAACAAAAAAGCCGTGTCATAATGACACGGCTTAATTCGTGCTTGACGTCTTCCTGATCAGCACCGAGAAGGTTGATTTAGATCTAACCAACAAAAAGCATATCATAAAGACATAACTGGTCCTCGTCCTACGTACTTGACGTCTCTTTTCAGGACCCTGCGGGCAAGTACCATTGACGCTGAAGGAATTAAAGGCCTATGCCGGTCGATGATCAAGAAGAGTAATCAAGGAGCTCACTCGACGTCGAATCTTGCTCCAGCCTTCTTGGTGCTGATCGACCTCTTTTTAAACTCTTTATCGTTGGTAAGCAACAAACCCTAAAAAACAAAAAAGCCATGTC
>NZ_BTCK01000043.1:0-56062 GCF_033239625.1 Paenibacillus sp. CCS19
AGTACCGACGCCAGCTTGCAGCCTAGGGCTTTTTTCAATGTCCGAAAAATGGGGTCTTGACCACTACGAGCGGATGGCTTCTTCTATATCACGCAGCTGAAGGTATTAAGCTTAGCCTTCGAGCAGCAGCGTTTCTGGATCTTCGAGCAGTTCTTTCACCTTCACGAGGAAGCTTACAGCGCCTGCGCCATCTACGATGCGGTGGTCGTAGGACAGTGCGATGTACATCATCGGACGGTTCTCCATACGCTCAGCATCGATTGCAACTGGACGGAGCTGGATTTTGTGCATACCGAGAATGCCGACTTGCGGAGCATTCAGGATAGGCGTCGACAGCAAGGAACCGAATACGCCGCCGTTCGTGATCGTGAACGTGCCGCCTTGCAGTTCGGACAGGCTGAGCGAGTTGTTGCGAGCCTTTACCGCAAGATCAACGATGTTGCGTTCGATCTCTGCGAAGCCGAGACGGTCTGCATCGCGTACGACAGGAACGACGAGACCTTCCGGTGCCGATACAGCGATACCGATGTCATAGTAGTGCTTCTCGATAATATCGTCGCCGTCGATTTCTGCGTTGAGCAGCGGGAACGCTTTGAGCGCGCCTACGACAGCTTTGGTAAAGAACGACATAAAGCCGAGGTTGACGTCATGTTTCTCTTTGAACTTGTCCTTACGGCGTTTGCGAACGTCCAGGATCGCCGTCATATCGACTTCGTTGAACGTCGTCAGCATGGCTGCGTTATGTTGTGCTTCTACCAGACGTTTCGCGATCGTCTGACGGCGGCGCGACATGCGCTTGCGCTCTGCTGGCTTGCCAGCTACCGCTGCAGCCGGTGCTGCAGGAGCAGGTGCTGCTGCAGGCGCCGGAGCTGCTGGTTTGTTCGATGCCGATTTCACATCATCGGAGTATACGCGACCGATTGGATCACGCGTTGCGACGGCATTCAGATCGATGCCTTTCTCGCGTGCCAGCTTGCGTGCTGCTGGCGAAGCATTCACTTGCGACGGTTCTGCAACAGCTACTGCTGCTGGCGCGCTAACTGCCGCAGGAGCCGCTGCCGGTGCAGCAGGCGCAGGTGCGCTGGCTGCAGGCGCTGCCGCTGGAGCTGCTGCTGCAGCCGAGCCTGCACCGATTGTACCGATAACTTCACCGATTGCGACCGTATCGCCTTCTTGCTTCAGGATGCTCGTTACAACACCGTCTGCTTCTGCGCCGATCTCGATATTTACTTTATCCGTTTCAAGCTCGAGGAGTACGTCACCTTGACGAACTGTTGCTCCTTCTTGAACGACCCATTTGGAAATCGTTCCTTCTGTGATCGATTCTCCCATTGCTGGTACGATAATATCACTCACTGCTGCTACCTCCCATTGCTATATGTCAAGCTTGGTTTTTGGTCAAACGTTAATGTAATAATTTGCTGCTGCTCGAACGCATGTACATGTTGGAAGCCTGTAGCCGGGCTCGAACGGTCTGGACGGCCGATGTAGCTTACGCTCGCATCTTTCGGAGCTACAGCACGCAGACGAGGTTCCATGTAGAACCAAGCGCCCATGTTTTGCGGCTCTTCTTGTACCCAGATCAGCTGCTTCGCATTCGGATAACGCGCAACGATCGCTTCGATCTCTTGCTGCGGGAATGGATACAACTGCTCGATGCGCACGATGTGCAGCCAGTCGTTATCTTTGTCTTCCGATTTGTCGAGTGCATCTTCCAGATCGATTGCCATCTTGCCTGTGCAGAACACGATGCGCTTCACATGCTCCGGCTTGCCGCCAAGACCTGGCTGCTCGATTACAGTGCGGAACTCCGTTCCTTCTGCGAACTCCGATGCCGACGAAGCGACACGCGGGTTACGAATCAAGCTCTTAGGCGACATCAGGACGAGTGGACGCGCTGCTTCCGTGCCTGCGATTGCTGCTTGACGACGAAGCAGGTGGAAGTACTGCGATGCGCTGGACAAGTAAGCTACCGTCCAGTTCTCTTCACCGGACAACTGCAGGAAGCGTTCCAGACGTGCACTGGAGTGCTCCGGTCCTTGACCTTCGAAGCCGTGCGGCAGCAGCATAATCAGGTTCGATTTCTGCGACCACTTCGAGCGGCCAGCCGAGATGAACTGGTCGATCAGCACTTGCGCCGTATTCGCGAAGTCGCCGAATTGCGCTTCCCAGATCGACATCGTCTCTGGCGAGTATACATTATAGCCATATTCGAAACCAAGTACAGCGGATTCGGACAGCGGACTGTTATGGATAGCGAACGAAGCTTTCGCTTCTGGCAGCTTGTGCAGCGGGCAGAACGTGTCGCCCGTTACTGCATCGTGAAGCACGAGGTTACGGTGCGCGAACGTTGCACGTTCAGCATCTTGACCCGTAATGCGGATTGGTTTGCCTTCTGCCAGAATCGTTGCGAACGCAAGCGTCTCTGCATGGCTCCAATCGATTTTCTCGCCTTCATTGAAGGCTGTTCCACGACGCTCCAGAATACGCTGCAGCTTCGGATATACTTTGAATTCGTTAGGCCATTGCAGCAAGTTCGTATTGATCGTGCGCAGCTGGTCAAGCGAAACGCCTGTTGCGATCTTGCCGATCTGACGAGCAGCGCGAACGTCTGTGTTCTGTTGAACCTGTTCCTTCGTCTCGCTAGCTTTCATTTCGTCATAAGCTGCTTTGAGAATCGCTTGAACATCTTCACGAATGGCGTTGATCTCATCTGCCGTAAGGATGCCGCGTGCTACGAGCTTGTCGCCATAAATATGGCTGACCGATTTGTGCGCTTTAACCTTCGCATAAATCGTTGGCTGCGTTGTTTCCGGATCGTCCGTTTCATTATGGCCGTATCGACGGTAGCCGATCAGGTCGATCAAGAAGTCTTTCTTAAATTTCGAACGGTAGCCCGTAGCGATGCGAGCTGCCAGAATAGCCGCTTCCGGATCGTCGGCATTTACGTGAATAACAGGGATCTCGAAGCCTTTGGCCGGGTCACTCGAATAATGAGTGGAACGGGAGTCTCCGCTTTCCGTCGTAAAGCCGATTTTGTTATTAACGATGACGTGAATCGAACCGCCATTGTTATAACCGCGAAGCTGTCCAATGTTCAGCGTTTCAGTTACGATGCCTTCGCCCGGGAATGCAGCGTCACCGTGCAGCACGATTGCTCCTGCAACGGACTGGTCTTGAACCGGATAACCTGGCTGCGTGCGGTTGTCTTGCGCAGCACGAGTGAAGCCGTGAACGACAGGGTTGACATATTCCAAGTGGCTCGGGTTGTTCGCGAGCGTAATGCGCGTCTGAACCGTCTCGTTCATCTTCAGCTCGTGATTCGCACCCAAGTGATATTTTACGTCGCCGGACCAGCCATAGTTGATCCCCATCGAGCCCTCGGACGGAACCAGGTTGCGGTTCGGCGCATGATGGAACTCCGAGAAGATCTTCGAGTAAGGCTTGCCGAGCACGTGCGCCAATACGTTCAGACGACCGCGGTGCGCCATGCCGAGCAGAATGTTCTTCGCACCGTTGTTAGCAAGCTGCTTGACCAGTTCGTTAACGAGCGGCACTGTTGCTTCATTGCCTTCAACGGAGAAGCGCTTCTGACCGACGAACGTACGGTGCAGGAAGTCTTCGAATGATTCAGCCTCGATCAGGCCGCGAAGCAGCTCCTTACTCTCGCCGCTGGACAGCTTGAAGGAAGGGGCAATTCGCTCAGCTTGTGCGTGCAGCCAGTCCCGTTCCTCCTGCACATGCACATGACTGAACTCATAGGCAATTGTGCCTGTGTATGCATTGCGAAGCATACGAATAGCATCGGCGCCCGTGACGGCCGATGCAGGCGCGTTATACCATACGAGTTCGCCAGGAATGTTGGTAAGGTCAGACTCTTTAAGGTTGTATTTCTCGAGGCTGCTCATGCCGGAATCTGCTGCCGGACCAATGTTCAGCGGATCGATGTTAGCTGCAAGATGGCCGTGCGCGCGAATGTTCGCCACAAGCTTGCCTGCTGCAACCGCTTTCTTAACCAAATTCATACCTATTGTCGTTCCAGCACCTGCCGTGTTGACTTGCGGCGTCTCTGCTGCAGGCGGCTGCCCCCAGCGTTCAAACATTGATCGCGTTTCGGCATCAACAGATGCAGGATCGTTCACATAACGCTCATACTGCTCTTGTGCGTAACCAAGGTTCGGACCATAAAAACCTTCCCAAGAGCGTTCTTTGTTATTGTCCGTCGACATGGATGTTAGACCTCCGTCTAGGATTTTGTAATTCAATATGGAGGAAAATCATATTCATTCCTGAAATCATTATAATATAGCCAGACCATAAGACTGAAATAACACTTTTGTATGATATCAATCTCACATAGAGATGAATCGGCACAAAAGCATAATTTTTTAACAGAACCGTTCGATTTCAGCGATAAACCGTCTTTTTATTGTGAACATAGCCTGCATTGGTTATTCCTTCTTATGTACGTAAAAATAGCTGTACAGGTTTCAATATCCTGCACAGCTATTCCTTTTAAGTTTCGACAGCAACGACTTTGCCGGTCTCCTGCGACTCGAACGCCGCCAAAATGACCTTAAGCGACCTCAGTCCCTCTTCCCCCGAAATCAAAGGCTTCTTATTGTTCAAGATACAGTCGACGAATTGTTCGATGACGAAGCTCGGCAGCTGCCTCTCGTTCGTTGAAATCGCGCCTGCCTCAATATTTTCCGACGCACCGTCGCGCAGTTCGAGTATAACCTGACGATCAGGGTCCGTGCCGATCTTCAGAACGCCATTCTCGCACCATAGAATCGTCGAATTGTCCTCGCCGCGATAATAGGTCCAGCTGGCGACAAGCGTTCCGATGGCACCGCTCTTCATACGCAGAATGCAAGTGGCATTATCGTCGACTGCCGTGTTCTCCTTATGAAGCGTTCCCACGAAAGCTGCGACGTCCGCCACTTCGTCACCAAGCAGCCAGCGGATCAGATCGGCTTTGTGCACACCCAGGTCGCCCATCGCCCCCATGACGGCCTCATCCTTACGGAAAAACCAGCTGTCGCGTCCATCCAGACTCCAGCCTTCCGGTCCCGGGTGACCAAATGAAGTGCGGAACGAGAGTACCCGCCCAAGCCTGCCGGACTCGAGCACTTCCTTCGCTCTCACATGCGGCGGCATAAGTCGCTGATTATGGCCGACCATGAGCAGGACGCCGTTATCTTCAGCCGCTTTAATCATCGCGAGCGCTTCTTGTTCATTCGTTGCCATCGGCTTCTCGACCAGCACATGAGCGCCAGCGTTTGCCGCTGCAATCGATGCATCCGCATGCAGGTGATTCGGCGTACAGACGCTTACCGCATCAACTTCTACTTCAGCCAGCATCGTCCTATAATCATGAAAAGCGCGCGCGCCGAAGCGAGCCGCCTGTTCCTCTGCCCGCTCCAGCCTCGGATCGGCGAAAGCAACGAGCCTCACATTCGGATTGTCCGCATACTCCGGAATATGACGACGAACTGCGATAGCACCGCAGCCAATAACTGCTACTCGAATCGGTTCAGTCATGAAGAAACGCCTACTTTCGTCAGATAATGGTCCTTCAGCCACTGCATACTCGCCTCAATGCTTTCAAAAGGAGGGTTCTGGCATACATCCTGCTCGACGATCAGCCATTCAACACCTGCACGGCTTGCTTCCTCCAACACAGCCGGAAGATTGACCTTGCCTTGGCCTAATTGAAGCGTAATCATCTGTTTCTCTTCACCGAGCGTGAAATCTTTCAAATGCAAAAGCGGCAGTCTTCCAGCATAACGGCGAATATAAGCGAGCGGGTCTTCACCTGCAAATTGCACCCAGCAAACGTCCAGCTCTGATTTTATTTCTTGTTCACTGATTTGGCCGAACAACTGGTCGTACACGCTCATTCCATCCAGCTTCGTCTCAAACTCAAATTCATGATTATGATAGCAAAATTGAAGACCTTGCTTGTTAACTTCCTCTGCCGTTGTTCGGAAATAGTTGATCAGACCGCGCCAGTCTTCCGCACTTTGCCGATCCTCTGGTTCTATATACGAGCAGGGCATATATCTTGCTCCTATTGCTATAGCATATGCAATTTCGCCCTGAAGGTCATTACGGAGTCGCGTAAGTCCGACATGCGTACTGAATGCCTGCAAGCCTAGCTCGTCCAGCCAATCTCGCATTTGCTTCGCAGGTACATCGAAGTAGCCTGCGAATTCTACTCCCTCATAGCCAAGAGCTGCCACTTTGCGAAGCGTCCCCTGAACGTCCTTCTCCATCTCATCCCGCAGCGTATACAATTGTACGCCGATTCCCATTCGCCGCATTACGAACTTCCCTTCTTTCACCGTGATCTAGAGGTACGTTGTGCTTTAACCATTGTCGCCGGGAAAGAATGGAAAAATACGAGGGGCCGCTTCAAAAAGTCATCCCGACTCTCTGAAGCAGCCCCCTATATATGAACGGCCGCTATTCGATTATTCAGCTCATAGAAGCAGCATTCCGGCCTTCGACTCCGCCCAACATATACTTATTGTTCCGCGCATAAGAATCTCCCGGATCCTGTCTATTCTCTCGAACGGTAATCGTTACGAGCCGCTTCGGTCACCCGTTCGCCATTGTAATAATAGTCGTATGCCCGGATAGCGCAAACTATATGGATCGAATAGGACAGGTACGAGATCGAGCCACGGCTGATGATAGGAATGAACTTCATGCGAGCTGCTGTGATTGCATTGATCCGCCCACCAGGTTACAAAACGGTTCGACTCGTCAATACGCTTGACTCCGATGAACCCAGCGTTAAAGGTTCCCGTTCGAAGGAGCTTCACTGCTCATCGTGATCCCGCTCTCCTTCGGAGTTTCGCCGAATGAATTAACAATGGAGCCGCCCTTCTATGGCTGAACGACCATGTCCACTGTTTCTTCACGCTGCTGTCTTTCGCTTCCCGAATTGATTTAACCAGAGAATCAGATGATCGGCTGCGGGAACGTTTACGGATCGATCTCGACTTCTTTCCTTTCTTCGTTATCCTATGATGCGGGAGCATCTTCCTTCGTGGCACATCAAATAGCGTTAGAACTCCCGGTTGAACAGACCTGGTCATCGGTTCAGCCTGGGATTGAATCACTGGCGGCACCTCACCGAACATCCCCCACTCGAAGAACTCGTTACTCAGCTCATAGGGATTCGGATATTCCTGCTCAAGAAAGAGATTGTTGCGATAGAGCATTCGCGTTGAGTCTTGAATCGGTTCTCCGCTCGCGAAAAATTGATAGCTCCAAGGCATCGAATAGGTGCGATCCCATCCTAGCGCATCCAACCGTTCTACATATTGCTTAATCAACGCAGCAAGCACAGGCCTCTTACTTGCGTATTCCGGTTGGCTTGCTTCCTTCTCTTGATCCTCGACGCGGTGATAATGTTTGATGTACAACGTCTCTCCGTTAGCTAAGTAATGACTGCCTCCATTCTGCGTAATGTCCCGCTCATCATAGTTCCAATCCGCAACGTTATAGCCGGCATGCTTCAACACTTGAACGCCATCGAACAATACCGGGACCTGGTTCAGCCATTTTTGCTCCGCTAGAAGTTTCTTCGTCTCATCGTCATATTCCAGGAAACTGTAACGCTCCAGCCGCTGCATCCACCATTGTGCGAAAGCCAATCCCGAAGGCGTGCGGCTGACGCCTACCAACCCCGCATTGTATACGCCGACGCGCGTATCATCAGATTCGGCACCTGTTCGGAGATGCCGAGGGGTTAACAAGATGGAGCACTCCTCCAGCCTTGAACGCAAATCTTGCAGCGGTGCGAGAACCTCCATATCACTGTCGAGCAATACGATCTGATTCTCATTCGGATATCGATTGAACAGATAGTCGATTAGCAGTGCTCTAGAGAAGCTGGATGCTTCCCGTGCGTTGTATTTGAAGATGGCCTGATTGAAATCGCCCAGCCACGTTTGACTTGCAAGAACCACCTCGTCAAAGTGAGGATACATGCTTATATCCTGCATGTTGTAACGTTCCAGCAGACTGACAACGACCTTTACTTCGGGGTTGAATCGTTTGATTGATTGTGCCAGCGCTTTCGCTCGGACCAGGTGACTCCTCGTTACTACAATGCCAATGATCATAGGCTCACCCACTCCTTTGCCTTCATCCTCATCCAGCTTATGTGCGTTTGTCGCGGAGGTATAGGCAATAGAAGCAGTGTGAATGCCTGTTTTGCAGGATACGCAACTAGTGATTCGTCACCCTTCAACTCTCGGCTTTGCCGGATCACAATTCGGAGAAGGCACCAGCCCGACTGCCGCCAGCTTCGTCAAATAATAGCACTCTTCTCTGGCCATATGATCAGGCATAAGCGGCGTAATGGTATCGAGCACCGCGGCTGACAGCTCCAATTCCTCCAGCTCCTGCAGAAACTTGCGGAACAGAGACAACTCCAGATCAATCTCGGCATGAAATCGGCGAAACGCTGGAAAGTCACGAAGTCCGGTGCGCATATAGCCCGCCATTTCTACCGCTTTGAGAAACAGGTCATTAAAATGCTTCTCGAATGACGAATAACGTTCGATTAGCGATCGTTCAACCCGATCCAGCCCCATCACGATGGAGCCTGCATGACCCGAAGCGTCCGGGAGCCAGACCATATCATAATGAAGAGGCTCGTATAAGGGCACCGGTTTACCCTCGAGCAAGGCATGCAGAATACGAACATATTCATCCAGCTCATTCACCATATGGTTGAAAAAAGTCGGCGGAAGGCCCACTGTTACCTTGCCCAACAGCAGCCTCTCCAGCAGTGACAACTTAAATGCCCGAAGCTGCATTGCTGCCGTGTGCGCCTGCCGATTAAGTTCCGCCAGCGTCAAACTGCCGGAAGGATATCGAGCCTGCGACAGCAGCGAATCGAAGCAAGCAATCCAATGCTGCGCTTGCTGCACATCATTCGTTTCCTTCGGAGACAGCGCATTCAGTATAAACCTGCTGTGATCTCCTAGAATTTGCAGCCAGAACCGATGCTCAAACCATGCAGCCGATTGCTCTGCATCCACAGCGGCCTTGTTCATCTTGATCCCTCCCTATGTTCATAACGAGGGCCGCAGAGTACTCTCTGCGGCCCTCGTGAGTTG
The DNA here is from genome assembly GCF_033239625.1 of Paenibacillus sp. CCS19. Classification (NCBI taxonomy): domain Bacteria; kingdom Bacillati; phylum Bacillota; class Bacilli; order Caryophanales; family Paenibacillaceae; genus Paenibacillus; species Paenibacillus sp. CCS19. Next base: position 9,141 of record NZ_BTCK01000043.1, read on the forward strand.
ATTCGCATCATCAAAATATTTTCTTCTGCTCCCGGTCCGCCTTAATGATCTCGACCGCTTCCTTGAAGCGAAGCGCATGCACGATCTCGCGCTCCCGCAGAAACTTCAAGCTATCCTGGAGGTCGACGTCATCGGTCATATCAATCAGCCATTGATACGTCGCTCTTGCCTTCTCTTCGGCAGCAATATCCTCATACAAATCGGCAAGCGGGTCGCCCTTAGCCTGAATGTAGGCAGCCGTCCAAGGCACTCCCGACGAGTTCGCATAGAACAAGGCGTGATCCCGCTGCGCATAATTGTCGCCGAGCCCCGCCGCCTTCAACTGCTCCACAGTGGCGTCCTTCGTCAGCTTATACACCATCGTCGCAATCATCTCAAGGTGGGCGAATTCTTCCGTTCCGATGTCCGTCAGCAGCCCGATGACCTTATCCGGAATCGAGTACCGTTGATTTAAGTAGCGCAGCGCCGCCGCCAGCTCGCCGTCTGCCCCACCGTATTGTTCCAGCAGAAACTTAGCCATCATCGGATCGCATTTGCTGACTCGAACCGGGTACTGCAGCTTTTTATCATAAACCCACATCGTGTACAAAGCCCCCTTTCAAGATCGTGTTCAAAAAATCGGCTCACCGATTGTTATACCTGCCAAGGCCAAGGCGTCTCCACCCACTGCCAAGGAAAACGAGAGTAGCTGTGTCCGAATTGCAGCAATGGCCCATACTGCATCTCGAATTGATATGCCGCCTGCTGCCGTTGCTGGGCAAGCTGGTTGAACTGCTGAAGCGCATGCAAATCATTCGGATGCGTATCCAAATAGAGCGTCAGCTCGACTAGCGCAAAATCAAGCTGCTGAAGCTCCAAGAGCTTCGCATAATATTGTGCATCCAGCTGCTTCTCGCTCATGTGCGGATCACCTTCCTTTACCGGACTTCGACTCGTACGGACTGTACAAGGCAGGCCACAGCGTTCCTTTGCATAATGCTTCCTGCAGCGAGAACTGCGGCAGGTTCATCGGTTGAAACGTGATGTATTGGTTCGGCGGCACAACGTACGTTTTGACAAGAATTGGCGGGCAAGGATCGAACGGACCACGGAACGGCCTCCATTCCCGATAGCCTGCTTGGGAAACGCCTGCCACATAACCCGCTGGATTGGCATTCAAATTCGCTGCGTTCACGACATTGGGGTTGTTGACATTTGAATTCAAGCTCAGGACCTCCTCCTAATAGCCACAGCTGCTCTTTTTCATCGTATGTGCTGGGCGGTATGTCCAATGTCATGGAAGATATGCCCCTGTATGTTGAAAAACAAAAAAAGCAGTGCGGGCATCATTCCCGCACTGCTTGCCAGTCATTGCTTATGGCTCGATCCGTCATTCGATTGTATCCGCACTATCGTTCACGTTCTCATTGTCATTCTTCTTGTAAATCGATACGCGCAAGACGCGAAGCGGCTCGCATTCGGCTACCTCGAACCAGTAGCTGTCGTAATCAACCCGTTTACCGACGACAGGAACGCCCTCCAGCTTCGTAAACAGCCAGCCGCCGATCGAATCGACATCCTCGTCGGTAATGTCAAGGTTGAACATGTCGTTTATATCCTCGATCAGCATCCGGCCTTCAACCGAAGTGATATCCCCTTTGATGACAACGCTCGGCTGCTCGGTATCGAATTCGTCATGAATCTCGCCGACGATCTCTTCCAGAATAAGCTCCGTTGTAAGCATGCCGGCTGTACCGCCATACTCATCGACAACGATGGCAAGCTGTGAATGCTTGCGCTGCATCAGCTTCAGTACGTCGCTAATTTCCATCGATTCCGGCACGCTTAAGATTGGCCGTATGAATCGGCGAATATCGTAGCCGGCTGATTTGTCCGCGGTAAGCAGATCCGTAATGTGCACGAAGCCGATAATCTGATCCTTATCTTCGATCCCTACCGGATAGCGCGTATGCTTCGTCTTATACACCAGCTTGATGACTTCATCATACGATTGATCCGTGAAGACGCAGTCCATATCGGTTCGCGGCAGCATGACTTCACGAGCAAGCCGATCTGAGAATTCAAAAATATTATCGAACAACGTCATCTCGTCCTTGTCAATGACACCGCTCTGCGCACTCTGATCCATCAGAATGCGAATTTCTTCCTCTGTATGTACACCTTCACCTTCACTTGCAGGTTGAACGCCCACCAGCCGAAGCAGTCGATTGGCGGTGCCATTAAGCAGCCAGATCGCAGGCAGGAACAACTTGTGGAACATCATCAGCGGCCAGGACAGCCACAGGGATACGCTCTCCGATTTCTGAATGGCCAGCGACTTCGGCGCAAGTTCGCCAAGAACAATGTGCAGAAACGTAATGACGAGAAATCCGATTGCAACGGAAAGCGTTGAAATAATCGTCTCATCCGTTACGCCGAGCTTGTAGAAAATCGGTTCGACGATCAGCTCCGATATCGCAGGTTCGCCAACCCAGCCAAGTCCAAGCGAGGCCAGCGTAATGCCGAGCTGTGTAGCCGACAAATACGCATCCAGCTTCCGATTGACCTTTATGGCATATCTCGCGCGTGAATGACCTTCATTCGCAAGCTGCGTCAGCCGAGACTGACGCACCTTCACAAGCGCAAATTCTGCGGCAACGAAAAAAGCGTTCAACATGACGAGCAGCAATACGATCAGCAAGTTTGTAATGATCGATCCGGGCATAAATTCCGTATGGTTCAAGCCGGCATTTCTCCTTTACCGCCTTCGTCTCACCGAGACTGGCACTAGCGTTTACTCTATAATTGCCGAACGCTCCAGGAAATTATCATCGCGGTAATACATATCCTTCACGAGCAGGTTCGGCCCGCAGCAGCTGGCAGCCGGGCAATGACAGTCGATCGACTTGGCAAGCGAACCGTTCAACCAGCGACCGAAGACATCGTCCAGACGATCATTCGTAATATTCCCGAATGCCGGCACATCTGAGAAGTCGGTGACGAACACATCTCCCGTGAACAGATTCACGTTCAAGCGATTGCGGCCGTCGGGGTCGTTGCGCACCGTAACATTCGGCTCTGAAGCAAGCCGCGCCAGCAGCTGCCGCTCCTCGGCATTCGTGCTGCAGCGGAAGAATGGCAGGGTGCCGAACAGCATCCACACCGACTTATCGCGCGTATTCAGCAGCTTCTCGATGGCCATCCGCATCTCTTCCCGCGAGAGCATCGGCAAATTTTTCGCGAAGGAGCTCGGATACATCGGATGCACCTCGTGCCGCTTGCAGCCCATCTCGATAATGAGTTGATGGATTTCGTCGATTTTGTGATGCGTACGGAAATTGATCATCGATTCCGCGGACACGAGCACGCCTGCTTCGCTCAAACGTCTTGCATTGTCGATCATGCGCTCGTACATCCGCGCGGCCGTGTCTCGAGAGACTGCGTGGTTCGATCTCGCAAAGCCGACCTGATGGAAGTCATCCGCCGACGTATAGTTGAACGAAATGTGCATGACGTCAAGATAAGGCGCAAGCTGCTCATAGCGCTTATAATCAAGCGTTACATTGGAATTGATCTGCGAACGGATTCCGCGGCTACGTGCATAACGCAACAGCGGCACCATATAATCGCGGACAGTCGCAGCCGAGAACGACGGCTCTCCGCCTGTGATACTGATCGTCTCCAGATGCTCGACTTCGTCCAGTCTGCGAAGCATAAGATCGAGAGGCATTTTGGCAGGCTCCGCCATGACAAGCGTATCGCCCACTGCACAATGCTCGCATCGCATATTGCAAAGATTGGATACCGTCATCTCGACACTCGTCAGCACATGGCGTCCATGCTGCTGAAGCGAACGAATCGGGTCCCACGGATCGTATGTAGGAGACAGCTCTTCTCTGTTGCTATGCATATTGTTTAACGCTAGTATATGATTCATTCTCTACACCTATTTTCACCGATATGAATGATTGCATTATCTTTCATTGTAATATTCGAAGCGTGCCGACGCAAATGTGAATACCTGTATTGCTGTCAATCTTACGATTCGCGGAACGCGAACGCCTCGGTTTCCTCTGCATGCTTACGTACTATACAATATGCTTCAACTTAAGCGAACTAGCTCTGCAAACATGAACAAATCCCGCCGTTAGCGGCGGGATTGCGCTTAAAAAGTCTTGAGCTATATGAGGCTAAACAGCCTCTGTGATCTCATTATTGACGCTAATAATCATGGTAGTCAGCTGCTTGGACAAATCGACTTCATACGGCGAATTCACCATGGAGCCGCCCTCTTCTAATACACGGATTATCGGACGATGCGGACATGCCGCATTGATATCGACGACGACACCGGTCTCGCCGCTGTTCATCTGCACCGTCAAGCCGATCGGATAGATCGCGACCTTATCGCGGAACTGCTGAACCATACGCTGCTCATACAAGGTTCCGCTCCCTGCATACAGAAGCTCGATCGCTTGATGCGGCAGCATCGCCGACCGATAGATACGCTTCGTCGTCATGGCATCGTACGAATCAACCAGCCCGATCCACTTGGCGTACTCGTGAATCTCATTCCCTTTAATGCCTCTAGGGTACCCGCTTCCATCTAATCGCTCATGATGCTGGAAAGCGCAATGCGCTACAAGCAGCGGCATGTTCGGCTCATCTTTCAGCATCCGATAACCGACTTCCGCATGCAGCTTCATCAGCTCGTATTCCTCATTGCTGAGCTTGCCGGGCTTCTTCAAGACATCGGCCGGAATTTGTGATTTTCCGATATCATGCAGGGCAGCGCCCATCCCAAGCACCATGAGATCGTCGCGGTTGTAACCTTCAGCAATGCCGAGCAGCGTCGTATAGACGCATACGTTAAGCGAATGCTGGTACAAATAATGGTCCACCGAATTTAAGTTCATCAACATAATCATCGCATCTTCATGCGCGGTCAGATCATCGATGACCATGTTCATCATGTTGTAATAGGATTTCGATATATAAGGGTATGTTACGCCTCGTCTGCCGTTCGGACGATCCATCATCTGACGGAACGACTGCCGAATCTCCTTCAAGGCATTGCGAATCGTATCTTCGCTTATGATATCGGGAATGACTGTATCCTCAAGGCGTGGATCTTTTATATAGATGTATGAAATTCCGCAGTCCGTCAACCGTCTGATCATGCGAGCGTCTAACTCCACATTTTCAGCAAGGAGAATAAGCCCTTCCTCGGAAAATATTTTTTTGGCCAGCCGCATCCCCGGTCTAGCCATTGATATGGGCATTAAACGCATTTCCTTATCCCGCCCCGCAACTGGTGTTTAATCGTATAATATATCGTGTTTATCGGTCAGGGACGCCTTGTTGTGAATCGATTTCATAATATTTTTCATCAAAAATCGACTTTTTCTTCGACATTTACGTTGCTGCTCTGCCACGGATAACAAATCGCGCATGCGAAGCGGCTGTAATAGCCGCCGGATTCTGCAATTCCTCCGCCAGAACATCGCGAATAAACTCCGGCAGGAAATAGTGAATATCAGATCCCTGCTTTAGTGATAAATAGCCCACGCCGAACGTGAACATGTCCAGCGTCCCTACGGAATATTCGCGGTCATCGACCAGCGGATCGCCATCCACATAGATCGCGGCTAATTGAAGCTGGCCTTGACGATCATATTCCGCTTCAACGCTCATGCCGTCTACCGCTAACGTGCCCAACACATTGCCCCTGAAGCCGAAACCTCGGATCGGCATCGTTATATATTCGTCGCGCAGCGACTGCTGCAGCGCTTCGCGAATATGCGTGCCGAGCAGTTTCAGCCGGCATGGATTGATTGGAGACGGGCAAATCGCATGCAGATCGCCCGCCGTCACATCGCCGAGCGGCAGTCCAGACAGCAGTTGACCATTGTTCGTGATGCCGATGTCTGCGTTCGTCCAGCGGCGAATGCCTGCAGCGAGCAGATTCGGCAGCTGCGATTCTTGATCCTCTCGCGATAGGATCGGCATCTCTAGCCTAGTGATTACACGCCCCAGCCGCTCCGAAGCCAGCTCTCGGTACTTCGCGATCGCCGCCACTGCATCTGGATGTTCTTCATAAGCGGCAGTAGGCACACATTCTGCACGGAATAAAGGCTTAGATGCCGCTTCATCCCAGCCAATCTCAACGCGTCCAACCCAATCGCCGAACTTGCCAGCGGCGCATATCGTCGTCGAGCCGATGACGAGCGGCTCCTCCAGCAGATGATGCGTATGTCCGCCAAGGATAAGATCAATGCCTTCAAGCTGCTCAGCCATGCGTCTGTCGAATGGCAGGCCGAGATGTGACAATACGACGAGTACATCAACATGCGGCCTAAGCTCAGCGGCCTCCATTCGAACAGCATCGATTGGGTCTGTCACGTCCCAGCCAAGCAGTGTATAGAAATCGGTATATCTAGCCGTTACGCCGATGATGCCAATTCGTAATTTCCCTTTGCGAACGACCGTCGAGGGCGACAACCACTCCGGCCGCTCATGGTCGGAAGTGCGGAACATATTCGCCACAAGCACAGGAAATTTCACGCGATCCCTATAGGCCGCCTCCAGCAAACGAGGCTCGAATGTCAGGCCTTCATTGTTGCCAAGCGTCGCTGCCTCGCAGCCTGCAATGTGCAGAAGCTCGATATTAATCAGTCCATCGCTTCCCTCTGTCTCGACACGCATGCGGTCCATATGATCTCCGATATCAACGGCCAACACCCGGTCGCTTCCATACGTTCGACGGTGCTCTGCGATGACGGTCGCGATCTTTGCTGCATGCTCAAGACGGCTGTGAATATCGTTGCTATGCAGCAGAATCGCTTCTATTGTCCAATCCTGCGTCTCGTTCATGCGTACCTCCTTGCCAAGCGGGCTCGTTAGCTGCCCAACACTTTCTTCTTCCTCAGCTCATCGGCTGACCATTGCTGTTTAAAGCCATATGCCGCTTCATCGCCCAGCGCTTGCTCCGTGCTGATGACGATTCGAACGACATTTTTCACATTCAAACATTTGCTCGTACCGTTCGGAACGTAGAATCGGATTGGCCCAGCCTGTTCCAGCGGACTGCCGTCGTTCTCGGCGAACAACACTGCGGCAGCTTGCAGCTGCGTCCATGGAATTGTTGCCTCGAAGGAATCTGCGGCATACAGCTTCAAATGCGTAGGCTGCGGCAGCTTGGCTTGCGTCGTGTAGGAGAGCAGAAACAACCATTCCTCGAACCACTTCTGCCAGTCGAAAGCAAGACCCGAAGCGCCGGGCACGCGCGTATCGATTGGGAACACTTCCCCAGCCAGCTCCGACATAACGATCGCCGTCCACTGCTCCACTCCGAACTGCTCGTGCTCAATCTCGATGCTTGCGTCCTTCCCAGCATTATTGTACGCTTTCGGCACCATCATGTCAGGATCTCCTTTCGAGATGTAATAAAAAACAGCGCTTGATTATGCGAGCTAACCCCCGATTTGGGACATTCTCCGATCTGTCGGCACATGCGACAGCGCACCGCCCGCTAATGTCGCTGCCATCTCATGGCTTTCCGGCTTCAAGTCCAGCGCCTTGCGCAGCAGTGCATCCATCGCCTCTTCACTGCCAAGCGCTTGACGCACATTCAGCTCCTCCATCCAATAGAGGCATGGCTTCAAATAACCATCCGCCGTCAGCCGCAGTCGATTGCATCGTTTGCAGAATTCGTCGCTGATGGGGTGAATCAATCCGAACGACCCCCGGCCGCCGACGATCTCATAATTGTCAGAAGGACCACTGCCCGACACATCGTCCCGTGAACGATAACGAAGTCCGCGCTCATCCGCCACTTCCAATACACGCGTCAAAGGCAAGTACTGCTTGCGCCAATTCTCATCCGCATGGCCGATCGGCATATATTCGATAAAACGAACATGCAGCGGCTGTTCATAAGCCATCTGCAGAAAATCGCCGATCTCATCCTCGTTAACGCCGCGAAGCAATACGCAGTTGAGCTTGATCGGATCAAACCCGACCCTGCCTGCGGCCTCAATCCCTTCCAGCACGCGCCTCAGCTCGCCGCGCCGGGCGATGAATTTGAAGCGGGCCGAGCTGAGCGTATCGAGACTTATGTTTACGCGATTCAATCCTGCATCACGCAGCGCCTCAGCCTGCTGTGCTAATAGAATGCCATTCGTAGTCATCGAAATATCGGATATGCCAGGAATCGAAGCCAGCATTCGAATGAGCTGGTCAAGATTCTTACGAACAAGCGGCTCCCCGCCTGTAATACGCAGCTTCGTTACGCCGGAGCTGGCTGCTGAACGAACGACCTCCGCAATCTGTTCGAACGACAGCAGATTAGAGGCATCTGTAAATTCGACGCCTTCCTCTGGCATACAGTATACACAGCGCAAGTTGCACCGGTCCGTTACCGATATTCGCAAATAGTTATGCTCCCGTCCAAATCGATCGATCAATAGACTCATTACAGCCACCCCCTGCCCTTACGTTTCACAAACATTTCATTACTTTCTAGCATAACATCTCTATGCCGATTATGATATACTTTACCCATCATTATACCATCGCTATGAGAGGTTTTCTAACATGGAATATAAATGGACGATTCGTTTATTCGCCGGTCTCAATGAACGACTGGGTGCTTCTTCAATCGAACTAAGTGTCCCGCACCCGACACTTTCCGTTATAGAATTGAAAGCGCTCCTAAGTGAACAATATCCGGCTCATCAGCACCTGATCCACTTATGTTTCGTTGCATGCAATCAGACTTATGCAACTGACGAGGCATCCGTCAGCCATTCAGACGAACTCGCTCTGCTTCCTCCGGTTTCGGGTGGAGAGGAACCACCTGCTGACCCAGCGCACCATTCATCGGCGGATGCATTGCCGCTCTATTGGCTGACGGATCAGCCCATCTCGGTCGAGGATGTTACACGACGGGTTATCGCACCTAATCACGGCGCCTCCATCGCATTCGTCGGCACGACGCGCGAATGGACGGAAGGTCAGCGGACCGTACGGCTTGAATATGAAGCTTATGCGCCAATGGCGGTTCGAACGATGGAACAGATAGGAGAAGAAATTGCAGTAAAGTGGAATGGCGCCCGCTGCGCAATTGCTCATCGGACAGGCGTAGTAGATGTAGCGGACATCAGCGTCGTCATTGCCGTCTCTTCCCCGCACCGGGATGAGTGCTATGAAGCAAGCCGTTACGCGATTGAACGGTTGAAGCAGATTGTACCCATCTGGAAGAAGGAAATATGGGAAGACGGATCGGAGTGGAAAGGCCATCAGACGGGCCCATGGAACCCGCTGGCGGATCAGGTGCAGTCATGACCAGCGACCATATCCATCTGAACAAACAGGAAGCCGGATCAAGGTATGTGCGTCAAATGCGATTTGCACCAATCGGCGCAGCCGGACAACAGTCGCTAGGGTCGCGCTCTGCGGTTGTCGTCGGCTTAGGCGCGCTGGGAGCTGTCATCGCATCCCACCTCGTTCGCGGCGGCATTGGCCGGATTCGGCTCATCGACCGTGATATCGTCGAGTACAGCAATCTCCATCGGCAGATGCTCTATACCGAGCAGGATGCCGAGCAGCTGCTTCCGAAGGCCGAAGCTGCGGCAATCCGTCTTCGTGCTGCGAATTCAGAACCTATCATCGAACCAATCGTTACGGAGTTGTCTCCCTCTAATGCGCAGAAGCTATTGGCTGACGCCGATATTATTATGGATGGGACGGACAACTTCTCCGCCCGCTATCTCATGAATGAGGTAAGCGTGAAGCACGGTATCCCGTGGATCTACGGCGGCGCTGTTGGCGGATCCGGCATGTGTACTTCTATTATACCAGGAGAGACCGCTTGCTTCCGCTGTTTATTCCCAGCGCCGCCGGCTGCCGGAGCAGTCGACACATGCGAAACGGCAGGGGTCATTTCTCCTATTATCGATATTATCGGTTCCTTGCAGGCCGCCGAGGCGCTTAAGCTCCTCACAGGTAATGCCGGTGCCGTCAATCAGGGGCTTACTCAAGTCGACGTGTGGAACAGCCAGTGGATGAACATTAAGACGACGCAATCAAGAAGAAGCGACTGCCCCGTATGCGCCAATAGACAGTTCGACGCCCTTGAGAACCATGACAACCATACGGAAACAGCCTCCTTATGCGGCCGCCATACCGTGCAGATTACGCCGCCGCAACCGCTGCAAACCCCACTGCCCCACATCGCCAGCAGACTATCGCATACAGGCGAGATCGAACTGACGCGTTATCTGATGCGGCTCTCGCTCGCTGACAGTGATTATACGTTCATTCTATTCCCGGATGGCCGAGCCCTCGTGCAAGGGACAGATGACCCAATTACGGCACAGCGCATTTATAACGATTTGATCGGAACCTAATGGAACGCCGATACCCTTCGACATAATATGCAATTTCTTTAAGAAATTAAATTAATGTTAAGAAAATATGTATAAAATGTTAGCGTTTTCGCCATTGGTCGACATTCAACTTATTGCCATCAGTAGCAACTATTGATACTATATGACTAGTACATCAAATCTAGTTCAGGGGTGTCATCATGCGGGTACACGTCACCGATTTGAGAGATGGAGACCTCCTCATACGCGATACATTCAACGATTATGGGCTCCATGTTTTATCAAAGGGTACGACTTTACGCAACAAAGAGATCTCCATGCTGTTCCAGCATCAAATCGATTACGTCGATATTGAAATACGATCCTTCGACAAACCTGTACATCCGGCAGCTGAAGGCAGCACTCGCACGATCGAGACTAGTGTAAGCCCGAAATGGATGCCAACTGTTAAGCCTATTTATGAAGATACAATTAAGGGGTTCAAATCGCTGTTCGAGCAAGCGATCAATGAGGGGGTAATTGAAGAACAAGCCGTAAAGGAGACGTTCCAGCCGCTAGTCGATAACTTCCGAATGGAGCGGGACGTCGTTTCTATGCTGCTGCTCTTGAATACGAAGGACGACTATACTTATCAGCACTCCGTGCAGGTGGGCATGTTATCCTTCTATCTTTCGTCATGGATCGGTTACAGTCAGGAAGAAGCCGTTGAGATCGGACAAGCCGGCTTCCTTCACGATATCGGCAAGTGCCGAATCGACAGCACCATTCTGAATAAACCAGGACGACTAACGGATGAAGAGTTCAATGAGATCAAACGTCATCCGGAATACGGCCACGATATCATTAAGAAATCGATGGACAACGAGATTGCTGCAATCGTTGCAGCACAGCATCATGAACGCAATGATGGCAGCGGTTACCCGCTCGGCTTGAAGGATGAGCAAATTCATCCCATCGCCAAAATCGTTTCCGTTGTCGATGTGTACAGCGCGATGATATCCATGCGCGTCTATCGCGAGAAGCGCGACCTGCTTCAGGTCCTTCGCGAGATCTATCGCATGAGCTTCAAGGAACTCGATGCCAAGACGGCTCATACGTTCATCAAGCATATGATCCCGAACTTCATCGGCAAACGCGCAACGCTCGATAATGGCAAGACCGGCGTCATCGTTATGACACATCCGACGGAGTTCTTCCGGCCGCTCATCCAGATTGATGATGAATTCGTCGATCTGACGATCATTCGCGACGTTGATGTGAAAGAAATCATTTTATAACCATTCGTACTAGTGAGGCGTTCCGCATCGGTGGGGCGCCTTTCTTGTGTCTTTAGGACAACACAAAGACGACCGCTCCATCGAGCGGTCGTCTCCATCTTTAACCTATTTCACTTCGATCTTGCTGAAATATTTGTCCTGCATGTTCTTCGCCGCTTCGTCCAGCTTCGCCTTCAGATCGACGCCTTTCTTCGAGAACACTTGTTGAACGACATTCGTCATCTCCGCATAGTAATCCTGCGTATTGTATTGCGCTTCTGGCTGCCCATCCAGCAGGGCATTCGACTCTGGTGCATATTTGTATACGTTGTCGTACTTATCGAAGATCGCTTGAACCTTTTGTCCATAGTCGGAATCTTCACGGAAGTAGTTCATTTGTGGCGGAATGAAATATTTGTTCTGCGCTTTACGCGCTTGGATATCCTTCTCGACCGAAGCAAGCCAGTCATCGGAGAAGTAATCGAACGTAATGTAACGGAATGCGGCTTCTTGCTCGACTTTGCTAGCATTCGGATTGATGACAAGATAGTCGCCGCCCAGAATGCCATAATGCTTGCCTCCTGCTTGGAATGCAGGCATTGGGAACGTCAGAACATCCTCCGGCTTCATGCCGCCTTGGTTCAACGCTTCCTCAAGCGGACCTTCAGCACCTGCAATGACCATCGCCGTTCTGCCTTGCGTGAACGCGCCTACAGCGTCGCCCCAGCCAAGCGCCCAGTCCTTCGGAATGGCATTCGCATCCCAGCGCAGTTTCTCGTACAGCTCCAGCGCTTTAACGCCTGCATCCGAGTTGAATGCTGCCGTTACTTTGCCGCCGTCCGTGCTAATGATTTGACCGCCCGCTTCGAATAAGAAGTTGGTCCAGTTCCAGCCTGCTTCGTTGCCTTTGCCCATCGGCGCAATGCCGGCAATGCCTTTCGCCGGGTCAGCGACAGCCTTAGCCGTGTTGACCATGTCATCCCAAGTCCAGTCGTACGAAGGAATGGCTACGCCCTTCTCATCCAGCATCTTTTTGTTCACGACCGTACTTGTCGAGTAACCCTTCTGAACGACGCCATACACTTTGCCATCTACGATGAACTGACTTTGCAGCGTCGGGTTAATTTGATCTTTATTCTCGTAATTGTTCCACAAGTCGGTGATGTCAGCCGCCCAGCCGCGCTCGATCAGGAACTTCGCTTCCGTAGCGAATGTATTGAAGATCGTTGGCGCTTCGTTCGATGCCATCTTGATGCCAATCTCATCTACTTTATAATGCCAATCGCTCTTCTCAATCGTAATGTTCGGGTATTTCTCGGTGAAGCGGCGGATCTTATCATCTTCCAACTTACGGTTTTCTACCTGATCCGGCGTCGGATAATAGATGCTGATCGTCGCCTTCTCATTCAGGAACGGGTCTTGCGCCGCTGGTTCGTCAGTTGTACCCGCCGTGTCCGTCTTCGTGCCTGCGTTGTCTGTCGTGCCGGTCGCGCTCGTGTCTTCCTTCGTCGTTTCCTTCTTGTCGGTACCGCCGTCGCCGCATGCTGCGAGGATGGATGTAGACAACGCTAGACATGCCATGACTGTCATGAGCTTACGCTTACGCATAGATACTCCCCTTTTCTAGACGCTTAAGTTTTCCTTACGCATTCATCATATCGCTTGCAAACGCTTCACACGATGTGCGTCGTTATGCCGATCATGTGTGGTTCTACGCTGTTGCAGATCGCCTAATGTGTGCAATATTACCCTTTGACCCCGCCTAGATTAAGTCCGCGCATAATAAAACGCTGGAAGACGAGGAACACAACGATCGGCGGCAGCATGACCATGAACAATATCGCGAATCGAATATTCAGACCGAGACCGCGTGCGCTTATGACGTACTTATAGATGGCTGTCGAGAGCGGATACTTGCTGTCATTGTGCATGACAAGCGATGGCCAGAACCAGTCGTTCCATGCGGTTGAGAAGACGAAAATCGCCAGCGTTGCAATGATTGGAATGGACAGCGGCAGCGCCAGCCCTGCGAAGCAGCGCCACTCGGATGCGCCATCCATACGAGCTGCCTCGAACATCTCTTGGTGAAGGCCGTCGAAGAAGTTCTTGAGCAGAAGCAGGTTGAACGCACTTGCACCGGCCGGCAGCCAGAATGCAGCGAATGTGTTGATCAAGCCGAAGTCTTTCAAATTCAAGAAGTTAGGAATCAGATACGTTGTCGGCGGAATGAACAGCGTAATAAGAAAGAACATGCTGATCATTCTAGCCTTCGGCACATGAAGCTTGGACAAGCTGAATGCCGCAAGTCCAAGCACCCCGACTGTCACCACCATGTTGCCGACGAAAATAAACATCGTGTTGCGCAGGAATATCGGCAAATCGATGTAATTCCAGGCCTGCTTTAAGTTGCTCCAATGCCAGCCCTCATTCGGCAAGAAGGTCGGCGGGAAACTGTTGACTTCCGTGTTCGTCTTGAATGCATTGAACATCGCAACAAGAACCGGGTAGATCATGGAGCAAGCCATCACAATGACGCCCACGAGCATGGTGACATATACCGTCCGGTTAAAAGGCTTCCTCAGATCATAACGGGACAAGATGCCGCGTTCTTCTAGTTTCATCCTAGTTGTCCCCCTTATGCTGAAGCCGGAATTGGATAATGGCAAGCACGCTCAATACGATGAACATGAGCACGCCCATCGCGGAAGCAACGCCGAGTTCGAGCCGGGTTGTCGCGTATTTGACAATGAGCAGCGCATACGTCAGCGTAGCATTGTTCGGACCGCCGTCCAGCATCGCCAGCTGTGATTGGAAGCCTTGCGAAGTGCCGATCAGCTGAAGCAGCAGCATAAGCAAAATCAAGCTTTTGATCGAAGGCAGTGTAATGTGACGAATCCGCATCCAGACGCCCGCCCCGTCGATCTCCGCCGCTTCATACCAGTCGCGCGGAACGCTTAAGATCGCCGCTAGATAGAGCAGCATCGCTGCACCGAATTGCTGCCACGTCTCCATGAAGACGAGCGAGATCATTGACCAGCCGGTGTCGGTCATGAAGGAGATGCCTTCACCGCCGACCGTCTTCGTGATAGCTGCATTGATCGGTCCAACCGGATCGTAGAACCAGCGCCATAATCCGTATAGAACCACGACTGGAATAACGTTCGGCAAATAAGCTGCGACGCGCAGAATGCCTTGGAATCTCCGAACCTCAGAGATCGAGATGGCGAATACGATCGGCACCCAGAAGCCCATTACGAGTGCCAGTCCCATGTAATAGAGCGTGTTTCGAATGGAAGTCCCTACATCGGAATCATGGAATACCGTCTTATAGTTGTCGAATCCGACGAACGTGTTCCCTTTGACAAAATCGACATTGTAGAAGCTGTAGAAGAAACCTTTGATAATGGGCAGCCATAGAAATAATGCAAAAATAAGAAGGGCGGGCAGTAGAAACAGATATCCCCAAAGATGCTTCTTCAGGATCTGTCCGATGCCCGTCCTCCGTTCTCCGATCGCCCCTTGCTGCCGCTGCGGAGCTGCTGTTTGATCCATCTTACGTCCCCCTCATTCCCCTGTAGCAAGTAGTTTGCTCCTTCATTGTAGAGAAAGCGCCGCCTGCTGCACATGTGCGTATCTATTGGAATGATGAGTGATTTTACGTGGGTGGATGCAAGGTTATTTTTTCAGCTCGCTGGGGCTGATGCCGTAATACTTTTTAAATATTTTGCTAAAATGTTCCGGCGACTCGTATCCGACCCGCTCGGCAATTTCGTATCTGCGCATATCCGTCTCGAGCAGCAGACGGCGGCTCTCCTCCATCCGCAGCTTCATGACATATTCCCACAGGTTCATGCCATTCGTTTTCTTGAACAGATAACTGAGATAATTCGGGCTCACATGGTTGTTCTGCGCCACTTCATGCAAGGTCAGCCCTTTCTGAGCGTAATTGCGGTCGATGTACGCCTTCGCGCCTTCCGCAATCCGATTGTGTTGCGCGTGGAGTTCATCCTCGGAAGTCTCTTCTTTCGTATACAAGCTTTCGTGAAAATCTCCATAATAGAAGACATCATGATCCGGGTGCCGCTCGCTCCACTGCAGCGCTTGCATGGCCTGCTTATTCAGCAGAACAAGGCTCTGCAGGCCGTTTGCGATCTGGCTAATGCTGACGATGGTCGTCAGCCCGAGATATCGTTTCATGCTTCGGTGCAAGCTTCTACCGATCATGTCGAGTTGATCGAGCTTACTTACGGATGTGTTCTCGTACGATTCCTCGTCCCACTGGATTACGATGCTCAGCTCATCAGCTCCGGAATAGAACACGACAGATTTGCGCTCGGTCTCGGCAAGCAGCTCGGCCGTTATGTTAAGTGCCGCGTAGCGCAGCAGCTGAGCATCCCGCTCCGATGGCGGATTGTTGGATGCAATCGCAGAGCGCGGGAGCAGTCTTAACTTGAGTACGGCAAAGTAGGGTCCGCCCAGCCCGATGCCAAGCTTATGCAGCTCGGCAGCCGATGGCTTCATGGAATTGACATCCTCGCTGAGCAAATTGTTCAGCAGTGCCGTCTGAAGAGCGGATGGCTCCTCCACTCGGAACGAATCGCGCAGCGTGTCGATCGTTTCCTCACGCGACTTCGAACGCTTCTCGAGCTTCAGCAGCGCATTGCGGACAGAATCAAGCAGTTGTACGCCATCAAGCGGCTTGATCAGGTAGTCTTTCGCTCCAAGCCGCATGGCAAGCTGAGCGTATTGGAACGTTTCATGGGCCGAGATGACAATGGTCTGAATCCAAGGGCGAACGAGCTTCGCTTGATGCATAAGTTCAATCCCGCTCATCGCCCCCATCTGGATGTCGGTGATGAGCAGGTCGATATCTTCCATTCGTATATAGTCAAGCGCCTCATAGCCGTTATGAGCGACATAGATCGCTTCGATGCCGATCCCTGACGATGCGAGCAGGCTGTTTAGTCCTTGGCCGATCAACGGCTCGTCGTCGACAATTAGTATGCGGTGCATAAGACAGCCTCCTTTTTTTTGTAGGTGACAAAATATTAGTGCTTCGCATTGGCGCTGCGCGACAGTAACATGCATGATTGCTTCGCATTGACGCTGCGCGACAGCGTCATTCCTACGATCGCTGTTGTATCCAGATTGTTCTGATTAGAGTAGATCAGAAGTGGTAACAATCCGGATACAAAGGCGAACTACAAGCTTTTCGGAGAAAAGCTGCTTCGGAAGCAAGTACTTCGCTTCTACGGAATGACGCTGCCGCTTCGCTTCTTGACTCGCCGTTGACGGGATTTAAAAGATTGGGCTGTTGCCTGCTTTAGATTTTGCAGGCAACTGCTGATATAGTGAGTGATGCTTCGCATGGACGCTGCGCGACAGCCCGTTAGCTTTCTTCCTCCGGCGCTTCGGTGACGGCGGGCATGGTGAGGCGGGCGATTGTTCCCCCGCCTTCGCGGCGGCGGTAGTTCAGGCCGTAAGCTGTGCCAAAATGCAGCTGAATCCGCTGCTGGATATTACGAATGCCATACCCGGAATGTTCGCCTGAACCGTTGCCGGCTATCATGCGCTCAATCGCACCTGTGTCGACCTCTTTGTAGCCATTATCTTCGATTTGGATGATGATCGCGCTATTCTCAATACGAATATCAATCCCGATTTCCCCGTCTTCGCCCATATGCTTGATGCCGTGAATGATCGCGTTCTCGATAAGCGGCTGCAGCGTGATTTTCGGGATGAGATAAGGAAGCGCCTCATCAGGTATGCGCCAGTCGACATTGAAAGTGAAGGCATATCGATGCTGCTGCAGCTTGATATAAGCGCCTGCATGCTCCAGCTCTTCTCCGATCGTAATCAACTCGCGGCCGCGGCTTAAGCTGATACGCATCAGTTTGGACAAATCCTTGATCATCTCGGCAGATTCCGAACGGCCTTCGATCGTGCTTTTCCAATAGATGCTTTCCAGCGTGTTGTAGAGCAGATGCGGATTGATCTGCTGATAGAGCATTTGAAGCTGCGTTTCCTTCTGTTTAATCTCCATTTGATACTTATCTTTAATCAGCATGTTCAGACGTCGCGCCATATCGTAAAGTGAGGACATCAGAATACCAATCTCATCCCTTCTATCCTTGGCAGGCGTTCCTGGTACAAGCTTGCCTGGCTCATAGGAGCGTGAGAACGAAGCCATTTTCTGAAGCGGTTTCATGAGAGAACGCCAGAAATAAGTCATAACGACACAGCATAACGCCAGATAGATAATCGACAGCACCTGAATAATCCGTTTAAATTCAGTCTGTTGTTTGAGCAGCGGCTGCTTCGGAATATTGTAGACGAGCTCCCGCCCATCATTGCCGAACGTGGACACATAGATGCTGTCCGCTTCAATGAGATGAATCGATCTGCCCGGACCGCTCTGCTGCTGCAATTCCAGCGGCACGGTAAGCTGCGTTCCAAGTCGACCTGCCTCATTCGAGGCGAGAATCGTTCCCTGTCCATCTGTAAAATACACATTGCCGCCTTCCGGCAAGTCTACCGAATTGATCGATAATCCAATCTGGTCCTCCATATTGGTGGCTACAAGTACACCGATGACGTTGTTTCCGCTGCTCGTATCCCGCACGGCACGAATATAGGCCAGCGTCTTCGACCTCGGCGCCATCTGCACCATGCTGTCGATGACCTTCATATAACCTTCACCCTTGCGCTGCACCGCTTCTTCATACCAGACAGGTGGAGCCTGCTCCTTCGTGAAGAAATATACACCGCTCGCAGCCATTTGCCGTTTAGGCGCGAATTCGTATAAGTCATTGGGGTCATACACGTAGAAGGAATACGCAATCGTGCTGGAGCCATCGGCTGTCGTCGAATAGTTGGACAACATGATATCCGCTGCCGAATACTTGCGCACCCGATCGATTACCTCACTGCCTGCCGATAAATCCGTCCGCAGCTGCTGTGTGATTGGATTCGCGATAATCGTTGATGTGATTTTGCTAATCGTATCAATATCCCTGCTGATTAATGACAAGTTCTGCTTACTCGTCTCCGCATAAGCACTGGTCACGTTCCTAGTCATAATCTCCTCTGCCTTAGCACTCCCATATACCTGAAGAATAAGAATCGGAATGACCATCACGAGCAGCAGCAGCAGCAACTGACGGTTCACGCTGAACCTGGTTAATGGATTCCAACTGTATTTGCCCAAATGCAAGTTCCCCCTCCGGCTGATACTTATACGATACCAATTCTCGCGTACGATACAATGGCTAATGCTATTCAAATGAGGTGTTATGTTAAGCACTAATGCTCTCATTCTATCATTATAACTAGTTCTTTCGGCAGTAAAAAAAGCTTGCTCCATCAGTTCTCTAACTGATGGAGCAAGCTTATTCGTCCACGTATCAATTCGTTTGAGTGTCTCTAGCTTTAGGCATAAACCAATCATCTCGGTCGAACTGCTCCCTAAGATGATCCTGAGTCTCAACAGCCTGCCCATAGTTCGTCCCCGTCACAATGTACAAGGAATCCTTCTGGTTCCCACCGATCCAATCCGCACCGGTTACGATGTTGATCTGCTCGAAATCATCATCGAAATAGATCACACCATAAAATGTAGTCACATGTGGAGCAGCTGCAGCTGAATACAAAAGCCCTCCCATATTTACACCGTTGCTATGCTTCATGATATGAATCTTGTTCTGCCAATCCTTAGTTGTAGCCTCAATCCCATCAATAACGAAGCTGCCCTCAAAATAATGCTGCTTGAATAGCGGTTTATGCAGCTTCCCTTGTACACGTATCGTTGTCGTCTCAACCGAATCCGCACTATCATTCGTAATAATTACCGATGCCGTCTCTACATCGATCTTCTTCGACGCTTGCATTTTGTACAAATAGACTCCCACTCCAACCAGGCAGATAACCACAAACAAACTTATAGCAGTAATAACCGTCTTCCTCGTTATGACTTTCCCCTCCTAATCAACTAATTCACATTCCTGAATATGGAATATATACGCACCTTTACATGCAAAGTTGCTTCTAAGAGCCCCGAGCCGTCTCTAGGCAAGGGGCTTCACGCTGCCCACCGCAGGTGAAAAGGCATCATCCGCGAAGCGAAAAAGTCACGCGGCAATAGCCTCGCGTGACCGAACGCGAAGCGGTCCCCCATTTTCCCACCCTCATTGAAATTCCAAGCCCCGAGCCGTCTCTAGGCAAGGGGCTTCACGCTGCCCACCGCAGGTGAACCGGCAGCATCCGCGAAGCGAAACAAGCCTTCGAAGCATCACCTAGCGAAGCGGCGGCAATCATGATGGAGAAGCGGAGCGCTCGCCTTTGTCAACCGGATTGTAACCGATAAAGAATTTATAAGATCAGAACAATCTGGGGACAACAGCGATCGGAATCATGATGCCGCCGCGCAGCGGCCAATGTTTTCATGCTCTTGCCTCTTTCATGTCTTTCATGTCTTTCATGTCCTTCATGTCTTTCACGCCTTTTAAGCTCTTCACGCTTCCACTCCTGCGAAAACGCAGCAAAAAGCCCCTCGCCGATATTAGCGAGGGGCTTGGTATTGCAATGTTAACCGATCGAACCTTCCATCTCGAACTTAATGAGACGGTTCATCTCGACCGCGTACTCCATCGGCAGTTCTTTCGTGAACGGTTCGATGAAGCCCATAACGATCATTTGCGTTGCTTCGTCTTCCGTCAGACCGCGGCTCATCAGGTAGAAGAGTTGATCCTCGGACACCTTCGATACAGTCGCTTCATGCTCGAGCGTGATGTTGTCGTTCATGATCTCGTTGTACGGGATCGTATCCGACGTCGACTCGTTGTCGAGGATGAGCGTATCGCATTTGATGTTTGCTTTGGAGCCTTCGGAGTTGCGTCCGAACGAAGCGAGACCGCGGTACGTTACTTTACCGCCGTGCTTCGAGATCGACTTCGACACGATCGTCGACGTCGTATCCGGTGCCAGGTGGATCATCTTAGCGCCTGCGTCTTGGTGCTGGCCTTTGCCTGCTACTGCGATCGACAATACCATGCCTTTCGCGCCGCGGCCTTTGAGCACGACTGCAGGGTATTTCATCGTCAGCTTGGAGCCGATGTTGCCGTCGACCCACTCCATCGTTGCATTCTCTTCAGCAACGGCGCGCTTCGTAACGAGGTTGTAGATGTTTGGTGCCCAGTTCTGAATCGTCGTGTAACGAACGCGAGCGTCCTTCTTCACGATGATCTCAACGACTGCGGAGTGCAGCGAGTTCGTGCTGTATACAGGAGCTGTACAGCCCTCTACATAGTGTACGAAGCTGCCTTCGTCAGCGATGATGAGCGTACGCTCGAACTGACCCATGTTCTCCGAGTTGATACGGAAGTAAGCTTGCAGCGGGATTTCGCACTGCACGCCTTTCGGTACATAGATGAAGCTGCCGCCCGACCATACTGCGCTGTTAAGCGCTGCGAACTTGTTGTCCGCTGGCGGGATGACCGTACCGAAGTACTCTTGGAACAGCTCTGGATGCTCGCGAAGCGCCGTGTCCGTATCCGTAAAGATAACGCCTTGCTTCGCAAGATCCTCTTGCATGCTGTGGTAAACGACCTCGGACTCGTATTGAGCCGATACGCCGGCAAGGAACTTCTGCTCTGCTTCTGGAATACCGAGCTTATCGAACGTTTCCTTGATTTCAGCCGGAACTTCTTCCCACGTTTTGCCCTGTTTCTCGGATGGCTTAACATAGTATTGGATGTCGTTGAAGTCAAGATCGTCCATGTTGCCGCCCCATTGCGGCATTGGCATTTTGTTGAATTGCTCAAGCGATTTCAGGCGGAAGTTCAACATGAACTCAGGTTCGCCTTTCATCTCCGAGATAGTGCGAACGATCTCAGGCGTCAATCCTTTACCGGATTGGAAAATCGCCTTGTGCTCGTCGCGAAAGCCATATTTGTACTCTTCCATTTCTGGCATACTCTTTGCCATGGCAGTCACGCCTCCTTATGAAGTGGATCTGTATAGGAATACTCGACCTGTTATCGAGCGTGGTGGACAATTCAGATGAATCTATGATTGCTGCTGCTGCTCAATTCCTTTGCGAAGCGCGTTCCACGAAAGTGTTGCGCACTTGATGCGTGCAGGGAATTTGTTCACACCAGACAGTGCCTCAATATCTTCAAGCTCCTCGAATTCAACCGATTCGCCTTTCATGAGAGCGGAGAAACGTTCAGCAAGCTCAAGCGCTTGCTCGTACGTCCTGCCCTTCACGGCTTCGGTCATCATCGAGGCGGACGACAAGCTGATCGAACAGCCTTCGCCGCTGAACTTCGCATCGATGACTTTGCCGTCTTCAACCTGTAGCTGGAGCGCAATGCGATCGCCGCATGTCGGGTTGTTAAGGTTAATCGTTACCGATTCGTTGTCCAAGGTTCCCCGGTTTCTCGGGTTCTTATAGTGATCCATGATCACTCTGCGATACAAATCATCCAATTGCATGGCCGAAAAACTCCTTTGTCCGCTGCAGCGAAGCTGCAAGCCGGTCAATCTCTTCTTCGGTATTGTATAGATAGAAGCTTGCCCGCGCCGTCGAGCTTACATTCAGCCAGCGCATAAGCGGCTGGCAGCAGTGATGGCCTGCCCGCACCGCGATTCCTTCGGAATCAAGCGCGGTTGCCACGTCATGCGGATGAACGTCATCCAGGTTGAATGTGACCAGCCCGACACGGCCTTCCTTCGGTCCATAGATCGTAATACCGTCGATCGCCGACAGTTGCTCGTAAGCATAGGCTGCAAGCTTTTGCTCATGATGATGAATATGGTCCAGCCCGATCTCTTCAAGAAAATCAAT
The DNA here is from genome assembly GCF_033239625.1 of Paenibacillus sp. CCS19. NCBI lineage: Bacteria > Bacillati > Bacillota > Bacilli > Caryophanales > Paenibacillaceae > Paenibacillus > Paenibacillus sp. CCS19. Next base: position 31,607 of record NZ_BTCK01000043.1, read on the forward strand.
CGCCGCCGCAAGTCCGATCGCACCGGCAATGATTGGCGTACCACCTTCGAAGCGAGTCGGCACATCCTTCCAAGTCGATTCGTACAGCTCAACGAAATCAATCATCTCGCCGCCGTATTCGATCGGCTCCATGCGGCTGAGAATCGCCTTCTTGCCGTACAGCGCGCCGATACCGGTAGGACCGCACATTTTGTGCGCGGAGAATGCGTAGAAATCGCAATCAAGGTCTTGCACATCCACCTTCAGATGCGGCGTGCTCTGCGCACCGTCAACGACCATTACAGCGCCATTGCGATGAGCGATCGCAGCAACTTCCTTCACTGGATTGATGACGCCCAGCACGTTCGAAGCATATGTCATCGAGACGACTTTCGTGCGGCTCGTAACCGTCGCTTCTACATCAGCAAGGCTAATGGTACCGTCAGGCTGAAGCGGAATGTACTTGAGCGTCGCGCCGGTTGCTTTCGCAGCCTGTTGCCAAGGAATCAAATTGCTGTGGTGCTCCATTGGCGTAATCACGATCTCGTCGCCTTCGCCGCATACCGAACGGGCATAGCTGCTCGCAACAAGGTTAATCGCTGCCGTCGTACCACGTGTGAACACAATTTCCTCTTCGCTCGATGCGTTCAGAAAAGCAGCCACTTTCGCACGTGCGGCTTCATATCCTTCAGTCGCACGCGAGCCCAGTGTATGCACACCACGGTGAACGTTCGCGTTATCCCACTCATAATAACGTTTTACCGCATCAATGACGGAACGCGGCTTCTGTGAAGTCGCCGCGCTGTCCAGGTAAACGAGCGAATGCCCGTTTATCTCTTGATGCAATATCGGGAATTGTTCCCGTATCGCATTTACATTCATGCTTCCAGCTTCCTTTCGAGCAGACGCTGCAGCTGCTCACGGACGGCGTCAATCGGAATTTCCGATACGACAGGCGCCAAGAAACCGTAAATAATGAGCCGTTCAGCATCAATCTTGGCAATGCCTCGGGACATCAGATAGTAAACTTGCTCCGGATTCACTTGACCAACGCTCGCTGCGTGGCCAGCCGTTACATCATCTTCATCGATGAGAAGAATCGGGTTCGCGTCACCGCGCGATTTAGGGCTGAGCATAAGAACTTTCTCTGTCTGCTCGCCGTTCGCTTTCGTTGCGCCCTTCTCGATCTTCGTAATGCCGTTGATGATTGCCGTTGCTTCTTCACGCATAACCGCACGCGTAATCATCTGGCTGTCCGTGCTCTTGCCCCAGTGAACGGCTTGCGTCGTCAGGGACAGCTTCTGCTTCTTCGAGCCGATGCTGATGACTTTGGAATCGGAAGACGAACCGCGGCCGTTAAGAACCGACTTCGTATCCGAAAGCGTGTTGCCATCGTTCAGGTCGCCGATAATCCATTCTACGCGTGCATCGTTGTCAAGCGCTGCGCGGCGGATCGAAATATCGACTACTTCTTCGCCCATGCTGTGAATGGAAGCGAAGCTTACTTTGGCGCCAGCTTTAGCAACAACTTCAACCACACCGTGGTGGATGGCTGCAACTTGTGCTGCGCTGCCCGTCGTGATGACGTTGTCTACGTACGTTACACGGCTGTTCGACTCGGCAACGATCAGAACATGCGGCGCGAACGTCGCTTCTGCATCGTCATTGTACAGCACCGCTTGAAGCGGAAGCTCTACTTCAACGTTCTTCGGCACGTATACGAATACGCCGCCGTTCCAGAGCGCGCTGTGAAGCGCCGACAATTTATCTTCATTGCTCGCTACGACCGTATGCAGGTACTGTTGTACGATTGCACCGTGCTCGCGAGCAGCTGTTTCGAGATCTGTAAAAATAACGCCTTGCGCCTTCAGTTCATCCGACAACGTACTGAATACCGCGCCAGATCCACGCGTAATGAGAAGACCCGATTGCGACTCCGGCACGAATGCTTGGATGTCTTCGGACAGCTCTGCTGCACTGTTAACAGGCTGAGCTGCTTTGTATTGACCGTACGCCGACAGGTTCCAGCGATCGATTCTCGTTTTCTCTACTTTCGGTAGTTCCAGTGTCTCCACCAGTTCTGCTGCTTCGGCGCGTTTGGCCGTCAGCCATTCTGGCTCTCCCTTGCTGCGCGACAACGCTTCGGCTGCTTGCCGGTTTACGGGAGTCGATAATTGAATACTCATGCTCGATATCCCCCTCCGATTAAGCTTGGCCTACTGTTTCGTCCACGATGCCGAGTTCTTCTTTCACCCAATCATAACCTTCGTTCTCCAGGCGCTCTGCCAATTCAGGACCGCCGGATTTCACGATGCGGCCTTGCATCATAACGTGCACGAAGTCTGGCTTGATGTAGTTAAGCAGACGTTGGTAGTGCGTGATAACGAGGAAGCCGCGGTCTTCGGAACGCATAGCGTTAACGCCGTTCGATACGATTCTCAGCGCATCGATATCAAGACCGGAGTCGATTTCGTCAAGAATGACGAGTTTCGGATCGAGCAGCATCATTTGAAGAATTTCGTTACGTTTCTTCTCGCCGCCGGAGAAGCCTTCGTTCAGGTAACGATGAGCAAACTCTGTGTTCATCTCGAGTTCTTTCATCTTGCTTTCCATTTGACGGATGAACTTGATGAGGGAGATCTCATTGCCTTCTTCACGGCGCGCGTTGATTGCGCTGCGCAGGAAGTCGGAGTTCGTTACGCCCGTAATTTCGCTTGGATATTGCATGGCAAGGAACATGCCTGCACGTGCGCGCTCGTCAACTTCCATCTCGAGGATGTCTTCGCCGTTCAGATGCGCCGTACCGCCTGTTACTTCATATTTCGGATGGCCCATGAGCGCCGATGCGAGCGTCGATTTACCCGTACCGTTCGGACCCATGATCGCATGGATCTCGCCACCTTTAATTTCTAGATTAATGCCCTTCAATATTTCCTTACCTTCAACCGACGCTTTCAGGTCGTTGATGATGAATTGTGTCGACATACAAGCCGCTCCTTCCAAATAGGTGAAATGTATCTTCTAGTTATGGGGGTCCACTCACTAGCCAGATCATGGCTGAAGCGGGTCAAACGTCCCGTAAGTGTAGCGTTGTTCTCCTCATAACATACAAGCATTCATGATTCTCACTGATTCTCAATAATTATTTTATTATAAGTCTTGTTACAAATCAATGTGCGATTCATGGAGGGAACCTGAGCGTTTGATGAAGAACCTCAGCACGAGCTATATACGTTACCCTTGTAAACGTTCCACGATTCTATTAACCTTCTCCGCGAAGTCCGTATCACTCAACACAGGCGTCATGCCTACCTCTGGTACTCCGTCCTCAAGCGTCACCCATGACTTACAACCCGTATAAGCGGGCTGCATCGGAACCGTAATCGGGCGATCAAGCTTGTACACACGCAGCAGCAGTACGTGAAGCGGGTTTTTCTTCTTCCACTTCAATCGTTCCTCTGCGAACGTCTCCGTCCATATATGCTCGCCAAAAACGCGCTCCAGCGTTTCGCTGTCGTATACCTCGATGTCTTGGGCTACCTCGGCGTAAGCTTCGAGCGTCATCGTCTCCGCTTCCTTGGACCATCCTTCCAGCGTCCCGGCGATCCGCCCTTGATAAGGTGCCTTCAGCAGCTCTTCACGCTGGTGCTCGAATGCTGGCATTAAGTAGAAGCTGGGCTTGATAAGCCGGAAATCTCGCGTCTCTTCTACAATGCCGCCTTTGCGCATGACCATAATCAGTTCGCCCTCAGCCAACGATCGAACCGTCACCGCCCACTCCTTGAGCGCGACCGGTTGATTCAATTGCTCTTGCTCGCTCATTGTATGTATTCCCCCCTGACCTATCCATTCATACCGTCACAACGGCGGTCTAATTGTCCAACCTTCATTATAACAAGAAGAGGTTCCAACGCGAAATATATTTCAGTATACTAAGTGGAGTTGCGTCTAGACATGGATTTATCCGACAAATATATGCACAACGAGCCGAGGGTTTCGCGGTATTCATGCCCTTACTGGAATCCCCCCTATGAACGAGGAAATTAACGGAAGGTATGGAATGCGCCACCCGATTGCTCGAACTAATATTCGATATACATGGAAAGAAGGTTACAAGCATGACTGCTGCTTCAACTTACGCAGGACTTCAGCCCGTTATTTGGGCCACCACACATCTCGACCTTCTCGATCAACGCCTTCTCCCGGGAGAAGTTACTTACCTTGAACTCCATACCGCGCAAAGCGTATGGGATGCGATCAAACATCTAGCCGTTCGCGGTGCGCCAGCGATCGGGATTGCGGCAGCGTACGGCGTTGTACTGGGCTCGCGTGAAGCAGCAGGCACCCCAGAGCAATGGCTCGCATCGGTCAATCAAACTGCCGAGCATCTTGCAACCTCCCGTCCGACTGCCGTCAATCTATTCTGGGCACTTGATCGGATGAAGGCGCTTGCTGCCTCTCTCGTTGCCGAAGGCGCATCGCTTGAGCAGTGCAAGCTGGCGCTGCTCGACGATGCGATCGCGATCCAGAGCGAAGACGAAGAAACATGCCGCCTCATCGGCGTACATGCACTCGAGCTGTTCGAGGATGGCATGGGCGTTCTGACGCACTGCAATGCCGGCGGATTGGCAACGGCTAAGTACGGAACAGCGCTTGCGCCATTTTATCTGGCACAGGAGAAAGGGATGACGCTCAAAGTGTTCGCGGACGAGACGCGGCCTGTTCTGCAGGGTGCTCGCCTTACAGCGTTCGAGCTGCATCAAGCCGGTGTAGATGTAACACTGATCTGCGACAACATGGCAGGCATGGTGATGTCCAAGGGCTGGATCAACGCCGTTATCGTCGGTACGGACCGCGTCGCGGCTAACGGCGATGTCGCTAACAAAATCGGTACATACAGTGTTGCAATTCTTGCTAAGGCACACGGCATTCCTTTCTATGTCGCTTGTCCACTGTCTACGATCGACTTGAATACGCCAAGCGGCGACCTTATTCCGATCGAAGAGCGACACGCCGAAGAGATCACCGAAGGGTTCGGCAAACGGACAGCGCCAGAAGGCGTCAAAGTGTTCAACCCCGCATTCGATGTTACGCCTAACGAGCTGGTAACGGCCATAATAACGGAGAAGGGCATAATAAGAGCGCCTTACAACGTGAACCTTCAGAAGCTGTTTCAACACGAATAATCGATGCTGCGAAAAACAATTCAATCCACATAAAAGCCTCTGTTTCAGGCGGTCGGATCACTCCGGTCGTCCTGATTCAGAGGCTTTATTCATCTCCACCTTATGCCACTCTCGCCTTCGTTCAAACTAACAGCTTCAGCGCTTCTCGGCCGCTCATTCCGGCATGAATGCCGATCTGCTCCGCATGCGTCGTCACCGATTCGAGCGGCGCTTCCATCAGCTGCTCCAACGTACGAACGCCGACTGCACGGCCTGCCAGAATGCCGCGATCCGCAAGATCGCGGTTCAAAAGACCTACGTCCAAAGCCCCGCACATAATGTATCCTTTATCCGTCATCCAGGCTAACAGCGTCGTCTTCGGTAGCTTAACTTCAATGCCGACGACAGTCTGGCCGTTATCCAATTCATAGGGAACCATGCGCATCATTGGTGTCCCGTTCCCCTCCTCCAGCGTGGCAATTGCTTAGATGTGCCAACTTTCTTCCGCACGTATTCACTATATGCATCGGTTCATGACTGGTGCGAGACGATAATATGATGCAAGAATGCTTGTTCGCGCCAAGCTCAATCTGATATAGTAGTAACGTTCACATATCATTAATAATCAAGTTAGGCCGGAGGACCTCATGATTCCAACGAATAAGGGTCAACAGACACATCTGTTTCAAGTCGAAATACTCGTCGAAGGCGAAACGAACGCTAAAGCGATGGAACAATTGCTGCATGTCTTGAATAATGGAGGGTTCCCAGACTTCCGAGTGCTGTCTGGTAGTGCATTAGGACTACTTATTGATGCCATGCGGGAACAGCATCAGAATGAACAGCAAAGGCCAATAACATCGACGCCAGCACCACAGAAGCAATCCAGAACAGTTTCCTCATCGGAGCCTGCTAAGGCTATCTCCAATCCAGGAAATGCGTCCGACCGCAAGTCCAAGCCGCCATCAACGCCAACGCTTAGCACAAGTCCATTCGCTTCGATTGCAGCACAATTTCGAGAATATATGGACAAGAACAAGCTGATTCGTTTGAAGGTGAACAAAGGTCTTGGGGTTTCGCTCAGCATCCCCGGAAGAATCATTAACTTGGACGAAGCTACCGAACTGTTAACGGTCTACCATGTGGATGAGAAGCAAGTATACACATTCAAGCTCAATGAAATTGACGACTTCTCTGTATAAAATAATAACCGCGCAGATGTCTGCCGCTCGTTCAACAGACATCTTCACAAATAAAAGCCGGCTTACAGCGAATATTCGCTGCGAGCCGGCTTCTTCTTTAGGCTGCTAACATCTCGGCGATCCGTTCGCTCGGCACTGGCGGGCTGCCATAGTAGCCTTGCATTTCGTCGCATAGATGCATTTTGAGAAAATCAACTTGCTGTGCCGTCTCGACGCCCTCCGCAATGACTTGCATGTGCAAATTGTGCGCCATCGCGATAATGGCTGCTACAATCTCCGCGTCGTCCGGATCCTCTTCAATATCGCTTACGAAGGAACGATCGATCTTCAGACGATCAATCGGGAAGTGCTTCAAATAGCTGAACGAGCTGTAGCCCGTGCCGAAATCGTCGATGCTGATAGCGATGCCGAGATCCGTAAGTCGAAGCAGGCTGTTCGTCAGCTTCTCCGCGTCCATCGTCATCGATTCCGTGATCTCCAATTCTAAATATCGGGGCGCTAAACCTACACGCTCCAGTACCGCAGCTACCGATTCCGGAAAGTTCGGCTGCCAGAATTGACGCATCGACAGATTCACTGATACTGGAATCTTCGGAAGTCCTGCATCCTGCCATTCCTTGTTCTGCCGGCACGCTTCCTCCAGCACCCATTGACCGATCGGTACAATAATGCCGCTGTCCTCCGCAATCGGAATGAACTGCGACGGCGGAATCAAGCCTCTAACGGGATGGTGCCAGCGTAACAGCGCTTCGACGCCGACGATCGCCCCTGAGCGCATATCGTACTGCGGCTGATAATGAAGCATAAACTCCCCATTAATAACGGCTCGGCGCAAATCATGCTGCATGCGAAGCCGCTCGAGCGATGCTTCATCCCACTCTTCCCGGTATCCCTGACATTCGTTGCGGCCGCTCTCCTTCGCCTTAATCAGCGCAAGATTCGCGTTGCGCAGCAGCTTATCGGATCGATGAGGCTCCTGTCGGCTCGTCGAGTAACCTGCGCTAGCCGTAATATGAATCGGAACGCCTTGCAGATCGAATGGCTCCTCCAATACAGCGATCAATTGGACAATCGCATCGGCTGGATGATCGCCACCTGTCGTATCTGACAGCACAATGCCGAACTTATCGCCTTCCATCCTGCAGATCAGATCGCCTTCGCCACAGCTTCGCAGCAGCCGGTCCGCAACCTGCATCAGCAGCATGTCGCCGTAATCATGTCCGAATGAAGCGTTAATCAGTTTGAAGTGGTCGATATCGATACAGCATACGGTCAACACCGTATCGGAATTGCCCGCTATTGCAGCCAGCATTCCATCAAGTTGTTCGATGAACAGTCTGCGATTCGGCAGACCGGTATGGTCATCATAGTGGGTCAAATGATGCGTGTGCTCTTCATTGCGTCTACGTTCACTAACATCTTGCGCAATAAGAATGCAGCCGACCGGGCAGCCGACAGAACCTGCCGGTGCAAGCAATGCCCGCCAATGGGAGATTTCGCCCGAGACGGAGCGAAGACCGATAATGATCTGAGTCGATTGTCCGCTCGCCGCCAATTCGGCATGCTCGGACAACGGCTTAATGTCTGAAGCGTCGACATAACGGTCGAAGCGCTCGCCGATCGGCGAACGAGAATGAGCTTCGAGGCCAAGCGACATCGCTGCTGCTTCGTTCAGCTCTATAATATGTCCTGTGCGGTCCATCGCATAGAACGGCAATGGGTTATGTCGGATGCCGGACCAAGCCGCCTCAATGCCTGCCCGTTCACGGAGCATTCGATGCAGCACACTGACCATGCCAAGCCCGCTAATAGCAGCAATGATGAACAATAACGTGTTGTCAAACCGAGCATGCTCTGCCACCGCCAACACTGCGAAAACAATCATCGCAGCCGCAACGCACCAGATGCTCCGATACTGCCATTTCAAGGATCGAATACTTATTGGCTTCCTCGTGAATCGAGCCCCATCGGGCTTTAGCTTCCGACTTGTCACCTGAAAACGTCCTTCCTCTATCCGAAATGCACGCGCAACTAGATTGTTGGCTTTATTATATATCAATGCAGTTCGTTGGGATAGAAAAAAATGCTAATCTTTGTCGCTAGCTAAGAGAATATTCAGGCTCTTGTCGAAAGGATGCCGACCTTGGATCTTGGTCTCGTTACTTCCCGCTTCGCACTTCGTTTCTGCCGGACCAGAGCGTCCACACAATCATAGCCCAACCGATGAGGAAGCAGACTCCGCCAAGCGGCGTAATCGCACCGAGCCATTTGGTATCGCTCAAGCTTAGTGCATAGAGACTTCCCGAGAACAAAATAATCCCGATATGTAACAGCATCGCGCCTCTGCGGAGCAATTTCGCATTGCTTACTCGATCGGAGAGTACAGCGACGATAAGGATGCCGAGTCCATGATACATTTGATAACGAACCCCTGTCTCGAATACTTCGAGCATGTCCTCATCGAGCACATCCTTCAACCCGTGCGCGCCGAATGCACCGAATGCGACAGCGAGCAAGGCATAGAGAGCGCCAATCGCGCCGTATTTGTTCAACATTGACATAAATAGATTCATCCCTTCTGCGTTGTATAAAAGACGGCGACAGCCGTTTCACCTTGCGCCATTATATCACATTCCGGTACACGGACATCTGTCAACATATCGGAATCTCCCGCTGAATATAGTAAGGAACATGTAGCGTTATTGAGATGCGCAGCTTAGCGTGCATTCGATTGGCATAAGACGGGAGGTGCTCCGACATGGGCACATTGGATAATCATCGCTCATTCATCGTATCCCGCGAGGACTGGTCGCTCCACCGCAAGGGCTATCAGGATCAAGCGCGTCACCAAGAGAAAGTCAAGGAAGCAATCAAGCAGAACCTGCCAGACCTTGTCTCCGAAGAGAGCATTGTCATGTCGGACGGCAAACAGGTCATTAAGGTGCCGATCCGAAGCCTCGATGAATATCGAATTGTTTATAACTTCAACAAGAACAAGCATGTCGGACAGGGCGACGGGGACAGCCAAGTCGGCGACGTGCTTGGCGTTGATCCGCAAGCAGCGCAAGGCCCTGGCAAAGGCGAAGGCGCCGGCGATCAGCCTGGCGAGGATGTGATCGAAGCCGAGATCAGCCTGGCGGAGCTGGAAGCGATGCTGTTCGAAGAGCTCGAGCTCCCTTTTCTCAAGCAGAAGGATCGAGATCAGCTGGAGACGAAGGAAGTCCGCTTCAACGACATCCGCAAGAAGGGCATCATGTCCAACATCGACAAGAAGCGGACCATTATGGAGAACCTCCGCCGCAATGCGACGACCGGACAGCCGGGCATCCACCATATCTCGCCGGACGATCTTCGTTACAAGACATGGGAAGAAATCATTAAGCCGCAGTCCAATGCGGTCATCATCGCGATGATGGATACGTCAGGTTCGATGGGTTCGTTCGAAAAATATTGCGCGCGCAGCTTCTTCTTCTGGATGACCCGCTTCCTGCGCCATCAATATGAGAAGGTCGAGCTCGTCTTCATCGCCCACCATACGGAAGCGAAGGAAGTTACCGAGGAGGAGTTCTTCACCCGCGGCGAGAGCGGCGGCACCATCTGCTCCTCCGCTTATATCAAAGCGATCGAAATCATCGACAGCCGCTACCCGCCGAATATGTATAACATCTACCCTTTCCACTTCTCCGACGGCGACAACCTCACGAGCGACAACGAACGCTGCGTCAAGCTGATCGGCGAGCTGCTGAAGCGCGCGAACCTGTTTGGCTACGGCGAAGTGAATCAATACAATCGCTCAAGTACGCTCATGTCTGCCTACAAGCACATTCAGTTCCCGCATTTCATGTATCACGTGATAAGGGAGAAAACGGAAGTTTATAATGCGTTGAAGTCGTTCTTTAGGAAGCGCGACCAAGTCCCTCAGTAGGATCCATGGGGCCGTGCCCCTTGGATCCACTTACTTAAAATTTAAACCCTAATATTATCGAACCTTAAATCCAACTTTTCTACCCACCTAAATCCTCCCTGCTAGGGAGGACCCCCGGGGTTGGAGAGCCCCGGGACCCCGGAAGGGGTCGGTATTGAAAAAGTGACGCATATTGGTGACTGCGTGCTGAGAGTCGTGCGACCTGTTAGGTCACAACTTTTGTTCGTGCGTATTGGTTCGGCGGCGAGACTGAGGTGCGTGTCGGGAACAGCGTGCTGGGAGTCGTGTGACCTGTTGGGTCACATTTTTTTGTTGCATGTAAAAAGCGCTAGCAAAGGCTAGCGCGATAAATTACTCCGTATATCCCATGCAAGTAATCGTAAACTTCTTATCCTCGCTGCCTTCTGCCATCTTAATCTCTATGGTATGTTGTGCAGCCGTGTCCTCGGAAAAGATCAGATCCACAACGGACTGACCCCAGCTTCCCGTATTGCCATTGATCGTTTTCGCTTTCTCCCCGTCTACATAAACATCGATTTCACCGAAGGTTGCATCGTTAACGGCACGGTAAGCAAGCAGGAGGTTCTTGCTGTTTATCGTAAACTTCAGGCTCTTAGTTCCGCCGACATGATGGAAGTTGTGCTCATAAAGTTTGCCGATCGGGAAATTACGGTACACGTTCGGGTCATCCTCGCTGAAGCCTCCGAGAGACAGTTGAATGCTCTCATCATAACTATCTTTAAAAATCGTCTTAAGCCCGACAAACTGCGTTCCATACGCTGGCGGTACGTCCAGGTCAATATCGGAAGCGGAAGTTTCCTTCTCTGCCGCCGTCTTGATCGTATGGAAGATCGCATCTGCCATAACGCCATGTCCAAGCGACGTTGGATGATAAATATCATAGAAAAATTGATCTTCCGTCCATTCTTTTCCGATATGAGGAAAAGCGCTGTCTTTGGTGCTGACCATCATCAGATCATAAGTCTGTCCGACTTTCTTTAATTCGTCTTGCAACGTAAAACCGCTAGGAAATACGGCGAATACGATTATGACAACAGGAGCATTAGGTTGAAGCAAAATATTCTTGACGAGTGATTCATAAGCTTGATGATTGGTTGGTTCGCCATAGTCATTGACCGCAAATTCTACCATAACGATGTCTGGAAGTCCGTCGGAGTCCGTCACCCTCGATACGATGTCACGTTGATAGCGCATGATCCCGAATGTCGAAGGAGTTCCGCCGACTCCCGCATTGATGAAGTGAATGTTAGTACCGTCTTTAGTGCCGTATTCATTCTTGAAATATTCATAAGTTCGATAAGCATAGCTTTCCGAATAGTTCTTCGCTCCGGCGCCTTCCGTGATGGAACCGCCGATCGAGGCGATCGTAACTTCTTCTCCGGCTTTCGCCTTGTCGATGATCGCTTTCAGTCGATAGTTATTGCCGACATTCATCTGTGCATTCGCGAGCAAAGTCTGGTACCAATCTTCCTTCGCGTAGTCTTCGAGTTTGGTGCCTGATTTCTCTCCAACATCCGAATTACTGATGTCATCATTGGGCATATTCTCAGGATTTTCAGGTACAAATGGTTTTGACGCGTCGATATCCACCTTATTCGATTCTCCTTCCTTGTTTTCCTTGCTAGCTGCTATATTCCCTTTATTATTAGATTTCACGTCAGACGAAGTCCTCCCACAGGCAGTAAGAATTAACGCTGCTATCATCGTCATCATGAACATCCTCTTCATAAGCGGCTCCCCCTTCCTTTGTAAGTAATGAGGCTCCTGTGGGGTTACAATATTTCGTTAGTAATAGCAGGCCTCAAACTCATATCCCTTTTTGTTAAAGGTAGCACTTTCATAAGTAGAAAAAAAACCTGTCAGACAAGGGTTGATTCGATCTACTTTCATTCCTACGTTACGCAAAATAAAGAAGCGCTGCCAAGCAGCGCTTCTTTATTTTGCGTCTATATCGTTTGGGATCAACTCGTCTGCAAAGCACCGAATTGGGCTTCGTGGAGGCGGCTGTAGATGCCGCCGGCGTTCACGAGTTCTTCGTGGCGGCCTTGTTCGGCGATGCCTTCAGGCGTGACGACGACGATGCGATCCGCATTCTTGATCGTTGCCAGACGGTGTGCGATAACGAGCGTCGTACGGCCTTGCGACAAATCGCTCAGCGATTGCTGAATCATCATCTCTGTCTCTGTATCAAGCGCGGACGTCGCTTCATCCAGAATAAGAATCGGCGGGTTCTTCAGGAACATGCGCGCGATCGCCAGACGCTGCTTCTGTCCGCCGGACAGCTTCACGCCGCGTTCGCCGATTACCGTGTCCATGCCTTCGGGCTGCGATTGAATGAACGCCTCCAGCCGCGCTTGGCGCGCTGCAGTCCACAGTTCATTCTCCGAAGCTCCCAGCTTGCCGTACAACAAGTTCTCGCGGATCGTGCCCGCGAACAGGAACACGTCCTGCTGCACGATGCCGATCTGACGGCGCAGCGACTCAAGCTTAACGTCGCGGATATCGGATCCGTCGACCGTAATTCGACCTTCGGCTACCTCATAGAAACGCGGCAGCAGGCTGCAGAGCGTCGTTTTGCCGGCACCGGATGGGCCAACGAATGCGACCGTCTCACCCTTGCGGATCGTCAGGTCGATGCCGCTCAGCACCGACGCTTCGTTCTCGTAACCGAACGATACGTTCTCGAATCGAATCGCCTGTTTCAATTCGCCAAGCTCGACAGCTTTCGGCGAATCTTGAATGTCCGGTTCCGTATCGAGCAGCTCCGTGTAACGCTTGAAGCCTGCGATGCCTTGCGGATAGCTCTCGATAATCGCGTTGATTTTCTCAATGGGACGGAAGAATACGTTCGTGAGCAGCAGGAAGCCGATAAATTCGCCATAAGACAAGCCGCCTTTAATAACGAACCAAGTACCGCATACCATGACGAACAAAGTAACGAAACGCATCATCATGTAGCTGATCGAGCCGTTCTTGGCAATCAGCTTGTAGGACATCAGCTTCGTCAGACGGAAACGGCTGTTGTTCTCTGTGAATTGGTTGATCTCGTGCTTCTCGTTCGTGAACGCTTGAACGACGCGAATGCCGCCAACGTTATCCTCGATGCGCGCATTGAAATCGCCGATATCGCCGAAGAGCTGGTGAATCGCCTTCGTCATTTTGCCATTGAAGTAGATGACGACCCAAATAATTGCCGGTACGATAATGAACGTCATAACGGCGAGTTTCCAGTGAATGAGCATCATCAAGGTGAAAGCGCCGAGCAGCGTCATCACCGCAATGAACAAGTCCTCTGGACCATGGTGGGCTACCTCTCCGATCTGCATCATATCGTTCGTCAGACGGCTGAGCAGATGTCCTGTCTTCGTATTGTCGAAGAAACGGAATGAAAGCTTCTGAATATGCTCAAATAACTTCTTACGCATATCGGTTTCAATATTGATCCCGAGCATATGGCCGTAATAGTTCACGATGTACATCAGGAACATATTCAGGATATATAGGGCAAGCAGGCCAATTGAAGCGCCTACGATGATCCCCCATTCGCCATTAGGAAGAAGTTCATCGACGAACTTATTAATCGCAATCGGGAAACCAAGTTCGATCAAGCCAGCTAACACGGCGCAGCCGAAGTCGAGCATGAACAAGCCTCTATACGGCCGGTAATAGGAGAAAAAGCGTTTTATCAAAAGTTTCGAGCTCCTTTGCGTAATCGATACTTCGCACGTTACGAACTTTTCGTTCTCGCGAGCAGGTACAGGAAATAAGGAGCGCCGATAACGGCGACTACAACACCTGTTGGAATTTCTGCGGATGACATGGAACGGCTGATCGTGTCCGCAATAATCGTGAGCAGAGCTCCGACCATTGCCGATGCAGGAAGCAGCTGCTGATGCTTCGGACCAACGAGCGTACGCGCAAGATGCGGGCCAATCAAACCAACGAAGCCGATTCCGCCGCTCACAGCAACGCACGAGCCTGCAAGTGCGACAGCGGCAAACATCAGTTTGCCGCGGCTTGCCGCGATCGGAGCGCCAAGTCCGGCAGCCGTCTGATCGCTTAGGTTCAGAATGTTCATCATGTTGGCTTTCCACATTACATAGGGCAGCAGGATAACGATCCAAGGAAGCAGCGCCAGTACGAATTTCCAGTTCGCTCCCCAGATGCTGCCGGCGATCCATGTCGCAACGAACTGGTACTGCTCAGGGCTTAGCGTTAAGGTCAGTACGATCATGGCAGCATTAATGCCTGCCGCAACGGCAATTCCGGTAAGGATGAGACTTGTAGGAGAAACCCCTTCGTTCTTCTTGTGTGCAAGACCGAAGATGAGAAGCGCCGTCAAACCAGCGCCCAGGAGCGCCAGAAGCGGCAGTCCGAACACCGGCACGCTGCTTGTCGACGGGTAGAAGCAGACGAACAAAATAACCGCAAGACCTGCACCCGCATTAATGCCGAGCAGACCAGGGTCAGCCAGCGCATTGCGCGTTACGCCTTGCAGAATGCAGCCCGATACGGCGAGTCCCGCTCCGATCAGAACGGAAATCACGATTCGCGGCAGACGGAAATCGAACAATATAAGCTCTTGCTTGCTCGTCCCCATGCCAAACAACGTCTTCAGCACGTCGAGCGGCGACAGGCGGATGAAGCCTGTGTTCATACTAATAATGAACGTTATAACGATTAAAGCGCCTAGTACAGATAACACGAGAATGCTTCTCTTGCGGCGGCGCTGTTCGATGCCGAACCGATTGATCATGTCCATTACAGCCCTCTCCTCTCGTTGCGCGCCAAGTAGAGGAAGAATGGAACGCCAAGCATTGCGATCAAAGCGCCGATAGGGAATTCATACGGCGGATTGATCATTCGTGCGCCAAGATCGGCCAATACGACAAGAAGGCCGCCCAGTATCGCCGAGCAAGGAATAATCCAGCGATAATCGACGCCGACCAAATAACGCGTAATATGCGGTACGATCAGCCCAACGAAGGAGACCGCCCCTACAACCGATACGGACGCCCCTGCCAATACAATGATGACAATAATAGCCATCACTCGAATCAGCTGTGTGCGCTGGCCCAGATTGATTGCGATTTCCTCCCCCAGGCTAAGCAGCGTAATCGATCGGGATAGGACGATAGCGACCAAGATGGAGACGAATACCCACGGCGTGATCGTAAGAAACTGTTCCCACTTCACATTCGCTACGCCGCCGGCGATCCAGAACGCAAGATCCTGTCCGATTCGGAAGTGCAGCGCGATTCCTTCGCTAAGGGCATACAACAACGCGGATACGGCAGAACCTGACAGGACAAGGCGTACCGGCGTAAATCCGCCTCTGGATACGGCGCTTATCCCGAATACAATGACTGCACCAATTGCAGCACCGATAAAACATAGGAACAGAATCATGTTGTAAGACAACCTCGGTGCAAGCGCGAAACAAAGCGCTAGCGCAAGTGCCGAACCTGCGTTCAAACCAAGAATGCTGGAGTCGGCCATCGGGTTGCGCGTAATCCCCTGCATAAGCGCCCCCGCAACTGCGAAGGCTGCGCCGACCACTGCGGATGCCAGTACCCTCGGAAGTCGAATCTCGCGGATAATCTGGTGATGCGTAATGTCCGGATTGAACTGAAACACCGCTGTCCATACGGTCGACAGGCTCATATGTACGGCGCCGAATGAAATCGACAATGCGATGCTGAACGCCAATGCTGCTGCGCCGAACAATAGAACGAGCAAGCCAACAGCCGGTCGTGAACGAAGCGGCGGCAGCTCTTGTTTGTCAGGATCAACAGCCTGGCTGGTCTTGTTGCGATTCGTAGTGGAAGACATGATGGCCGATCGATCCTTTCTAGTTCTCACTCGCTGGATAACGATAATCATTCTCATTGTATCAAAGTCGATTCGTCATCGCTATGACAAATCGATAAATTGTTGAATAGAAATATTAATTAGGGGTACGATAGACTGCCTTATTCTCCAGACCACGAATCATCGGCGTCCAAGGCTCCGATTCCGGCGTCGAATCAAGCGCGTCCTCCACCATCTGCAGCTTGGCGTCCAGCGAATCAATATAATGAAGCGCTACGGCTTCAGCCGTCTGCGGCTGCACAGGGCTTCCCCACTCGCCCGTATTGTGATGCGACAGGACAAGATGTTGCAAGCCGACTACACGTTCGGATTCCAGCGGAATGTCAGAGCGAATCGCCGCCTCCGTAATCCATGATGAAGCGAGCGCGATATGTCCAATCAGCTTGCCCGTTATGCTGTAATCGGATACGACACCGAGCCGTGCATTCAACTCTTCGGTCTTCGCTATGTCATGTAAAATGATTCCCGCACGCAGCATATCTCCATTCAAGAAAGGACGCTGACGGATAATAAATTCGCCAAGCTCAAGCATTCGCACTGTATGGTAAGCCAGCCCCGCGTAATAAGCATGATGGTGCGTCTTGGCAGCAGGATAATCCATCAGTTTATCCTCGGCCTTCGCAATGCAATATTCAACAATCGTCCGCACTTCATCGTTGACGATAGAAGCAGTCGTATTCTTAATCGTATAAATAAGGTCAATAGGGCGGATAGGCGCCGAACGAATAAACTCGGTAATGGTCACGCCGTCCTCCGGCGTGGCGAGACGCATTTGAACGATCTTGATTTGAAGACGTTCCCGATACGTCTGGACGATGCCTCTTACTTTGACCAAACCCATTGGGAAAAAGGTTTCCTTGTCCGTCGGCGATACGTCCCACAGCTTCGCGGTCAGCTGCCCGGTTGAATCGCTGAGCACGATATCGAAATAATCTTTGGGCGGCGTCGCGTTGGTCTGCCGAACCTCAAGCTCCTTGAGTAAATAAAAGCCAGTAAATTCGTCTTGGCTTACTAATTGTTTAATTTGCGTCATGCCAGTCCTCCATCGTTCCATTAAGTGCTTCTATTATACTATAAAGTTGAACCTATCAGAATCCTCTCATGCTAGAGAGGTTCGCATAGGTTTGGATGATTAGTGCGTGATTGAAAATATACAGCAAAAAACGCGACCCGTGAGGATCGCGTCATCATTCAAGTATGGTGCTGATGAAGGGATTCGAACCCCCGACCTACGCATTACGAATGCGTTGCTCTACCAGCTGAGCTACATCAGCGTGTCTGATCTTCGCGTTAACAGCGACTTTTATAGAATACACGCTTTGTCTAATGAAGTCAATCTGTTTTCGATAAAATCCGACACCGTTGTTGGCGTTTATTCCATGCTGCCGTACAAGCCAGCCGACAAGTAGCGCTCGCCAGTATCGGGGAGCAATGCGACGATGCGCTTGCCATGGAATTCAGGCTTGCGGGCTAGTAACGAAGCGGCATAAACAGCCGCGCCGGACGAGATGCCAACGAGCAGCCCTTCGCTGCGCGCCAGAGTGCGGGACGTCTCATACGCTTGATCCGCAGGCACTTGAACAATTTCATCGATAACGTCACGGCGAAGAACACCAGGCACAAAGCCTGCGCCAATGCCCTGAATGCGATGCGCACCTGGTTTGCCGCCGGAGAGAATAGGCGATTCGGCAGGTTCGACGGCCACGATATGAACGCCTGGTTTGCGCTCCTTCAGCACCGATCCGACACCCGTTACCGTACCGCCGGTGCCTACGCCGGCAACGAATACATCCACTTCGCCGTCGGTGTCTGCCCAAATTTCTTCAGCCGTTGTAACACGGTGGATGGCTGGGTTGGCCTCATTCTCGAATTGCTGCGGAATGTAAGCATCCTTCAGCTCCGCCTTGAGCTCCTCGGCACGATTAATCGCTCCGCGCATGCCTTCTGCCGCTGGCGTAAGAATAAGCTCGGCGCCCAGCGCCTTCATCAGCAGACGGCGCTCGAGACTGAACGATTCCGGCAGCACAATCATAAGGCGGTAGCCAAGCGCAGCAGCTGCGAAGGCAAGCGCAATGCCCGTATTGCCGCTGGTCGGTTCAATGATGACGGAACCTGGACGCAGCAGCCCTTTCTCCTCGGCATCTTTAATCATTGCAAAACCGATCCGGTCCTTCACGCTGCCGGCTGGGTTGAAATATTCAAGTTTTGCGATGACTTGAGCTGGAAGATCCAGCTTCTTCTCATAATTCGACAGCCGAAGCAGCGGTGTTCCGCCGATCAGCTCCGTTAGGTTGTTAGCTATTCGAGTCATAGGCGCCTCCTTCATAAATCGGAGCGAGATGTAAGCCATCTTGCGAGATGATACTTGTGTCACTCTACTCAATATATCTATTGTAGTACAAATTCCATCAATTATTCTATAACCAATGTACTTATCGCATACAGAAGGCCTGCCCGCATCCTATGCGAACAGGCCTTCTTAGACGATCTAAATTGCATGCTTAAGGGTCAAAACTAAACTTTTACGCCTCTTCACCTAACTGTGTGATCAATAGAGTCATCATACGGTCGATGATGACCGCCGTCTCCGCACGCGTAATCTTACCTTGCGGACGGAAGCTGCCCGTCAAGTCGCCTTGTACGAGACCAAGATTCGCTGCAGCCATTACATCATCCGCTGCCCATTTCGACAGCTGATCATGATCCCGGAAACTTGCCGTACCATCGGATTCGATCGCGCTGGCATCGATACCTAGCGCTTCCGCTGCGAAGCGGTACGCTCTCATCAATACAACAATCGCTTCTTCACGCGTCATCGCATCATTCGGACGGAAGTTGTTGTTGCTTCCTTGGATAAGACCTGCTTGCACAGCGGCGGCAATCGCGCCAGCATCGCTTCTGCTTGCAGGAACATCCTTGAAGACAGCCCCGCCGCTTGTCACAGGCTCCAGATCGAGCGCACGAACGAGCATCAGGACGAGCTGAGCGCGTTTGACAGGCGATTTCGGATCGAATGTCGTCTCCGTTGCACCGTTGATAATGCCAAGCGCTGCAAGACGGTTAATGGCATCAGTCGCCCAAGGCACCGTGGATAGATCTTCGAATGCTGGAGTCTGAGCCGGCTGCTCGCCGCCTTGGTCCGTGTTATCTTCTGGCTCCGTATTGTCTACTGGCGTCGTTACCGGTGGCGTTGTTACCGGTGTTGTCGTTGGTGGTGTTACTGTCGGCGCTGCCGCAAGTTCCAATGTACCAATCTTGAATAGATCCTGATAAGCCGTTCCGGTAGCGTCGTTCCATGCGAACGCGCCAATGCGTACAGCCTCTTTCGCGTCATTCACTTGAACGTCAAAGCCGACTTGCTTACCGACCTCAGGCGTAATCTGGATGAACGGAATCTGCATCTCGACGGTGTAGGAGTTCGTCGTCTCGTCGAACGTCGTCGCGGAGGTCATATTCGTTGCAACGCCTTGATTATCCGTCATGCCTGCGTCCACCGTCGCAAAGCCGTCATACCGAACGCGGTAATGCCCGGAAGCGTTCGAGTACATGGCGCTGGAGCCGTTCGTCAGGTCGACAACCACCTCGACCGAATCCTGCTCCCAAGGGTTTCCGTTCCCCTTGTCCAACGGTTCGGACGGATCTTTGGCCACCTGCGCGAGTACGTACAGGTTCCCGTTGTCCCACAACATGCGAGCGGTAGCGGCCGGCATGTGCGTATCCGCCTTCGTGTTGCCTGGTTGCGTTACATTGATATCGATAGGCGTTGTCGAATTCCAAATGTCGTCTTTCGTACCGTCGATGACCGGCGTTCCTTTCGCAGCTGTTGAGGTTTTGCCCCCAGCAGGCTTTGTCGGAGCTTGGTAATTCTCAAGGTACTTGACCGGGTCGATCACGGCGTTAAACGCGTCTTTCGGGTACAGGTTGCCGTCGAACAGCAGCGGGCTGCCGCTAGACAACCAGCTGTTGGTGTCTGTCAGCCCCCAGATGGAGATGCGCTGAACCGTGTCCTTGAAGGCGGGATCGGTATAAACCTGCATCAACCGTGCGTACTGTGCGGCTTGGGCTTGTACCTGTTCGGTTGTCTGCTGCGAGTTCGTGCCAGCGGAGATGTCCAGCTCGCTGATCGAAACCTTGACGCCGATATTTTTGAACATCTGAATCGTCTTTCTCTGGTTGTTAGGGTTGGTGCCGAGGCCGTTATGCTCTTGCAAGCCGACGCCCTGTATGAGCTGCTTGCCAGGGTGATCCAAGGCCCAACGGTCATTAATGTCTTTCACCATGTCGCGCACTGCTGCGGCTTTATTCTGGTCGTCCATGCTATAGTCGTTGTAGTACAACAGGACGTTGTAATCCGGCTCCGCCGCACGGGCGTACTTGAACGCTTGTTCGACGTAGTTCTCGTCCGTTGCCTTCAGCCACGGGGTGTTTTTCAGGTAGCTGTGCCAGTCTGTCGGATCCAGCTTGCTGTCGCGGACGCTGCCGCTGAACGCTTCGTTGACGACGTCCCACGAGATGATGTTCTGCGTGCTCGCATTGTACTTTCCGTCAAAATGCGTGAGCACCGCATTAATGTACGCATTCATGTTCGCATATGCCCCATCCGCGGTCAGACCAGGGTTGGATGGAGTCGAGTCGGAGCTGGAGGTCTTATCATTGTTCAACCACGGAATCGATTGCGATTCCCAGACGAGCGTATGCCCATGTACTTTAAGACCGTTGTCGATCGCGCTCTGAACCTCTTTGTCCGCTTGGTTAAAGTTCAGATCCTTGACGTCATGCGTAGAGGCGCTGGTGCCGATCAGCGAAGCCGGCTTCATCGCGTTCTCAGATGTCACAACGCCGAACTGGGCTTTCAAGACAGGCATGATGGAGTCTTGCATGTAATAGGGACCGATGATGTTGCCCATCAAATAGTCCGGGTACGTATCCTTGATGCTTGGCAATTTAAGAACATCCGGGTTAATCGTTGGTGTTGTTGTTACAGCACTGGTGCTATTAACGACTGACAAAGCAGCAGATCCGCTTGATGTAAAACCATGAGTCGCTTTGTCGTCAAAGTTGGCTGAGTAAACAACATTGCCACCCGCGTCTTTAACAACAAAGTTGTCAATGTAGTAAGTAATATTTTTGGTATCCGTAGCTCCGCTATCGCCAAATTTAGCAAACTGAATCTGTGAACCGCTTGCGGCTGTATAAGCATGAGACCCCGTATGGGAAGTCCAAGCGGGATTTGCCGCGCTTAAAGCTCCTACTTGACTAATCCAGTCGTAGCTGGAGTTGGTTTGCAGAAGCATGCCTGCTATGTCTTTGTCAGGGGTATATAAATCATAGGAGAAGGTGTAGGATGTGCCGGCAACTAAATTCAAGCCGGCTGCCCCTGTAGCTATCTGCGCGCCGTCCCATTGCTGCCCGCCTGTAGTTTGGACCTTTAAGAAATAATTGTTTGCTGCCTGCGGCGGTGCTGTGGCGGACAGTGTAGCAGTCCCGCTCGATACAAAACCGTCAGCGGCTTGATCTTCAAAGTTGGCTGTGTAAACAACATCTCCACTCGTTGCGTTCTTAACAACAAAGTTGTCGATGTAGTAAGTGATATTCTTGGCATCCGTAGCTCCGCTATCACCTTTTTTAACAAACTGAATATTAGCGCCGCTTGCAGCCGTATAAGCATACGTCGCTGAATAGGAAGTCCAAGCCGGGCTTGCCGCGCTTAAAGCTCCTGAGTCTTTAATCCAGTTGTAGGCGCTAGTCTGTAGAACAATGCCTGCCACATCTTGGTCAGGGGTGTATAAGTCATAGGAGAAGGTGTAGGATGTGCCGGCAACTAAATTCAAGCCGCCTACCCCTGTGGCTATTTGCGCGCCATCCCACTGTTTCCCGCCTGTAGTTTGTATTTTCAGAACATGATTTCCATTCGCAACGGCCGCACTTGCCTTCTGAGCGACCCCAAACTGCGGCAACAACAATGCAACCGCGAACATAATCATCAAAATCTGCTTCCACCGTTTGCTCATCGTGTTACTTCCCCTCCTGAGAATAAATAATCTGTAGCCTCTCGGCATTCGCCGAGGCTTGCAGTACAAGGTTTTTCTTGTACCAACACCCCATTGATAAATTCGGCAGCCTAATTAAAGCGGTTACATTTTATCGGAAATGTCCTCCTTTCGAGAACTGTCTATTCCATGTTAAAGAAAATGAAAGCGGTTTACACTACACAAATTAAAGAAGAAACCACTATAATTTATAGTTCAAATTTCGATGCGGCCAAGCTGGGTTGTGGAGTTTTCAGTTTCCATGCCTATCGGATACGTATTCAAACAGCAAATAGCCGAGCGCATGTCGATGTGCTCGGCTGAAAATGAATGAAAGCATGAAAGCTATAAATGAAGCAAACGC
This sequence comes from Paenibacillus sp. CCS19, assembly GCF_033239625.1. Taxonomy (NCBI): domain Bacteria; kingdom Bacillati; phylum Bacillota; class Bacilli; order Caryophanales; family Paenibacillaceae; genus Paenibacillus; species Paenibacillus sp. CCS19. The sequence continues at coordinate 54,163 of NZ_BTCK01000043.1, forward strand.
TATTTCAACACGATGGACGTTCGGCTGTGGCCTTCCTTCGTCTTGGTAACTTCGATCGTCGCCGGGAACGCTTGCTTCAGCTCCTGAACGTGGGAGATGACGCCAATCATACGCCCAGCCTTCTGCAGATCGATGAGCGTCAGAATGGCTTTGCCAAGCGATTCTTCGTCCAACGAGCCGAAGCCCTCGTCTATGAACATCATCTCGATCGAGATACCGCCTTGATGAGACTGGATGACATCCGTCATCCCAAGCGCCAGGGCGAGTGAAGCGTTGAACTTCTCGCCGCCGGACAGAGATTTAACATCGCGATTCTGGCCGGTATAGGCATCATACACATCGAGCCCTAGGCCGCTCTGCTTCCCGCGTGCCTCAAGCCGGTCGCTCCGCTGCAGGACGAACTGACCATCCGACAAGCCGCGGAGCCGTTCGTTCGCTGCATGTAGAATTTGATCGAGATACTCGATAAGAATGTAGCGCTCGAATGAGATCTTAAGCGCATTGTCGCCTTTCATCATGCTGTATAAGTCCGCGACCTGCTCCAACTGACGCTCTAGCTCGGTACAACGTCCGCCCGCTTCGGACACAGCGTTCTGGAGACGAATCGCTTCGCTGGCGTATCGTTCCGCTGTCTGAAGATGCGTTAACGCTTGCTCCAGCTCGGTTCTAAGATCCACAAGCGCGAGTTCAAGAGATGTCGTGTCGATCGGCGATTGATCGGCAAGCTCTTGTTCAAGCTGCGCGACGCCATCCGTTGCAGCCGCAACCGCGGTGCGATACGCATCTGAAGATGCACGGAGCGATGCTCGCGTTTGCTCCGGCAGTTTCACCGCTCGGTAGCTGTCTGCATCCTGGAAGCCATCCTTCGCAAGCTCGGCCTGGAACCTTGCTGATGCCTCTGTCAGCTCTGCCTCTGCATCTGCAAGGGTATGAATCAACTGCTCAGCTGCTGCCCGCTGTTCCGCCAGCTTGGTTGTCGCTGCGAGCAGCGATTCTTCTGCCGCTTTCCATGCGGCATTAAGCTTATTCGCTTCTTGACGAATCGCGTTGAGCTTGGCGTTCAACTGTTCCGGCGTGCGAAGCTGTTCTTCGACTGCCTCCAGCTCTGCCTCGAGACGCGATTGCTTCGCGCTGCGGTCAGCCGTTGCAGCTTGCAGCTTCAATGCGAGTTCGTCCTTCTCGCGCAAATGTGCCTCAAGCTGACGATCAGCTTCTGCTGCTTGCTCTCGAAGCGCGGTTAGCTCCGCGTGGATTTGTTTCAGTCGATCCGTCTCTTCACGGAGCCTTGAGCCTTCTCTTGTCGTCGCAGCCTGCTGTTCTGCAAAGTCGGCGTTAAGCTGGATGCCATATTCCGCAATATCGCCGCTGCGTCTGTCGCGCCCTTCTTGTGCTGATGCAGCTTGAGCCGACGCTGTGCTGAGCTCGTGTTCCGCCTTACTCAGCTGCTGCTTCAATTGCTGCAGCGCCTCGCGTGAAGGCAGCTCAGCGGATGGCTGAGCCTTCGCCGGATGCTCGGCACTGCCGCAGACCGGACAAGGCTTGCCGTCATGCAGATGCACCGCGAGCAAGCTTGCCTGCCCTTCCAGCCATGCCGATTCCAGCCGATCATGTTCGCTGCGAAGCTTATGAACGATTTGCTTGTGTTCTGCTTCTAAGCGAGTGAACTCGTTGAAGCGCTTCGACGCTTCCGTCAGCTCCATGAGCAGCCGGAGCTTGTCCCGCAGTCGCTGAAGCTGCTCCTGCAGCTCCGGCAGCTTGGTCGTCTCCTTCTCCGCATCGGCAATTCGCGCTGCAGCCGTCTGCTTCGTCTCGCGCAGCTGCGCAAGCGCGCGATCCGTCTCCTGCTGCTTCGCCGCAAGCGCGCGCTCTGCGCCGAGCAGACGCCCGACCTCGCCGCGCC
>NZ_BTCK01000044.1:0-52238 GCF_033239625.1 Paenibacillus sp. CCS19
GCGGGGCTCTTCCACTCGTAATTCATCACGTAGCCAATAAATCATACGTTGGCGCAAATTTAAGTGGGGATATCCCACTCTTAATTGATTCCTCTCGAGGTTTTCGCACAATTAAGCGGGGCTCTTCCACTCTTAATTCATCACACAGCCAATAAATCATACGTCGACGCAGATTAGTGGGGATACCCCACTCTTAATTGCTCCGATCGAGGTTTTCTCACAAATTAAGCGGGGCTCTTCCACTCGTAATTCATCACGTAGCCAATAAATCATACGTTGGCGCAGATTAAGTGGGGATACCCTACTCTTAATTGACTTCGATCGAGAGTTTCGCACTATTAAGCGGGGCTCTTCCACTCGTAATTCATCACGTAGCCAATAAATCATAGGTTGGCGCAGATTAAGTGGAGATACCTCACTCTGAATTGGCTCCGATCGAGGTTTTCGCACTATTAAGCGGGGCTCTTCCACTCGTAATTCATCACGTAGCCAATAAATCATACGTTGGCGCAAATTTAAATGGGGATATCCCACTCTTAATTGATTCCCCTCGAGGGTTTCGCACAATTAAGCGGGGATCTTCCACTCTTCATTCAGCATGCAGCCAATAAATCATACGTCGGCGCAAATTTAAGTGGGACATCCCACTCTTAATTGATTCCCCTCGAGGGTTTCGCACAATTAAGCGGGGCTCTTCCACTCTTCATTCAGCATGCAGCCGATGAATCATAGGTTGGCGCAGATTAAGTGGGGATACCCTACTCTTAATTGACTTCGATCGAGAGTTTCGCACAATTAAGCGGGGCTCTTCCACTCTTAATTCATCACACAGTAAATGAACCATACGTTGGCGCAGATTAAGTGGGGATACACCACTCTTAATTGACTCCGATCAAGGTTTTCGCACAATTAAGTAGGGCTCTTCCACTCTTAATTCATCACACAGTCAATGAACCATACGTTGGAGCAGATTAAGTGGGGATACCCTACTCTTAATTGACTTCGATCGAGAGTTTCGCACAATTAAGCGGGGCTCTTCCACTCTTAATTCAACATGCAAACCCATACATCATACGTTGGCGCAGATTAAGTGGGGATACCTCACTCTTAATTGGCTCCGATCGAGAGTTTCGCACAATTAAGCGGGGCTCTTCCACTTTTAATTCAACATGCAGCCCATACATCATACGTTGGCGCAGATTAAGTGGGGATATCCCACTCTTAATTGACTCCCATTGAGAGTTTCGCACTATTAAGCGGGGCTCTTCCACACTTCATTCAACACGCTGCCAATAAATCATACGTTGGCGCAGATTAAGTGGGGGCATCCCCTTCTTAATTGATTCCGATTGAGCTATTTGCACAATTAAGCGGGGTTCTTCTACTCTTAATTCATCACGCAGCCAATTGAACCATACGTTGGCGCAGATTAAGTGGGGATACCTCACTCTTAATTGACTCCGATCGAAGTTTTCGCACAATTAAGTAGGGCTCTTCCACTCTTAATTCAGCATGCAGCTCCTTATACATAGACCGAACGTGATCACAATTAAAAACAGTCGAGCAGAATCGATATTCTGCCCGACTGTTTTTTCATTTTCGATATCCGTGAATATAGCTTCTAGCTGTTCTTTTCAACCTGCAGCTGCGACAGTAAAGTGAGGACACGATCCAACAGAATAGCCGTCTCCCCGCGAGAGATCACTTCCTGCGGTCGGAACTTGCCCGAAGGATCGCCTTTCACCAAACCTAGCGATGCCGCTGTTGCAATATCTGCTGCCGCCCAGTCGGAGATGGAGCTGCCATCTTGGAATGCTGCAGCTTCCGACAGCACGAACGAGCTGACATCCAGGCCGAGCTGTTCAGCCGCATAGCGGAGCGCCCTCATGAGGACAACTACTGCTTCTTGACGCGTCATCGAATCGTTCGGACGGAAGCTGCCGTTTGCGCCTTGTACAAGGCCCGCCTCTACTGCTGCTGCAATAGCAGCCGCGTCGCTGCGGCTGGCTGGTACGTCTACGAAACCCGTACCGCTGTCGTTGCTCGTCTGCAGGCCAAGCGCTCGAACGAGCATCAGGACCAGCTGCGAGCGCTTGAGCGGCGCTTTCGGAGCGAACGTATCATCCGTTACGCCTTTAATAATGCCGAGCTCGACCAGACGCGAGATCGCTGCAGCCGCGCTGCTGTTAGCCGGCACATCCTTGAAGTTCGGTTTGTGGCCGCCATTGCTGCCCGTATTGCCTGTGTTGCCTGTACTGCCAGTCTCACCCTCACTACCTTCAGTTCCTGTAGGTCCTTTAGGTTCTGTAGGGCCTTTAGGTTCTGTAGGTCCAGGTCCGCTATTGCCTGGATCACCATTGCCAGTGCTTGTGTTGTTCACCAGCTTCAGCTGACCGAAATTCTCCGTCGTGCTCCACGAAAGGTCGGACGTATCGCTCCAGATCGTTACTGAATCTCGAATGCCATCGTCATTCGCATCGTCATTGATCTGGAAGTCGAACCCGATTAGCTGTCCTGCCGTTGCATTCGGAAGCGCGATTTTCGCCTCGACAACGTAGCCATCATCTGTCAGCTTGGTCGCAGACGTCAGCTGCGAGAGACTTCCCTTGCCGCCGACCGACGGAACGTTTTTGAAGTTCACGCGATATTGACCATCGTCATCTTCATAAGTAGTCGTCTTGTGATTGTTGCGGTCCACGTACAGCTCAACGGAATCCTGCTGCCAAGGATCGCCGCTCTTATCGCTGAGAGCCGGGTCCTTTATCGTCGCGAGGACGTACAAATATTGGTCGTCCCACATGACTTTCGCCGTACCCGTCGCACCGCCTTCGCCGTTTACCTGTCTGCTCGTTTCAACCGTCTTCGCATTAGCCCATATACTAGCGTCTTCTACTGCGTCGATGGTAATTGTTCCTGTCGCTTTGACCGCGTCCTCTGTGCGGATTGCCGTATCGGTCAACTGAACGATACCGAAGTTGGACGTGTTCATGTATGAAATGCCCGTAATATCGTTCCAAATCTTCACGTTCTCGCGGTTTCCATCATCATTGGCATCATCGTTAATTTGGAAGTCGAAACCGATCGAGCCTCCCTCAGCTAAGCCTGCCACAGCAATTCGAGCTTCAACATCATAGCCGTCGTCGGTCAGCTTAACGGCTGACGTCAGCTTGGATGCGTTAGCAGCGCCTCCGAAGGACTGCTCATTGTTGAAGTTAATGCGATATTGGCCATCATCATCTTCATAGCTGGCCGATTTGTGGTTGTTCGCATCCACGAAAATCTCAACCGAGTCCTGCAGCCATTGGCTGCTGCTCTTAGCGCTCAGCACAGGGTCCGTTACATGGGCCATCACATACACATATTGATCGTCCCACTTGACTTTCGCCGTGCCGGTCGCGCCGCCGCTGCCCTCTACCTGCCGATTCGTCTCAATCGTATTCGCCTGCGACCATTCAGCCGCATCCTCTACGCCGTCGATCGTGATCGGCGCCAGCGCTTTGACCGCCTTCACGGTCTGGATGCCGTCGTCGAGCGTCACTCGGCCGTAATTAGCCGTCGTCGTTTGCTGCGTGTTCGCATAGTCGCTCCACGAGGTCACGGCATCCGCTTGGTCTGCATCCTTCAGACGAACATCGAAGCCTTTGCCGACGTTCATCGCGCCGCCCGTAATCGGAATAGCCGCTTCAATCACATAGCCGCCCGTCTGTTCAGTCACGGTATACGTAACACCGTCCACTGCTGCGCCGGAGCGCTTCAGTACGTAGGCTTTGTCGTCCGCCTCGATGCTTGCCGCATGCGAGTTGTTGTCGTCGAGGAACAACTCTACCGTATCGTTATCGTTGATAACGGCATCATTCACTTGCACCGATGCGTACAAATGCGTCTCGTCCCACATCAGCCTCAGCGAACCATCGATCTTGCTGCCTTCAACCGAATGCGCCGTCTGATTCAGCCAGAGCAGCTCCTGCGTGTTATCAATAATAGGGGTGCCTTTGGCAATCCTGATGGCTTGCGGATCTCTCGGAAGGACTGGTAAGCGCGAAGGATCAACCAGTGCCCAGTAGGTATGTTTCGCCTGCATCCGTTCATCGAACGGCAGCGGCCAGTTATTGCGCGTAACCGGGAAGGTGCGCAGCCATGTGTTCAAATCGTCTTTGCCCCAGAAGATGACGGCTGTTAAGTCATCAGCATGCTTTTTGAACACATCGAACAATTCCTTATAACGATAAGCCTGCTTAATCGCCAACTGCTCAGGGAACGTCTCGTATGCATCGTTATCGCTCGTGTAGACGCTCATGTCAAGCTCCGTCACTTGCTGCTCGACGCCAAGATCCGTGAACTTCTCGATCGTTTCATCCATCGCTTGGATAGTCGGATTTGCAATGCCGATATGCGTCTGATGGCCAACGCCGTCGATTGGAACGCCTTTGTCCTTCAGCCGCTTGACTAGGTCGTACAGATTCTGACGTTTGACCGGATTATCCGTACCGTAGTCGTTAATGTACAGCTTCGCACTCGGATCTGCCGCATGCGCGTATTCGAACGCCTTCTCGATGAACTCTTCGCCTGCGATCTGATACCATTTGCTGTTCCGCAGGCCGCCTGGCTTGTTATCGCCCGGTTCAATGACTTCGTTTACAACATCCCAAGCGTAGATTTTGCCTTTGTAATGACCCATAACAGCGTCAATATGCGTCTTCATTCGGGCAAACAGCACTTCTTTGCTAACGAGATTACCATTGGCATCCTCGAACACCCAATTCGGTGTCTGCGAATGCCACACGAGCGTATGACCGCGCAGTGCGATCCCGTTATCGAATGCGAAATTGGCTATTTTATCGGCACGCGCAAAGGTGAAATTGCCTTCTGTCGGCTCTGTCGCATCCCACTTCATCTCATTGCCGGCCGTGATGCTGTTGAAGTGCTTCTTGATCAATTGAGCGCCCGGACCGTTCACGTCACTGATCTCTTCGGCAACAATGGCAGTGCCGAGCATGAAATCGTTCGTGAAGGAATCCTTCAGATTCGGAATATCCTGTTGAATGGTGATCGGCACGGCGTCCGGCACTTTCTCAATGGAGAAGTCGTCCACGTAGAAACTTAACGTCGGATGATCGAACGACTCCAGGTAAACGCCCAGATACTCGATCGGGTTAGCTACTTTATACTGACCCTTAATTTGTACCCAGCCATTCGCATTCGCCTGCGTCGATTTGACCATCTCGTAGTGGTCCGTGCCGTCTGTTCTGCGTTGAACGACGATCGACACCGGCGAATTCGCCGTTCCTTCCGGCAGGCGAACCCACGCTGACAACTCATAGGTCTTGCCTTGCTGGATAATCGGCGTTACATCAACCTGCGCTCCATGCCAGCCCTCCTTGCGATTCGAGACGAGCATGCTGTATTGACCGCCATGCGTCACCGAAGTTTCGGACGTTAGCACCTCAACGCCGCCGCGCGCTCCCCAGCCTTGCAGCGTACCATCTTCAAAGTCAGACGACAACGAAGTTGGTCCTGTCCACTCTTCTTCGTCCGGATCCGGATTCGTATTCGGCCCGCCCGTACCTTCTGCACTCGTCTGCGTAATCGTAATATGATCGACATAGAACGAATCAAGCGTCGCCAGTTCAAAATAGAGCTGCAGAGCCGTCACGTCGCCAGTGTAGGTGTAGCTCCCCGACAGCTTGGTCCAATTGCCGGCTGTAACCGGTGTGGCATAGGCGACTGAATCAAAATTCGTCGTAGTCTCTCCCGCAGCTTTGCGCCCTACCGTCATATTCGCCGTAGTGTCCGCGACGCCAGTCGGCAGCTTGATATAAGCTTCGATCTGGTAGACCGCACCTGCCTTCAGCTTGTTCAATACGTTATAGCCCGGCCCGTTCCAGGTCGCCTTGCGCGCCGAGGACAGCAGTGCATGCGTACCGCTCTGCCCGGTATCTGCCGCGACTGTCAGCGTATCCCCTCTAGCCTCCCAGCCTTGCGTCGTACCGTCCTCAAAATCGAATGAGAGCGATAACGCCTCCGCATTAACTTGTTTAGGCGCCGCATTAAACATCGTTAACACGAGTGCAGCGGCCATGAACAAGGAAGTGAAGCGCTTCCAATTGTGTTTCCTCATTAACACACCTTTCCTTTCGAATTGTATATTCCATATCATCACCCCTTGCGGAGTGTGTCATGGCATCGAAGATGGAGGCGTTTCTAGCTCATGCTGGCTGTTATGGAATGGACGCCCGCCTATGAAACCGTCATCTAATGAAAGTTTACCGATTGTAAATCCAGGCGAAAATCTGTCAACGATTAGTAAACTACCTTTGAAAATATTGTTTTTTCCATACAAAAAGACGCCCCAAAGGGACGCCTTAAAGTATTCCTATAGATTACAGCTGCTGCTCCTGCTGGTACAGCACAGTGGACAGATAACGTTCGCCGTTACTCGGAATAATCGCGACGATTCGCTTGCCCGCGCCAAGTCGAGCCGCCAATTGGAGGGAAGCATGAATCGCTGCACCGGACGAGATGCCGCCCAGAATGCCTTCTTCCTTCGCAGCCTTGCGCGCCGCCTCGAAAGCATCCTCATTGCTCACCTGAATAATTTCATCATAGATGTTCGTGTTCAAAATCGAAGGCACGAAGCCCGCTCCAATCCCTTGAATTTTGTGCAGGCCAGGCGCGCCCCCAGACAATACAGGCGATGACTGCGGCTCGACCGCCGCGATATGAATATGCGGATATTGACTGCGAAGCACCTCGCCCGCTCCGGTAATCGTACCGCCTGTCCCGACTCCCGCTACGAAGCCGTCCAGCGATCCGCCGAGCGACTCGATCGCACGTACAATTTCGGGGCCTGTCGTTTCCCGGTGGATCTTCGCATTCGCCGCATTATCGAACTGTTGAGCCGGAAAATAGTCCGGGTGCCGCTCCGACAGTTCGCGAGCCACCCGAATCGCGCCTTTCATTCCTTCCGTACCCGGCGTCAGAACAAGCTCCGCGCCATAGGCTCGAAGCAGATTGCGCCGTTCGAGACTCATCGTCTCCGGCATGACGAGAATCGCCTTATAACCTCTCGCCGCCGCAACGAGCGCAATGCCGATTCCGGTATTGCCGCTCGTCGCTTCCACGATCGTATCGCCTTTCTTCAAGCGCCCGTCGCGTTCGGCCTCCTCGATGATGCTGATCGCAATCCGATCCTTCACGCTGCTGCCGGGATTGAAAAATTCCAGCTTCAAGTAAATGTCGGCGCTGCCTTCGGGTACATTGTTCAGACGCACCAGCGGCGTCCTTCCGATTAATTCCGTAATGTTGTTCACGACAAGTGTCATGGCACAGCCTCCTCTATCATCCTTTGCAGCTCCCCCACAGCGCCAAGCATGCGCCTTGGCGGAAGCCCCCTCTATCCTTCCATCTATTGACCAAAATGCCTGTTGCGGCATGTGCCGTTGCTGTTAACCTGAACCGACGCCCTTCACCAGGAGCCGTACTGCCTCACGGTCTTACCCGGCAATCTGCCCCTGCGAGTGCTCGTACAGCTCCCGATACTGACCGCCAAGCTCGAGAAGTTCATTGTGATTGCCTTGTTCAACGATCTGTCCTCGGCTCATGACAATGATTCGGTCCGCCTGCATAATCGTGGACAACCGATGCGCGATAACGATCGTCGTCCGCTGTTGGGACACGACATGAAGCGCATTCTGAATCAGCAGCTCCGTGTGAGAATCCAGATTCGCGCTTGCTTCATCCAGAATGAGCACCTTCGGCTTGAACACGATAATGCGAGCGAAGGAAATAAGCTGCCGCTCGCCAGCGGACAATCCGCTGCCGCGTTCGGATAACTTCGTATCGTAGCCCTCCGGCAGCTTCTGAACGATGGCATCCGCGCCAACGAATTCGCAAGCGGCGATGACCTCCTCGCGCGTAATCGACTCGTCGAACATGCGGACGTTATCGATGATGCTGCCCGAGTAAAGGTACGGCTCCTGTTGAACGAGACCTACGAGCCGATGAAGCGTAGCTTGCGGAATGTCGCGCACATCCGTTCCATCGATGCGGATGCTTCCTTCCTTCACATCATAGAAGCGGCACAGCAGGCTGATCAGCGAGCTTTTGCCCGCGCCGGTCGTACCGACAACACCTATGAGCTCGCCTGCATGAATATGAAGATCGAGTTCGCGGATGATCGGAATGCCCTCTTCATAAGAAAACGAGATATGCTCGAATGCAATGTCGCCTTTCACATCGCCAAGTCCAAGCCCATGCGTCTCCGCCGCTTCCTCTTGATCCGCCGCTGTCGTCAGCGTCATCTGTCTGAGTCCGTCGCCCTTCTTGACCTTTTCACCTGGCGCCGAGTCCGCTTCCTCTTCGCTTCGATCCGTAATATCCGGTTTGCTGGCGAATATCGTCCAGATCCGTGTAATCGCCACCGTTGCCGACTGAAGCGTATTCCACTGCTGCGTAATTGTGTTGATCGGCTGGAAAAACTGGCGGATATACGTAATGAACGCATACAGCACCCCGAACTCCAGATCGTGGCCGAGCACCGCTCTGCCCCCGATCCAAGTGACGCATGCAATCGATAGATTGCTCAGAATATCGAAGGTACGACCGAACACGACGTTGGTCCGTATTTCGCGCAGATTCGCTTGGAAGTACAATCGGTTGCGCTCATCGAACTGCTTCTCCTGCTCCTTCTGCTGATGGAACACTTGAATGAGATGCATGCCGGACAAGTTCTCCGCCACGAACGCAACCATGCGGGAGAGCCGTGTGCGGGCAAGCTGATAGGTCGCACGCATGAACGATCGAAAAGCAATCGCAATGAACGAGATAATCGGCAGCAAAATCAAACAATAAAGCGCCAGTGTCGTATCGAGCTGGAACATCATGACGATGATGAACAGCAGCGTCAGTCCGTCGCGGAATAAGCTGAGCAGCACCTGGTTGAAGAACTGGTTCAGCGCTTCCGTGTCGCTCGACACATGCGTAATGAGACTGCCGCTCGACATGCGGTCGAAGTAACCCATCGACTGCTTCATGATATGGCCGAACAGCTGCTTGCGAATGCGCGAGACGATGCTCTGGCCGATTCCTTGCAGCACATTGTTCTGAATATACGAGAACCCGAAGCTGGATAGGGAAAGTCCCAAGTAAACACCGCAGATCGCAAGAAGCTCGCTGTAGTCGTTTTTGCCAGCCATCAAATTATCATCGATCGCGATCTTCATCAAATACGGCTGCAGCAGCTCTGATAGAATAGCGATAATCGTGCAGCACAGTACCGTAATAAATCCCCATCGATGCGGCTTGATATAGCCGGACAGCGCTCGGAACGCCGAGACGTACTGCGGCTTCTGCTCAGGCTGATTCAGATCCGCCTTCTGATCCATCTGCCAGTTATGAATGGCTTGTGCCGGTCGCATGCAGACTTCCCTCCTCCTGAATCGCATGAAGGGCAGCGTACAGCCCCTGCTCTTGCTGCAGCAGCTGGTCATGAGTGCCTCGCTGCACGATGACGCCGTCATCCAGCACGATAATTTCGTCTGCGTGTTTGATGGCGCTGATCCGATGAGCGATAATAATCGTCGTCTTCTGGTGGCGCTCCTTCTGGATCGATGCGATAATGTCCTTCTCCGTCACGGCGTCCACGGCGCTGACGCTGTCATCGAGAATGATGATCGGCGCGTTCTTGATTAATCCCCTGGCGAGGCTAGTGCGCTGGCGTTGTCCGCCGGACAGCGTCAACCCCCGTTCGCCCAGCCTGGTCTCGAACCGATCGGGCAGCTCCGCAACATTGCCGTAGATTTGCGCCTGCTGCGCTGCAGTCTCGACGTCGGACAACGCCGCGTCGCGCTTGTAGAACGCAATATTTTCCCGAATCGTCGTACTGAACAGAAATCCGTCCTGCGGCACATAAGCAACCTGCGTGCGCAAGCTTTCGAGCGTCAGATCCCTGACATCCGTATCGCCGTATCGAATCGTGCCTGGCGCCGGATCATAGGTGCGGAGCAGCAGCTTCATCAAGGTCGTCTTGCCGCTGCCGGTACGGCCGATAATGCCAAGCGTCATGCCCGGCTTGATATGGAGGTTAATATTTTTAAGTACAGGGCTGCTTCCCGGATGATAGGCAAACGTTAGATTATCGATACGAATGCCTGCGTTCGATAGATCGACCGCTTTGGCCCCATCCTTCTCGGCGATTTCCTGTCGCTGCGACAGCAGCTTATTGAGCCGCACCAACGAAGCGCGCGAACGCTGAATCGAGTTAATGACATTGCCGATCTGCTGAAGCGGGTTCATCATCATGCGCACGTACAATGTCAGTGCAACGAAATTACCGAGCGAAATATGACCCTTGATCGTCAGAAAACCGCCGAGAGCCAACGCGATAATGAGCGCAACCGTTCCGAGGAACGGGATCAGCGATTGGAAGAAGGACGAGACGCGTACGAGACGCAGCTGATTATGGCGAATCTGATCGACTGTTGTGCCGAATCGCTCGTTCATGATCGGTTCGACCGCGAACTTCTTCGTCACCCGGATGCCGCCGAACTGCTCCTCGGCTGTCTCCGTCATTCTGCCAAGCGCCTCTTGCACCTCCATCGACCGCTTCCGAATGATCGGTCCCAGATAGACGACGATGAACGGAATAAGCAGCAGCGGCAGTACCGAGGCTGCAATCAGATAGACCGGAATGCCGCTGACGATCATCATCGTAATAGCGGAGATCATGAGCATGACGGCATTCGTTGTCGCATTGAAGCCCATGGAGATCGATTCGCGCACAGCCGTTACATCGTTCATGAAGTAGCTGAGCAGCTTCCCGACGCCATTCTTCGAATAGAACCGCTCGCCCATTCCGGTGAAATGCCGGAACAAGCCGCCTCTGACGTTGAATTCGAATTTGCGTCCCACGTACATGATGAAGTACATCGCGATGCCGTTGAACAACACCGCTCCAGCGCCGATCAGAAGCAGCAGCAGACTATAATGAACAATAAGATCGCGAGTCAGCTCGCCCTGCTGCAGCTTATCGGTGAATGTGCCGAGCACTTTCGGATAGAACACATTGATAAGATTAGATAAGAGATGAAAGCACATCGAGAGCAAATAGAAATACCATGTTGCACGGAAAAAATCGAGCAGTATTCGTTTCGGTTTCACAAAGCCTTCACTTCCCTGTGAGGAGTCATTTTCTTCCTGCTGCCGCTGCCGCTACTGCTGCTGCTGCTGTCACTTCCGCTTCCCTCCGTCTTCTTCGGAAATTGCAGCTCATACAGCTGCTTGTAGCGTCCGGATTGCTCGAGCAGCTCGGCATGGCTGCCGCTTTCGACAATCTGTCCGCTCTCCAGCACGTAGATGCAATCGGCCTGTTGAATCGTCGACAGTCGATGCGCAATGACCAAACAAGTTCGGCCCTTGAGCAGCTTCGCCAGCGCATCCTGAATGTGCTGCTCCGATTCGGTATCAAGCGATGCCGTCGCTTCATCGAGAATGATGATGCGCGGATTTTTGAGAATCGCTCTAGCGATGGAGATCCGCTGCTTCTGACCGCCCGACAGCTTCACGCCGCGCTCGCCGATCATCGTGTCATACCCTTGCGGGAACGAAGCGATGAAGTCGCTTGCATTCGCCGCCTCCGCAGCGGCCTGCACCTCCTGGTCTGTCGCTTCCAGATTGCCGTAGCGGATATTGTCTATAATCGAGCCGTTGAACAAAATAATGTCCTGCGACACGATCCCGATCTGCTCACGGAGCGAAGGAGTCGTTACATCCTTCAGACTATACCCGTCAATCGTAATGGAACCGTGCTGCGGATCGTAGAATCTGGCAATGAGATGCGCTATCGTCGACTTGCCGGAACCCGAGGAGCCGACAAGCGCTGTAATTTGTCCTGCTTCCAACGTGAGATCAAACGATGACAGAACGGACGAATCACTATTGTAGGCAAAATCGACCTTGTCGAACACGATGCGCCCATCTACCGGCGGAAGGCGGACGGCATTCGGCTTCTCGATGATCTCTGCCTTCGTATTCAAAATTTCCATAATCCGCTCATAACCCGCAGCCGCTTGCTGGATCGTATTCATAATCCGGCTGAAGTGGCGGATCGGATTTTGCAGCAGACGCAAGTATGCGGTGAATGCGACGATCGTGCCGACCGTCATGGACCCCTTCATCGCGAGCCAAGCGCCGAATACGAGCACGATGGCTAAACCGACGAAGTTGAGAAAATCAATAATGGGCTCGTAAGCGGCCCGCAGGCGGACGACTTGAATGTTCGCCTCCATGTTGCGCTCCGTACGCTTCGCGAATCGCTCCGACTCATACGATTCCGCGGTGAACGATTTGATCAATCGGATGCCGGTCAATGCGTTCTGCAGATGATCGGATACGTCCGCGACCGATTCTTGAACGGTACGGAACGAGGCTCTCATCCGTTTGCCGAACAGCCGCGTCGTCAGCAGCATGCAAGGAAACGTAGCAAGCAGGAGAAGCGTCAGCCGCCAATCGATCCACAGCATATACAGCGCGATTGAAGTAAAGGTAAACAGGTCGGTAACTAGCTGCATCATGCTGGAGGAAATCATTTGCTGAAGAATATTGACGTCATTGGTCACCCGAGACATCAGGTCACCTGTACGGTTGCGGTCGAAGAAGGAGACATCCATGCTCTGAATATGGTTATACAAGTCGTTGCGCAAATGGTAGAGCACCTTCTGCCCGATTGCTGCGATGAGCGATGTGCTGAAGTAGCCGAGAACGCCTAACAGCGCTGCCGAGCCGAGAATGCCGATTGCAATAAGAAACAGCTTGTTGTAAGCATGGTCTGGAATGATGTGGTCGATTGTAATGCGGGTTAATTGAGGAATAGCGAACTGCAATAAGGAAATGACGGTTAAGCATATGATCGACACGACAAGCGCCTTCCACTGGAGCCTGACATGGGCGAAAATGCGGACGAACATCCCGAAGATGCTCGCCGGCTTCACTTTCTCCCCTGTACCGAAACGTCTCATCCCGCCGCCGCCCATTCCGCCGCCAGGGCGGAACTGGTTCTGCATCGGATTCGGTCCGTTCATTGGGACGCCTCCCTTCCCTGCTCCGTACCCTCGGTAATATGCCGCAGGGATATCAGCAGGCTGTGCAGCACCGTCCGCAGCGCCTGTGCCTTATCAGGATCAGCCAGCGCAGCGCGTTCCGCTGCCTTCAGCAGATGCAGCAGTTCCTTGCCCTTCGGCGTCAGCCGTCGATTGCGCCGCACCCCTTCCGGACGTCCTTCTTCCTCTTCTGCAAAAGCTTGCTCCGGACGCTCCTCGCCAGACGCATTGTTATCCTCATTGTCCCGCTCCTCGAGCAAGTACGTGCGTCCTTCTTCCGTTATCTCGAATACTTTCTTGCCATCGATCTTGGACGCAGTGACGAAGCCCTGATCCCGAAGCATCTGAAGCGTCGGATAGATAGAACCTGCGCTCGGCTTATACGTGCCGCCCGACTGTTCCTCCAGCGCCTTCATCATCTGGTACCCATGCATATTCTCCTGCTGCAGCAGCTCCAGCAGTGCATACTTTACTCCGCCTCGACTGAAGTACCGCTTGCCTGATCCGTTCGTTTCCCGTTCGTTGCCCAAGTGCAAAAATAACCGTTCTTCCTGCTGCCATTCTGTCGTCATGCCGCATCACGTCCCCATTAACGATATATCGTATTGATTATGTTTTTATTTTATGCGATATATCGTTATCTTGCAATATCGATATGTGGCAGACTTTTCCTTACCGCTATCATTCCTCACCGAGTGATAGACTGCGATCGACGCATAACAAGCCCCAGTAAACGGTCGGTTTACTGGAGCTTGTCCGTATGCCAACTTGTAACCGTCTTCCTGGATTACGCTCTTGATGGCACCGGATTGTTCTCGATAATGTCAGCAATCCGTTTCAATGTGCCCTCATCGAGCACGATGCCCGAAGCCTTCACATTCTCTTCTACCTGCTCTGGACGGCTTGCGCCGACGAGCGCGCTCGATACGTTCGGCTGTCTAAGAATCCAAGCGAGCGACAGCTGGCCGACCGAAATATCAAGCTCTCGCGCGATCGCCTGCAGCTGCTCCACATTCGCTATCTTCTCTTCTGTAATTTTGTTTTTGAAGTTGTCGTGCTTCGCGGCGCGGGAATCAGCCGGAACCTGTGCGTTAGACGAGTACTTGCCCGTCAGCAATCCTTGTGCCAGCGGCGAGAATACAACCTGTCCGAAGCCTTTGCGCTCGCCGAGCGGAATGATCTCTTTCTCGATATAACGCTCGAACAGGTTGTAGATCGGCTGGTTGACGACGATGCGATCGAGCAAATATTGATCCGCAATCGCGAACGCCTCCGTAATTTGAGCTGCCGTCCACTCGCTGACGCCGATATACAGCACTTTGCCTTGACGAACCAGATCGTCGAACGCCCGCAGCGTCTCTTCGAGCGGCGTCTCCGCGTCGAATCGATGGCTGTACAGCACATCGACATAATCCAGGCCCAAGCGCTGCAGGCTTGCATTAGCCGATTCGATTACATGCTTGCGGGACAAGCCGCGGTCGTTCGGGCCGTCGCCGATTCTGCCGTACACTTTGGTTGCAAGCACATACGATTCACGTGAAAAGTCTCGCAGCGTCTCGCCAACTACGCGCTCCGCTTCACCCTTGGCATACACATTGGCTGTATCGAAGAAGTTAACGCCCAGCTCGTACGCTTTGCGGATCGATAGAACCGCATTCTCGCGCTCCACATAACCGCCGTACGTCAACCAGCTGCCTAAGCTGATTTCACTTACTTTCAGACCGCTTGCACCTAACTTGCGATATTGGATTGACATCGATTATTCCTCCTGAAAGTTATTTACGTGCTTCTACCAACCTAAATTCTCAAGATTTCTACCCACCCAAACCCTCGGGATTCTACCCACCCAAACCCTCCCTGCTAGGGAGGGCCCCCGGTGTTTCCAACCCCGGGACCCCGGGATGACTGGTCTATACACCGATGAGCGTGTGCCCGCTTTAGTCCCCTTGGGACACGCTCTACGTTTGAGTACTCTAGGGACGTTCAAGTAATTGCAGACGAATTCGACGAGACCTAACATGCGAGCAAATACCCGCTTTCGTCCCTGCGGGACACGCTTTCCAGTTCTGCTGAGAGTTACGACTGATCAAAAGAGAGGATTACATAAGAGTTCTATCCCACCAAAACCACTTCTGCATGATGGGCCCCGGGGCTTCACCCCCTGGCCCCCCAGAATGGGATGGTATCGGGAATCATTGTGCTTCTGAGTTACTCCGTGCTTTGAGTCACGAGCCCTGATCGGGCACAACTCTTGTTCGAGATTATCAACCTACCAGTACCTAACGAACCTCAGGCGCGCTAATTGCCGCTTTGTTGCTCGATTGAAACTGTAATGGACCACACAATCGCTATTTAGTCATAATCCAGGCTGCATGTGAGGAAACCCATTAAATAAGCGCATCTGGGTTCGTTAGAGTCCTTGAGAGCTGATTTGCTGCAAATAGCGTTCCATCGGTTCGTTAGAGTCGAAGCAGAGAGTTTCCGACTCACCTTACTGAGCCTTCTGCTGCTGCTGCGGCTCCTGCGCTTGCTGTTGAGCTTGTTCCTGCTCCAGCTGTCTGCGCAGCGACCAGATCGCGCGGTTCTTGTTCTCTGGACGCGCGAGTCCCAAGTTCTCGCGAAGCGTGGTGCCCTCATAAGCCGTACGGAACAATCCTCGGTTCTGAAGCTCAGGCACGACTTTGTCAACGAACGTCTCCAGCCCTGTGTAGTAAATATGCGGCAAAATGTTGAATCCATCCGCGCCGTTGTTGCGAATCCAATTCTCAATAAAATCAGCCGTCTGAATGACAGAGCCGGTGAATGAGACGTGGCCGTGGGCAGCCGCACTTCTAGCGAGGAATTGACGAATCGTCATGTTATCCCGCTTCGCCGCATCCACGACAACCTCTTGACGGCTTGTAATGCCCGAAGTAATCGATCCATACGGCTTCGCTTTATCGACCGGTACGAGGTCGTCCAGCGAATACTCGGTCAGATCGACGGTGAAATAATTGGACAATCGCCTCAGCGCCTGCTTCGGATTGAGTAGCGCGTTGAACTCGTCTTCGATGTCTCTCGCTTCGGCCTCCGTATCGGCGACGATCGGGCTAAGGCCCGGCATGATGAGCAGTTGATCCGGCGTACGACCGTACTTCGATAGCCGACCTTTCACATCCGCGTAAAATTCCTGCGCGGCGCCAAGCGTCTGCTGAGCCGTGAAAATAACTTCAGCCGTCTTCGCCGCCAGCTCCTTGCCATTCTCCGACGAGCCTGCCTGGACAAGCACCGGATAACCTTGCGGCGGCCGAGGAATGTTCAGCGGTCCCTTCACCTTGTAATACTGACCTTGGAACTTGATCTCGTGTACTTTGCTCGAATCCAGAGCAACGCCGGTATCCCGGTCATAGAGGAGCGCATCCTCTTCCCAGCTGTCCCAAAGCTGCTTCGTCACCTCAACGAACTCGTCGCCGATCTCATATCGCTTCGCCACATCGGGATGCTCAAGCCTGCTGAGGTTCTCCGCATCTTCCTTCGAGTGGCCGGTCACGATATTCCATGCCGCGCGGCCCTTACTGATATGATCGAGCGAGGCGAATTTGCGAGCGACATGATACGGATCGTTGTACGTCGTGCTCACCGTGGCGATGAAACCAACATGCTTCGTCAGCGCCGCGAGTGCAGACAGCAGCGTGAACGGCTCCAGCCGCCGGCCTAAGCCGGAATAGTTATCCGCCATGAACAGCGAATCGAACAAACCGCGTTCCGCAATACGAGCGATATTCGCGTAATAGTCGAGATCCAGATCCTCCTTCGGACTGGAATCCGGGTGCTTCCAAGCGGCGGAATGATGCCCCGAGCCCCTCATAAATACGTTAAAATGCGCCTTCTTGTCCTGTTGTTGATGACTCAAGCGAGACACCTCATCTTTCTTCATTGGAATGGTCGATTATTGCAGTTCGAAGCCTTGGCCTTCCAGAAACCCGCGCAGATGTCCGCGCGTCCGATTGGAATTGAAGCGGCGAAGCATTTCGCGCGACCAAGTGGTCTCCTGATCGCCGCCTCTGCCGACGCCGCCCTTGCGCGTCGCATAGTAATGGCGAGTGACCTCATCGTATTCGCGAATGGCGCTGACGACTCGCTCATTCTGGTAAGTCTCCTCGTGATATACCGCCGCGATTGGTTGACGCGGGCGAATATCGGGCTCCTGATCCGGAACGCCGATGCTCAATCCGAACACCGGATACACAAGTTGCGGAAGCTCCAGCAATTCGGACACCTGCTGCGGATTGTTGCGGATGCCGCCAATATAGACAATGCCGTAGCCAAGCGATTCGGCTGCCACCGCTGCGTTCTGAGCTGCAAGCGTCGCATCGATCGTACCGAGCAAAAGCGTCTCCACATTTTGCTTCACTTCCACGTCCTCGTGCAGTCGAACTGCGGTTTGGATTTTGTTCAAGTCCGCGCACCAGATTAGGAACACCGGGCTTTCTACGATTTGCTGCTGGTTGCCGGACAGCTCTGCCAGCTTCTGTTTCTTAGCCGGATCCTTCACCACAATGACGCTATACGCTTGAATGTTCGAAGACGTCGAGGCCGCTTGACCGGACAAGACGATTTGCTTCAGCTGTTCATCCGGAATTGCGATATCCTTGAATTTGCGAATCGAGCGGTGACGCTGCAATAATGCGATCGTATCGTTCATCGTTACTCTCCTTATGGACACGGGTAAGCGAGACCGAGGGGACGCTTGAACTCAACGTCTCCTCTGCCCGCTCCTCGTCGGTTATTGACTGCCAAATGTCGTCTTCAGCGTCTCAATGTCTTTGTTGATCGCGTCAGACGTCTTGCGTATGACGGAGTTGACATCCAATCCATTGACTGCCAGATCCTCTGCGGCATCGGTCAGTTTGCTCGAGATATCCGTCTCGAACGGGTGGAAATAATGCTCCTGGAGCGGTGTTCCGATGAACACGTTCTGAACCTTCTTACCTTGCAGCACTGGAATGTCGAGGCCGTATTCCTTCTCCAAGTCCGGTTTAATAATCGCCGGAATGCGACCGTTTCTTGCAAGAATGCTCTGGCCTTCATCCGACAAGATCTCGGCAATCACTTCGAAAGCTTCGTCCTTGTGCTTGCTTTGGCTGTTCACGGACAGCGTATGAACCTGCGCCTCCCGCGTCTTGCCCAGTTGATCCTCGAAGTTAGGCGCCGGCGCAATGTCCCAGTTGAACTCCACGCCCTGCTGACGCAGCTCTTCGAGCGGTCCGACCATGTTCGCGAGCCAAGTGACACGCATCGCAACGACCTGATCCTTCATGAATTGATCCCGGCCCCAGTTCCAAGTGCCCTCAGGGGTTACGTAGCCCGGAATTTCGAAGATTTGTTTGTTCAGCTCGAAGATCCGAAGCCATTCCGGCGTATCGAGCGCAGCATTACCGGTTTCGCGATCGAGATAAGGCAAACCGAGACCTTTAGCCAGACCTGTCAGGTTGTCGACCGATAAGCCGATATAGTGAACGCCGTTCTCGGTACGCGTCAGCTTCTTGGCAATCTCCAGAATCTGATCCCATGTCTGCTGCTCATCCGTCGGATATTCAACGCCGAATTTATCGAAGATATCTTTGTTGTAGTAGAGCACATGCTGATTGGAGTTGAACGGAATCGCATAGATCTGATCGCCTTTTCCTTTCGTGATCTCCGTGATGTAATTCCACAAGAGCGGCTTAATCCGAGTCACATCAAAGTTATGGGTCTTGATCAGATCGCGCAAATCCTCATACGCGCCTGTCCGAATGACTTTCTGATGGGTAGTGGAAGACGAATAGATAATGTCCGGCGTATGAGTGGACAGCACCTCCTCCACTGTCGTATCCGCCGCTGGCGTAATGCGCTCGATCGTTACGTTCGGATACTTCTTATGAATCGGGTCAGCAATAAGCGTATTGAACTCGGTATCCGGGAACGTACCGCTCGTGCTGTAGAACGACAGCGTCAGCGGCTCGTCGCCAAGCTTCTTGAAATCCGTCTTCTCAGGTTCTGCAGCCGCAGCTGCATCCGTCTTGCCGTTATCCGTTGAGGCAGCGCCAGCAATAGCAGTGTTGGAATCCTTCTGACTCTCGCTGCCCTTTCCATCACCTCCGCCGTTTCCGCATGCTGCCGTCAGCATGACGAGCAGCAATACGATTGCACTTAATGTAAGCTTCTTCACGATGAAATCTCTCCTCTAGTGTAGTAACTGCAGTAATTGCAAGGTTAACCTATCGATTGATTCACAGCTTGAGCCCTGTATCGCTCATTCGCTGGTCGTGCCAATCCTAAGTTCTCTCTCAGCGTCCGTCCTTCATAAGTCGTCCGGAACAATCCGCGGTTCTGCAGCTCTGGAATGACCTTGTCGACAAACACTTCAAGCCCGCTCGGATAAATCTGCGGCATCACATTGAAGCCGTCCGCCGCGCCATTCAAGAACCAAGTCTCAATGACATCCGCTAATTGAAGCGGCGTTCCGGTGAAGGTGAAATGCCCCCGTGCACCAGCAAGTCGATTCACAAGCTGCTTCAGCGTCAGATTCTCGTCTTGGATCAGATCGAGAATGAGCTGATGGCGGCTCTTGTTGCCGTTCACCTCATCGGTCTGGCGTACGCCTTCCAGCGACAGCGGCTTATCCAGCGGATACTCCGATAGATCGATGCCGAGCCGTTCGGACAACCGCTTAATGGCGCCATCCTTGTTCACGAACTCAAACAGTTGATTCTCGATCTCCTTCGCTTCTTCCGCCGTATCTGCAAGAATCGGGCTGATGCCTGGCAAAATCTTAAGCTGATCCGGCGTTCTTCCATACTTGGCGAGCCTGGATTTCACATCCGAGTAGAACGCTTGCGCGCTGCCGATGCTCTGATGCGCAGTGAAGATTACCTCTGCGGTCTTCGCTGCGAATTCTCGGCCGCTCTCAGACGATCCCGCCTGCACAAGTACTGGATAACCTTGCGGAGGACGGGCGATATTCAGCGGTCCTTCGACGCTGTAATATTGACCCTTGTAATCAATCTTGTGGACCTTGCTGCGTTCGATGCGCTTGCCGGAAGCTTTATCATTGAGCACCGCATCATCCTCCCAACTGTCCCACAGCTGCTTGGCAACCTCGACGAATTCATCGGCCTCTTCATACCGAAGCGAATGCTCGGGGTGCTCTTCCCGGCTGAAATTTTCCGCCGCCGAGCCTGAGCCAGTGACGATATTCCACCGCGCTCGGCGGTCTGTACAATTCGAAGCACATGTTCGAAGTCGAGGTTGCGCTCCGGCGATGTTTCGGGAAGCCGCCACGATGCCTCGTGGTGGCCGGTCCCGAACAGGAAAGCGTTCAAATTCAACTGTCTCTGTTTATTGCTCATTGCCCATTTCACTCCTTGCCCTTAATCGTCATCTCATCCTGCGCAGCGAACGAAGTTTACTGTCCGATTGTCGTCTTCAGCGTCTCGACATCCTTGTTGATCGCATCGGTCGCCTTACGAATCGCAGAGTTGACATCCAGGCCGTGTATCGCCAGATCTTCTGCTGCTTCGGTCAAACGTTTCGTAATTTCCGACTCGTAAGGATGGATGAAGTGCTCCTGAAGCGGTTCGCCAATAAAGACGTTCTGAACGGTTTTGCCTTGCAGAACTGGAATGTCCGCTCCGTATTCCTTCTCAAGCTCCGGATTAATAATGGCTGGAACGCGGCCATTTCTTGCGATGATGCGCTGTCCTTCATCCGAGAGAATCTCTGCGATAACTTGGAATGCCTCGTCCTTATGCGGGCTCTGGCTGTTGATCGCAATGGCGTGAATTTGCGCTTCCCTCGTCTGTCCGAGATGATCGCTGAAGGTTGGCGCCGGCGCGATGTCCCAGTTGAACTCAACTCCCTGATGGCGCAGCTCCTCCAAAGGCCCGACCATGTTAGCGAGCCAAGATACGCGCATCGCAATGTTCTGATCCTTCATGAAGTGATCGCGCGTCCAGTTCCAAGTCCCATCCGGCGTAATATAGCCCGGCGTTTCGAAAATTTTCTTCTGCAGCTCGAACACGCGCAGCCAATCCGGCGTATCAAGCGCAGCTTGTCCTGTCTCCCGATTCAAATAAGGCAGACCGAGCGACTTCGACAGACCCGTCAGGTTATCCACGGCAAGTCCGATGTAATTGACGCCGTTCTCGGTGCGCGTCAGCTTTGCGCCAAGCTCAACTGCTTCATCCCACGTCAGCTGCTTATCGGTCGGATACGGAACGCCGAATTTATCGAAGATGTCCTTGTTGTAGTACATAATGTGCTGGTTAACGTTGAACGGCAGAGCGAGAATCGCATCTCCCTCACCCTTCGTAATTTCTTTGATGTAGTTGATGCCGATCGGCTTCAGTCGATCCAGATCGAAGTTATGCTTCTTAATCAGCTCGCGCAGATCCTGATAGACGCCTGTTCGGATGACGCGCTGCTGAACGCTGCCGAAAATAATATCCGGCACGTGCGTCGACAGCACCTCTTCCGGCGTCGTCGTCGCAGCCGGCGTAATCCGCTCGATCGTCACATTCGGATATTTCTTATGGATCGGATCCGCGATCAGCGTATTAAATTCAGTGTCCGTGAACGTTGCTCCCGTGCTGTAGAAGGTCAGCTTGAGCGGCTCGTCGCCAAGCTTCTTGTAATCCGCCTTCTCTGATGTTCCGCCGCTTGTATCGCCAGACGAAGCTGACGTGCTGCTGGAATCCGTCCCCGTGCCTGCCGAAGCAGGCGTATCTTTATTCGAACCTCCGCACGCCGTCAACACACCGGCGAACAGTACGGTGACCAACAATGTGCTTATCTTTGTCCTCATATGGCATCCACTCCTGAACCTTCAATTAACTGCTTAATAAGTGACGGACATTCGCCCGCCGCTGAAGACCTAGGCTCTCACGCAGCGTCGTACCTTCATACTCCGTCCGGAATATGCCCCGGTTCTGAAGCTCGGGAATGACCTTATCGACGAACGTCTCAAGCCCCGTCGGGAACAGCTGCGGCAGCACATTGAAGCCGTCGGCAGCATGATTGTTAAACCATTTCTCAATCAGATCAGCTGTCTGGAGAACCGATCCTGTGAACGTGATATGGCCATGTCCGCCGTTGCTGCGGTAAAGCAGCTGCCGAATCGTGAAGTTCTCGCGGCGGGCCGCATCGATAATGACTTCTTGGCGGCTGCGGATGCCATTGAATTCCTCCGAAGGCTTCGCCTTGTCGAGCGGTACGAGATCGTCCAGATCATAATCGTTCAGATTGACCGTGAACCGTTCGGACAAGCTCTCGAGCGCCCGCTTCGTATCGACGTAGCTGTGCAGCTCCTCTTCGATGTCCCGTGCCTCCGCTTCGGTGTCAGCGACGATTGGCGCAAGTCCTGGCAGAATGACGAGCTCATCCGCCGTCCGTCCATATCGTGCAAGCCGCCCCTTCACATCGCGGTAAAATTCACGGCCAGCATCAAACGTCTGCTGTGCTGTGAAAATGACTTCCGCCGTCTTCGCTGCCAGTTCCTTGCCTTGCTCTGAAGAACCTGCTTGGACCAGCACCGGGTAACCTTGCGGCGGACGCGGAATGTTGAGCGGACCTTTGACCGAATACGTATGGCCCTTGAAATTAATCTCGTGCACTTTGTTCGAATCGACGAGCTTGCCTCCTTGCTTATCGTACAGAAGCGCGTCATCCTCCCAGCTGTCCCACAGCTGCTTCACCACTTCCACGAATTCTTCGCCCGTCTCGTAGCGTTGCGCATGCTCGGGATGCTCATCGCGGCTGAAGTTATGGGCAGCGGAGCCCGCTCCGGTTACGATGTTCCAGCCCGCTCTGCCGCCGCTGATATGATCGAGCGAAGCGAATTGACGCGCCACATGGAATGGCTCATTGTACACCGTACCAACCGTCGCAATGAGTCCGATATTCTTCGTGACCGTCGCTAATGCCGACAGCAATGTGAATGGCTCCAGCTTGCTGCCGCCGCCCGCATAACCATCTGCGAGAAAGACCGAGTCCAGCTTCCCTCGCTCCGCGATTTGGGCCAGCTTAGCGAGATACTCAATATCGAGCTCCGACTCTGGATGGGAGTCTGGGTGGCGCCATGCGCCTGCATGATGGCCCGTTGCCCGCAGAAACACGTTAAGATGTACTTTGCGATTCGATGTACTCATTACAAAACCACCTCTTGATTCAATTTGTTCGAAGTTCGGACATTGGCCGGTCGCGCCAGCCCAAGATTGCCTCGCAGCGTGGAGTCTTCATATGCCGTGCGGAACAATCCGCGGTTCTGCAGCTCTGGGATGACCTGATCGACGAAGCGTTCCAGCCCGCTTGGATAAATCTGCGGCATAATGTTGAACCCGTCCGCCGCACCTGTCTTAAACCACTTCTCGATCGTATCGGCCAGCTGCAGCGGCGTGCCTGTGAACGTGAAGTGCCCTCTGGCGCCGGCCAGCTTGTTAATGACCTGTCGCAGCGTCGGCTTCTCCCGATCGATGAGATCCACGATCAACTGGTGCCGGCTCTTCATACCGCTCACTTCATCAGTTGATTGAATCCCTTCAACCTCAAGCGGCGCATCGAGCGGATGATTCGATAGATCGACGCCGAGCCGCGACGACAGCCGTCGGATGGCTCCCTCGTGATCGATCAGCCGCCACAGCTCGTTCTCAAGCTCCTTCGCCTCGGCTTCCGAATCCGCTAGAATGGGGCTAAGTCCCGGAAGAATTTGCAGCTGATCGGCTGTTCTCGCGTATTTGGGCAATCTGGCCTTAACATCCCGGTAGAACTGCTGCGCCTCTTCTATCGTCAACTGGGCAGTGAAGATCACCTCAGCGAACCGTGCGGCGAATTCCTTCCCTGTCTCCGAAGAGCCTGCTTGGACGAGCACTGGGTAGCCCTGCACCGGACGGGCGATGTTCAATGGCCCCTTCACCGAGTACCGCTCGCTCTCCCAATCGATCGTATGAATCTTCGTATGGTCGTACAGCACGCCGCTCTCCTTATCGTTGCGGACGGCGTCGTCCTCCCAGCTGTCCCACAGCCGCTTGACGATCTCCACGAACTCTTCAGCCGATTGATAACGCTCGTGATGCTCCGGATGCTGTTCCTTGCTGAAGTGTGCTGCAGCTGGACCAGCGCCCGTCACGATGTTCCACCCTGCCCTGCCTTTGCTGATATGGTCAAGAGAAGCGAATTTGCGGGCGACATGGAACGGCTCGTTGTACGTCGTCTCCACGGTTGCAATCAAGCCGATATGCTTAGTGACGGAGGCCAGCGCTGCCAGCAGCGTGAACGGCTCTAAAGCACCGGAGTGCGCCCAATACCCGTCCGCCAGAAACACCGAGTCAAGCAGCCCGCGCTCGGCGATGCGTGCCAATTCGATATAGTGCTGAATGTCCACTCCCCGCTCTGGGTGCGTATCGGCGTGCCGCCATGATGCTTCATGATGGCCGGATGCCGCCAAGAATGCATTCAGATGCAGCTTGCGATTAGGCTGACTCATCGCGATCCCTCCTCTTCTTCTCGCCCAATAAAAAATAGCCGGAGATGCCCCTTAGGCAATCTCCGGCTATCCGGTTGATTAATACCGACAATTCATATTAACTTAATGCGATATATCGTATTGGTTATGAATCTACCATAGATCGTCCAAAACTGTCAACAACAACAACGGACTATTTTTTACAAAAAAATAAACTACTCCACAAGCCCCGTTCTTTCGACCCCTTCAACAAACCATCGCTGCGCAAACAGGTAGATGACGAGCAGCGGCATAATGATCAAGAACGATGCCGCCATCTTGATCGACTCCGCATACACCGTTAATTCGCCTGCGCCCTCCGCAATCTTCATCTCGCCTGCCATCCGGGCAAGCGTAATCGACAGCGGCACATGCTCTGCCGTAAACATGTAGAGCGATGGGAAATAGAAGTCGTTCCAGTTCCATACGAACGAGAACAGCACAACTACGACCGTTGCCGAGCGGGCGATCGGGAACATGACTCGGAAGAACATCCGGAACGGCCCCGCGCCATCCATCCGTGCCGCTTCATCCAGCTCCTTCGGCAGCGTTGAGTAGAACGATCGATAAATAATGACGAACAATGCGCCTTTCAGCCCATGACCGAATAACGCAGGCACGACCATCGGCAGGAAGGTGTTCAACCAGCCGAAGCTCTTGAACAGCATAATGGACGGCAGGATCGTAATTTGCGGCGGCATAATGAACGTGAACAGCAGCAGCGCTCCCCACAGCTTCTTGAACGGAAAATCAAGCCTAGCGAATGCATACCCCGCTATCGCGCATGAAATGACTTGCAGAACTGCCACCGATGAAGCAAGCGATAGACTGATCAAGAAGCTCTTCCCATAATGCAGCATCTCGCTCGCTTCCTTCAGATGCCCCCAATAAATCGACTTCGGCACCCAAATGACGGAAGGATCGAGAATATTGCGCGCATCCTTCACCATCGTCGTCACCATATACAAAATCGGCTTTAGGTAGATGAACGCCACATTAATCAGAATGATATAGACGGCTGCCTTGAACAGCAGCCCTTTATCGATTTCGGTGCCGAGCACCCGGTAACGCAGAAGCTCCAGATTGCCGCGAAGATTACGGTCACGCAGCAGATCCAGTTTGCCGCGCAGCTTGAAACCGCGGTTCATCCGCTCAATCGGTACGTCGCTTCTATCGATAAGACCCATCTTCTTCTCACCTCTTTCCTTACCGTTTGCTTCCTGACAACGACTTATCTACGCGGCTGTACAGCAGCAGCGTGAGCAGCACGAATGCCAGAATGATCGTGAAATAAATCCATGCGAGCGCGCTCGAGCTGCCATAGTTCGTCGTATTAACCCGACTGACGATCGGATTGGACGGGAATGTGAACAAATCGACGACCGTATACATTAAGTTCAAGAAAATATAGGGCACAAGTCCTGGCAGCGTAATTTTCCAGAAAGTGCTCCACGGGCTGGACCCGTCAATCCGCGATGCTTCATAGACTGCGGCAGGAAGCGTCTGACGCCCCGCCAGGAAGATTAGAATCTGAACGCCTGAATACCAGAGGACGAGCACGAATGAGCCCATAACCTTCTGTATAGGCGCAGCCCAGGCACCTGGCACATACTCCTGCAGATAATAATCGATCCGCAGCGTCTCCATGATGCTCAGCGAGCCCTCACCCTGCGCGATAAACTCCTGTACGATCTGACCCGAGGAGAAGATGACCGGCAGGAAGAAAATGACCCGAAACAACGTCCGGCCCGGAAACTTCAAATTCAGCAAGATCGCGATCAGCAGCGAGAATACAAGGATGATCGGAATCATCATGGCCGATTCGCGCAGGAACGGGAACAGCTCCTCATAGAGAAGGCTGCCGTTCGCTATGAGAATTTCACGGTAATGCTTCAATCCAATGAACGTATACTGCACGCTGTTCACTGTGATTTTGACCTGATGAAAGCTCATATAGAGGGAGAAGCCCAGCGGGAACGCAACGAACGTCAGGAAGCCGAACACCCATGGCGCAATGAACAAGGAGCCCTCCAGCTTGCGCAGCGTTTGAGCCTCCAATCTGCGGCTTAGTTTCATCGCGTCGCGCCTCCTTCCTTGACGATGAAGTTGTTGGCTGGCACGACCAGTCCATCCTTCACGTAGTCCGTTTCGTTGTAATTGACGATAATGCGGTAATCGCCTTCGTATACCGTCTCTTTAACGCCAGGTGCGAGCGTGCGGTGCGCCGTAATGAACCGGTCTTGCACCGGAGCAAGCGCCGCATTCGCCTTCGTATATTCCTCTTGAATCCGATCGATCCAATCGTTCACATTCAGACTGTAATACCAGAGCGAATAGGATCGTTTCAAATCGTCCGCATTGTCACCGCTCAGCACGTAGGTTGGATAAGCGCCGAATTCAATGCTGCGCAGAAACTCGTCGTCCCACTCATCACGCAGGTTCGACCATTCGAGCGTATAAGTCTTCAGGCCATGCAGGACGATCTGAGCCCAAGGAATGGACTCCGTCACGAACACATCATACGAGTAATCGCTCGCAATGCGGTGAACGTGATCCAGTTGATCCAGCGCATAGAAATTCGCATTGCCTGCAATGACGGAACCAAGCTGCTCCTTCGTCTCCTTCACGATCTGCTGCTGAATGTCGACTACATCGCCTCGGCCTGCCTTATAACGGGAATTGTAGTCGGTATTGACCTGTTGGGTAATGCCATCCTCGAAATCGATCCCATCCGCGCCCAATGCCTTGAACTGCTTTAGATCGGATTCGACGATCTTTTTATAGAATCCGGGGCTCACATAATCGCTTGCGTCCTGATCATGATTAGGCAACTTATATTCCAATACCGTCCCGGCCATATTGCGCAGACCGTCCCTCCGCCACCAGAAACCGTCGTCACCGTTCGTATTGAGCGTATAATTGGCCGTCAGATAGACCGGGATGCTGAGCGAATGGGCGAACGATATGAAATCTTTCATCCCTTGGTTGCCGCCAATCCGTTTATCCACTGGGAAATAACCGCCATGCGTACTGTATCCATCCTGCTGCCAGCCAGCGAACGACACCTGCTGGTTCTGAACGCCGCGATCGTACAGCTTGCTGACAATCGACTTGGCATCATCGGTTGACGTTGCTTTCAGATAGGAATCGAAAAATAGGCCTTTCTCGATATCCGCTCCGACCAGATCGAGGAAGAATGGGATATCCTTCCTTGGCGATTCGACCGTCTTCACGCCGCGCTCATCGATCAAGTATTGGCGATATACAGCCGCCATGCCCGTATAATCGCTTTGCTCCGGCTTTAGCAGGTAGTACCGAGTCGCCCGCGTATCCGTACTGAATCGATCGCCGCTGTACGTGTAGAAGCCTTCGCCGGTGCTTTTGCTGACGCTCTGATAGAACCGCTTCCGATACTGCCATTCCGTCGTAACCCAGTTGGAGCTGCCGATGGCGCCGGATGGCGCCGCGAATACGTTCGCGAACGATTCGCCCTCGGTCATTATGGCGACGAAGGCTTGATCACCGGATTTGAGCCCATAGATCGGCATCGCGATTCGCTGCCGATCCGTGAATTCATAATAATAGGATGAATCCGGACCGTAGACGCTCTCGTTGTACGTCAACTGCTGCATCGTGCGGTCTTGCTGGAATTGGATCAGCGATCCCGATCCATCCGGCAGTACGATGTAGCCGTCTTGACCCACCGAAGGCTCTGCGCCGAACAGCGGATATAGCTTGACGTTGAGCAGGCTCAAGCTGCCTTCGACGAGGCCGGCATCCTTCAGGCGCGTCTCCACATAGTCTTGATGAAGCTCCACTTCAATCGGAATCTTGAATTGAATCTTCGGGAAAGCAAACGTGACCGTAAAACCGTTCTCGGTCCGCTTGAAATCTTCGAGATACCCTTGGTTCTCGATGAGCCCGTTCGAGACGGATGAAGCCTTATAGTTGCTTGCGTTGACGTACTCTACGATGATGGGCGAGGTCAGTTGATTTTTCCAAGTGCCGGTCGCTTTCTCATCCTTCCAATAAGCCGGATCCGGATAGGAACGCCACACCTTGCCTGTATCTTTCATCACAACTTGGAAATGCGCCGTAGCCGGGTCAACAAGAAGCTTCAGATTGTCGTTCTCGGCAGCGAGCTCAAAGCCCTGCTCATTCGGTAAACCTGCCTTATAAGGGACATGCTCCGCTGTGTTGAACAGCGCCGCGGCGTCCGCCTTAACGTCTTCCTTGTCTCCCCAAGGATCCCAGATCAGCAGCGTAATCCATCCCATGACCAGCAGCACGGCTGCGGAGAACGTCAGTCGGATGATGAGCCATCCATTCCACTTGCGCTTGCTCATCGGATAATCACCTCCTGATACAAGGAATTGATGAAGTTGATCAGCTCATTGCTCAGGCTAATCAGAATGAAGATCAGAATGACGATAATCGTCAATGCCAGCAAGGACAGCAGAATGACGAAGATCGACTCAATGAAGGTGTAGTTGTGTATGCCCTGCACCATCCAGATGAACAGCAGCGCGGTCCACAGCACGATCGCCAGCTTCAAGAAATGAAAGATCGATACCTCATCCAACGTCATTGCTCGGGACAGCAGTGTAACGGGTATTCCTATGAGGATAATAGGAAATAGGGCGTAAGAACTGCCGTACAGGACGTCTCGGAACCGCCCCTCGCCACGAAGGAGCGAGCTGATGAGATAGTTCGAGATGACCCATCCGAGCCATATGCCGATGAATTGGACCGTCAGTGGAACCAGGTCGATGCCGATCTGCACCTTCGGGTTGAAAACAAAGCTGGTGCCCGCTTCCATATAGCTGAATGCCGCAATCGCTGCTGCAAGAATGATAAGACTGCTCGCCAGACTCGCTTTCCCTTCATAACGAATCGAATAGAAGCCATCGACCGGATGCTTGATCAAGACGAACAAATGGCGGAGTCTGCCTGCCAGCGAGTGAGCGGACGGCTCAGGCAGCGACCAGCCGGAAGCGAATCGAAGCCGGTGCTTCAGCTTACCCCACAGCAGCAGCACAACGCCAAGCGCAATGACGATGTTCATCAATAAACCGAAGTGCTGTTGGAACCACGTGAGGCGGTTCTGCCAGAACGATTCGGAGTAACCGCCGATGACGCCCGCTTCATAGAACAGCTGCTGCGCACGCGGGTAATCCTCCTGCTTATATGCCGCCTTGGCCAAGCCGATCAGTGCAGGCGAATATTGCGCATTCAATCTTCGAACTTCGTTCCAGAGCGGCTCGCTCTCCACATACTTGCCCTCTTGCGTCAGCGCATTCGCTTCATGCACAAGATTGCCGAATGCGGAAGGCCGCAGCACTTGAATCAGATTGTTCGTGCTGTCTAGAATGAGCAGCTCGCCCTTCGAGTTGTTCGCAATTGCCGCCGGCGTCTTCACGACACCGGACTTCGAAGTCGCGTTAATCGTATCGCTGCTCCAGAAGAACAGCAGATTGCCGCTGCGGTCATATTGGCTGATCGTATTCCAGATCGAATCGACGACCGAGATATTGCCATCTCCATCGACGGTAATATCACCTAGCTGCGGGCTGAGATCACGCTGCCAATGCAGCACCTCTCCGAACGAACGCCCGCTCGCAAGCGACGCGAAGTCGCTCTTGCCCGGCAGTTGATCGAGACCTGCGATGTTCAGCTTCTTGATCTGATTCGTCTGTATTTCTTTCGTAACGGTGTAGATGAAGCCATCCTTGTCGATCGTCGAGTTGGCGATTGCGCCAGGCAGCTTCTTCAGCTCGCGCTGATACATTTCTCGCGTATAGATGAATCGCTTGAAGGCATCGAATACCGAGAAGCTAACGCGGTTCGGTCCGAAGAAGCCGATGAAGTTGCCATCTGGATCGAGCTCGACAAGTCCTTGATAGGCGCCGAGCGTCGTTACGTAGATGAAGCCCCTTTTATCCACGATCAGATTAATCGGATCGTATTTGAAGGACGCAGGCAGATACGTCGACTTCGGACGCTCGAGCGCCTTCAGCAGTCTGCCTTCCGAATCGAGCGTAACGACACGGTTATTGCCCGTATCCGCGATGTAGATATTTCCCTCCTTATTGACGAACACGCCGCTAGGTTTCTTAAGCGGACTGTCCGGAACGGTCAGTTCACGAACGAACTGCCCGGATGGGTCTAACTGAACGATGCGATTGTTGCCCGTATCGGCAATATAGATGTTATCCTGCTCATCGACGAACAGATCCTTGGGCTGATTGAGCGACAGCTTCGACGTCTCGGCAGTCCCGCTTCCTGCATCAGCAGCGGTAACCGCCAGATTATAGCCAAGAACGCCTGCCGGCAGATACGCCGCCTGCGTCTTCACCAGCTGGCCGAATCCGTCCTTATAGTACGTATCATAAGGAAGCGAAGAAGCGTACGCGCGAGTGCCAGACCCAGGAAGAGCGACAGCTGCCGCAGTGAGCAGGAGAGCCAGGGCGGACACAATCCGCAGCCATTTGGTATTCAAACGGACTCCCCCCATTATTTGATGCCGGAATGCGCCATCGTTGAAATCACTTTGCTTTGTAGAATGATGAAGAAGATCAAGTTAGGAATGAGCATGATAAGCGCAGCGACCGCCGCCGCCCCTTGACGCGCCACATTGTTCGCCAAGTTGTTCGTCAGCGTCGAGAGAAAGAACGGGAAGTTCTTCATCTCGTCGTCCTGCATGAACAGCGTCGAAGTCTCGATATTGCCCCATGAGTTCTGGAACGCCAGTATCGCTACCGTCGCAATCGCAGGCATGCACATCGGAATGACGATCCGAATGAACGTCACAACCTCATTCGCGCCATCGATCTTCGAAGCTTCAATAAGCGAATCAGGTATCTGGTCGATGAACTGCTTAAGCAGGAAAACTGCGACCGGCGAAGCGAGAATCGGCAGCAGATGGCCCCAATAGGTATTCATAATGCCAAGCTCGCTGACGACCAGATATCGCGGAATTTGCACGATTTCCGGCGTGAACATGAGCATGAGAATGATGGCGGAGAAAATAAACTTTTTCCCTGGAAAAGGATGCTTCGACAGCGGATACGCACACAGGGCGCTCATGATCGTAACGCCGACCACGCTCAGCCCGGAAATAACGACGCTGTTGAACAAATAGCGCGTGACCGGCACGATCGAATTCGCCGTGACCCAGAACAACTCAACGAAGTTCTGTACATTCGGCTCCTTCACGAAGAACGTTGGCGGATACACGAACAGCTCATGGTATGGCTTGAACGCATGGTTGAAAATATAAATGATCGGAAGAATCATAAACACGGACAAGGCAAGCATGAACGTGTTGAAGCTGATTCTTGCGACAAGACCGGACTGTTTCAAGGGTCATTCCTCCTTCGAGCCGAACAAACCCCAGCTTAGCTTGTTGGCCCCGTACATGACGATGAGCAGAAAGACGGAGATGGCTGCCGCGTAACCCATTTCGAACCGGATGAAGCCGTAGTCGTCAATGTGATTGACGATCAGATGGCCCGCATACGACGGCGTCGGATTTTGTCCCGACAGCTGCACGCCGATGGCTCCGGTCTTGAACGTCGTGACGATCGCCATGACGGCGCCGAACAACATCTGCGGCTTCATCGAAGGAATGGTCAGAAACCACAGCTCCTGCAGACTGTTGCGGATACCGTCAATTCGGCCTGCTTCGTACAGCGTCGTATCAATGTTCAGAATGCCGGCCAGCATGGCGAGGAAACCAACCCCCATGCTGGACCATAATGTAACGGCGATCATCGAGTTCATGAGCAGATCGGGGCTCGTCACCCACAACTTCGGAACATCGATAAAGCCAAGCTTTAACAGGATGCTGTTCAGATAGCCGATCCGATCGCCGGACAGCAGCGGCAGCCAGATGATCGTCATCGCAATGCCGATCGTAAGCGATGGCGTATACATCGCAAGCGCTACCCACTTGCGCAGCCCGCCGCGCAGCTTCGAGATCAGCCACGCGAGCAGGAATGCAGCGATATAGCCGCCGGGTCCGACGATAATCGCGAACTTGAACGTGTTCGGAATCGCGTATTTCAGAAACAGCAAATCTTGCGAGATCAAATATTGAAAATTGCTCCAACCGATCAACCGGGGCCGTTCTATGCCGTTGTAATAGGTGAAGCTTAACCCTACCGCCGATATGATCGGAATGACGATGAACAGCGTGAAGCAAATCAAGAACGGTGCAATAAACAGATACGAAGTTCGAAACGACCAGATTCTACTCACTTCCATCCACCCCTTCCCAAGGCCGATCTACGACAGGTATATCCAGCTTCTTCAGCGGTTTGCCGAGATTGTCTGCGAAGCCGAATTCCTGCTGTTTGCGCAGAAGCTCGCGATTGATGTCCCGCGCCGCCTGTTCGAGAGAGGACATATAGTTGGTCGTGCCAACGACGGAACGCGTCCAAGCGTTGCCAAGCTCACGATCCAAGAAGTAGCCGCCCGGAACGTTCGGTATATCCTTATACCATTTCCACTGGCCTAGGATCACTTCCGCATCCTCCTGCTTCCATGGCAGGCTGCGGAATGCTTCAACGTTCGAAGTATTCCAGCGGAAGGCAACGCCGTTCATCGCCTCCAGATCGGAACCGTACTGCTCCTGCGTATCCGTAGACAGCCACCATTGCAGAAACTTCCATGCTTCCTCTTGCTTATCCGATCGTTCGAAAATAACGCCCGTACGCTGACCGCCGCCTGCCCAGCGTGCAATCGTACCGTCCGTCTGCTTCACGCCTGGCAGCAGCGCGATGCCCCAACGTCCGTTCAGCTCCGGCGCAGCCGCTGCGAGCTGGACGTACATGTTGTAGTCCGAGATGCCGACCGGCATCGTACCGTTGCGGAAGTGCTGATAGAAGCTCGACACTTCGCGGTCGATGGCATACGTATTGAACAGATCCGTCCATTGCTTGAACGCTTTGTAGGCTGCCGGCGTATCCAGTGCAGACTTCAGACCGCCCGGCTCGTAGAAATCGACGCCGTTCTGATAGAAGTACGTCGCGAACTCCTTCGGATTAATATAGAAGTTCATGAAGTTCTGCTGCAGCGTCGGCAGCAGATCGTACACCTCATCCCACGTCTGAGGCACTTCCAACCCGAGTCGCTTGAAGATGTCCTTGCGATAATAGAGCACTTGGAACGACTGCGTCTCCGGCACTCCGTAATACCCGCCGTTATAATAGAGCGGCAGCCAGGAGCCCGGACTGAACTGAGGATACAGCTTATCGAAGCCTTCGAGCTTCGACAGATCGACCAGCGACCCTCGGATCGCGTAATTGACTGGCAAATCCTGCATCAGACCCAGCGCCACATCCGGCTGGACGCCAGCCGCGTTGGACATCGGCCGCAGCGCTGGATTCGGCAGCAGATTGACCTTCACCTCGATGCCCGTCTCCGGCGTGAACGTCTCATCTGCCAGCTGCTGCAGCTGGTCGACATAGTCACGGCCTCGCTGCACCCAGACATTCAGCTTGTTCTGATCCATATCGCGCAGACTGTCCCGCGTATCGAAGGAATAGCCGAAGTTTTGTATGCTTCCCCATACGGTAGAGAAGAGGCCTGCCGTCATCTTGGGCGGCTGGGTCGCTCCCGGAATGATGTATACTTCATCCAGCTGCAGCGACTGCTTCATCAGCGTCTCGATGAAAGTACCGAACTTCTCCCGCATCGACGAGATCTCATCCACGTTGTACGGAATTTCCTCCGGCTTGCTCAGGAGAGAACGGAGATCCTTCGCCGATGTATCCAACCCTTGGCTGATGGAATCCTTGCTGCCGTTGGCTGCAACCAGACGTTTGGATAACACGGTCATGGCGTCGGCAGCCAGCTTCATTTTGTCCGTAAGGCCCGGGAAGTCTTGCGCCATATCCCATGAACGGTTGCGGTCAAGCGTCTTCTTGCTATTGGAACCTGTCACCGTCCGCAAATCCCAGTCAATCGCATCGAGATGCGCATTCAGCCGCTCAAGATCGATTAAGGTCGATTTGACCGGAGCAAGCGTAACCGCAAGTGACAGCGTATGTTTGCCCTGTTCAAGCTTCACGAGATACGGCTGCTCATTCGCATCCTGAAGCACGGTGCCTTCCCAACTTGCCCCGTAACGGAAGCCATAAGCCTCGAACTCCTTGAACGGCACCTGGCCGTCAATTCGAACCGTTCGGAACGATGTCTTCTGCGCGATCGTATTCTGCAGCGCACGGAACCCGATCTTGTACAAGCCTGTCTTAGGCACTTCGAAAGACCATGTAATTTCCTGATTTTGTTCCAGCCACCTCAAACCGCCAACCGTGTTGTACAAAATACGGCCTGCATAACGCGGCACCGACCGA
This sequence comes from Paenibacillus sp. CCS19, assembly GCF_033239625.1. Classification (NCBI taxonomy): domain Bacteria; kingdom Bacillati; phylum Bacillota; class Bacilli; order Caryophanales; family Paenibacillaceae; genus Paenibacillus; species Paenibacillus sp. CCS19. The sequence continues at coordinate 34,971 of NZ_BTCK01000044.1, forward strand.
TCGTTCTTATCCGAGAACAGCTTTATTGCAGGATCGTTCTTATAGTCAAAATCCTCCGCCTGCAGCGTAATGACCGCGCCATCGGCAGCCGGTACGCTGCTCTGCTGGTCGGCAACCTCCTTATAGGTCGGAATCGCCGTGGCAGGAGCCAGTGACAGGCGCTCGATGGCAACCGGCTCGTGGCCCTGCAATCGAATCGTATGCTTGCCTGAAGGTATGTACCATTTCAACGGTTCGGCATAAGCGCCGCCAGCATCGACGAATGGCTTGTCGCTCCATTCCGATACGTCCGTCGAACGCGGACGGATCTGATCGCCGTCGCTGTTCGTCAGAATGGGCCTTGCATCTTCCCATGTCCGATACAGCGCGATCGCCGATGCTTCTCGGAAGGGCCGCTTGCCATCAATCGTCACATCCCATTGGATGGCAGCCTTGCGCCCTTCCTCCTTGAGCGGCAAATAGGAAGCATGTATTTCATACAACGCGCTTTCGGTCGTCTCGAACGAATATTCCACCCAACCGGCTTTAGCCGTATTCCACACAAGCACGTTTGATTTGCCGCCGTAGCTTCCTGCATGAATCAACTGTTCATCCGATTCGTTCAAAGGGGATGCAGCTTCGATCTGAACCGAAGAAGAAGCATCCTTATAGCCTTGCTCCTGCCACTTCGCAAGAGCATCGCTGTAATAGGGCTCCTGCTCATATTCATAATTGGCGACCAAATCTTCGAACCGAACGTCCGTTGTGCTCGCGACGGTTGCATTGTCCGATCCGCTGGATCCAAGCGATAAGTACAATACCGCAGCGACGAGCGCAACGCCTAACCCGAGAAACCAATATTGTTTCTTCTTCATGACGACTTGCCAACCCCCTCCTCCAATTCAAGCGGCGATTACTCCGTCAATCGTACGCCCGTCTCATGATGGAAGAAGTGCGCCTTCGACAGATCAAGCTCGACTTTCACTTTCTCATTCTCATTGAACCAATTGTCCGGATCGACCCGGGCGATAAGCGGCTTCTCCTGTCCGATATCCAAATATAAGAACCGGTCAGCCCCCATCAGCTCATTGTCCCGATAGATGCCTGTAATGATCGTCTCTGAGAATAACCCTTCCAATTTCACATTCTCCGGTCTAATTCCAAGTATTATAGACTTATTTACTTGGTTATTAGACCGCAAAATATACTCATCCGTTTCATTCACCTTCAGCTGGAATCGGTTCGTCTGAAATTCAAGCCGTCCATCCGGTGTTTCATGGATACGTCCATCGATGAAATTGATCGGCGGCGAACCGATAAAGCCGGCTACGAATGTATTCGCCGGTTTGGAATAGATCCGTTCTGGCGTATCGCACTGTTGGATGATGCCGCCTTTCATGACGACAATGCGGTCAGCCATCGTCATCGCTTCAATCTGATCATGCGTGACATAGATGAAAGTCGTGCCGAGTTTTTTGTGAAGCTTCGTTATCTCCATACGCATCGTAACCCGCAGCTTCGCATCGAGATTGGAGAGCGGTTCGTCCATCAAGAACAGCTTCGGGTTGCGAACGATCGCTCTCCCCAATGCAACGCGCTGCCGCTGCCCGCCGGACAGATCCTTCGGTTTGCGATGAAGATACGGCTCGATCTCCAGTATGCGGCTCGCCTGATTGACTGCCAGATCGATCTCATGCTTCGGCAGCTTGCGCATGCGCAGTCCGAATGCGATATTCTCATAGACGCTTAGGTTCGGGTACAACGCGTAGTTTTGGAATACCATGGAGATGTCTCGTTCCTTCGGCGCCAGCTTGTTCACGAGCTGATCGTCGATGAATATTTCGCCTTCCGTCACATCCTCAAGGCCCGCAATCATTCGCAACGTTGTTGATTTCCCGCATCCCGACGGTCCGACGAACACGATAAACTCTTTATCCTTAATCTCTAATTGAAAATCGGATACGACCGCCTGCTTCTCCTTGCCGTATCGTTTGTATAGATGCTGTATGCGAACGCCCGCCATAATGCTCCCTCCGTTGTTCGTCCATGACAAAAGGGGATATCCGCGCTTACACCAGATATCCCCCGTTGGAACGGTAGAATGTATGCAATTCGTAATGCAATAGGATTAGTTCAACACGCTCTCGCGAGCTTGCGTTATATGTGCAAGTGCTTCGTCTGCTTTCTTCAGATCGGCTTCGCTGATTCTTACGTGCCAGCTCTTCGCCGCTTCTGTAATATGTTCCGGCTTAGATGCGCCAAGAATAGCGGACGTAATGCCCGGACGGCTGAGCACCCATGACAATGCGTACTGTGCTGTTGTAAGACCTTGCTCTTCTGCAAGCGGCTTGATCGCATCAGCGATTGTAAGTGCATTCTTCTTCAGAAGCTGCTCAAGCCGCTGTTCGCCGGCAGCTAGTCGCGAGCCTTCCGGCGGCGCCTCGCCCGCACGATATTTGCCTGACAGAATGCCACGGCCAAGCGGACTGTAGACGATAACCGCAACCTGCTCCGATTGCACGAACGGAACGATCTCCTGTTCAATCTCGCGCGAGATCAAGCTGTATTCGGGCTGAAGGCTCTCGAATCGATTCAGACCATGCAGTGCGCTAATGCCGTGCGCCTTAGCGAGCTGCCAAGCTGCGAAGTTCGAGGCGCCGATATAACGGACTTTGCCTTGACGGACCAGATCGTCCAGTGCGCGGAGCGTCTCTTCCAGCGGCGTGTGCGGATCGAAGCGGTGTACCTGATACAAATCAAGATAATCCGTTTGAAGTCTGCGCAGACTGTCCTCTACCGCTTTGAAAATATGATAGCGGCTCTGGCCGCCGTCATTCACGCCTTGGCCTACGCGGCCGTGTACTTTCGTTGCCAATACGATATCTTGACGTCTTTCCTTGAGCAGCCGGCCGAGGATGCGCTCCGACTCGCCTTCTCCGTACACATTCGCCGTATCAACAAGGTTAATGCCGTTATCCAGCGCCAAATCCAGAATCGTCGCGGACGCCTCTTCATCGATCCAACGGCCAAACGCCATCGTTCCCAAGCTTACAGACGATACCTTTAACCCTGTTCTGCCAAATTTGCGATATTCCATTGTGTAATCCTCCTAAAAGTTTATGGTGATACGACTTGAAACAATAACTAGCTTCGCAAGCCTCATTATTTGCGCAAGCCAAAATAAAGAGGCGCACAGCTATGGTTATCGCTAACCATGCCATACGCCTCCAGTTTACTAGCGAGCGATTATGGATATTGTAACTTTAATTCCAAGTATTCCTATGCGGTGTGTTAAATTTATCACACTCCGAAATGCTCGTCAACCTGCAATCGATTTCTATTTACAATTTCACAATGACATAGGCTAATGAAAAAAGCAGCCCGCTGCTAGTCGGCAGCGGGCTGCTTAGTGCTTAGGCGCGACCGCCCTCTCAGGCAGTCAGCCACTAATTGTTAGGCACGCGTGGTACTGAGGCCTCGTAACCTTAACGAAAAGTAGCCCACAGCTTCAGCAAGTGAAACGTATTGTTCGGGTCAATTTTTTGGCTCAGGATGAACGTAATAATTTGATCCTCCTGAGTCTCCGTCAAATTTTCCGACAACGCTGCAGCAGCCGACTTCACCAGCTTACGGACTTTCGCGCGGTCCTGCAGATCGTACTTATTGACGTTCGCAAGCATTGTCTTCATTCGGTCCTTGACGACCGGGTTTTTCATCTTGAATTTAACCCGCTCGACCAGATCGGGCCGAATACCGAATTTCTGATAGCTCATGGGAAACACCTCCAGCCGGCGGAACGGCAATGCGACCGCCGCATGTGGCAATCGCTTATACATATGCCGTTCGTCCCCAGAAGTTGCCACCCATAAGAAATCCTCTATCGATTCCGATAACGCGTTCAGAGCTAGGTTAGCGGTTAATCCAGCTGCTCACCTTGGAACAACGTATCCTGCAGCAATCTGCTGCGCATCGTGCCCAGCTCTGGCTTCGTCCAGAAATCGGCTTCCCCGGCCAGCGCTGCCGCATCTTCCCTTGCTTCCTCGAGCACCTCATAATCGGCTACCATATCGGCCAGCTTAAAGTCAGGCACACCGCTTTGCTTCGTCCCGAAGAAATCACCAGGTCCTCGCAGCTCCAAATCACGACGGGCAACCTCGAAGCCATCGTCGGTCTCCGTCATGACCTTCATCCGCTCGCGGCCGTTCTCCGACTTCGGATCCGCTACAAGAATACAATGCGACTGGTGTTCGCCGCGGCCAACACGGCCGCGCAGCTGGTGCAGCTGTGACAGCCCGAACCGTTCTGCGTCAATAATAACCATCACCGTAGCATTGGGTACATCGACGCCGACCTCGACGACCGTCGTCGCAACAAGCACCTGCGTCTCGTTCGCGCCGAACGCCCGCATCGCTTCATCCTTCTCGCCTGACGTCATCCGTCCATGCAGCAGCCCGACCTTCAGCTTCGGCAGCGACATCGAGATGGTCGCATGCATCTCGATTGCATTCTGCACATCAAGTTTCTCTGATTCTTCAATCAGCGGGCAGATTACATAAGCCTGACGGCCAAGCGCTACTTCCCGCTCGATAAACTCAAACACACGCTCCATTGCATTTGGCTTCGTCCAATGCGTCTTAATCGGCTTGCGTCCCTTCGGCCGTTCCTTGATCGTCGATACGTCCATATCGCCGAACGCCGTAATCGCGAGCGTGCGCGGAATCGGCGTCGCCGTCATCGTCAATACGTCCGGACTCCAGCCCTTCCGACGAAGAATACTGCGCTGGTTCACACCGAATCGGTGCTGCTCATCGGTCACAACAAGACCAAGCGAACGGAACATGACGTCGTCCTGAATGAGCGCATGCGTACCGACCGCAATATGAATAAGTCCCATTTGCAAACCTGCGATTACATCACGCCGGCGGCGGGCAGTCAGACTGCCCGTAAGCAGCGCGACCTCAATGCCAGTCCCCTCATAAAGCCGCTGCAGCGATCGTAGATGCTGTTCTGCCAAAATCTCGGTCGGCACCATGAGCGCTCCCTGATGTCCGAGCTTAGCGATCGCGTATAACGCTGTAGCCGCGACAACTGTCTTGCCGGATCCGACATCGCCCTGCAAGAGCCGGTTCATGCTGTGCTTCTGCCGCAAATCATGTGTAATCTCATTGATTACTTTCTTCTGAGCGGCAGTCAACTCGAATGGCAGTCTTGCTGCGAATTCTCGGATCGTCTCGCTTTCAATCGGAAACGCCATTCCTTCAGAGCGCGACCGCTGTAAGGAACGATAAGCCTGCAGCTTAAGCTGGAACCAGAACAGCTCCTCATACACGAGCCGCTTCCTTGCTGCCTGCCCTTCTGCTGTACCGTCGGGATGATGAATGAGCATAATAGCTTCACGAAGCGGCATAAGCCTATGCTTCGCCACAATATCCGCAGGCAAGCTCTCCTCGATCAGATCGCCGAACTGCACAAGCGCTTGTCCGATCGTCTTGCGCATCCATGCGTTCGTCAAACCGCCGCCGACCGAATAAACCGGCTGCAGCGTTCCTGTACGAGCTTTGCCGCGATCCGGAAATTCAGAGTCCGACACGGTCATCTGATGACGATGTGCCTCCCACTTGCCTGTAATCGTAATTTCGCGGCCAAGCGTCAACTGATCTTGCAGAAACGCACGATTGAACCAAACGGCCTTTACGAGAAAATGTTCAACCTCAACCAGACACGTCAGCCTAGCCTTGCCTCGGCCGAATCGCGCCAACAGCGGCACACTTCGAATAACGCCTTGGACCGTAACTTTTTCCCCATCTTTCGCTTCCGCCAAATCTCGCAGCCGGTAATCCTCGTACCGGAACGGATAGTAGTCCAGCAAATCGGCAACCGTACGGACGCCAAAGGCGTGAAGCTCGCCTTCCTTCTGCGCGCTCACGCCCTTAACTTGCCGGACCGGAATTTGATCCAGCTTCATTCCTCTCACACCCTATGCATAAAAAGACCTACTGTACCTGGACCGGCATGCGTGCCGATAACAGGGCCAAGCTCGTAATACGTCGTGCCTTGTACGTTAAAATGCGACTTCAGCAGCTCATTCATCTCATGTGCGCCTTCGATACGCTGCGCATATGCGAACGTAACGGTAACCGGCTCTTGGCTGTTGAATTTCTGCCCAAGCAGATCCACGATGCGAAGCATCGCTTTCTTCTGCCCGCGTACTTTATCGATGGAGGATACGACGCCATCCTCATCGAGCGTCAAGATCGGCTTGATATTAAGCAGGGAGCCGATGACCGCCGAAGCTTTGCCGATTCGGCCGCCCTTCTGCAAATATTCAAGCGTATCCACTAGGAAATAAATCGTCGTATCGCTGCGAAGCTGCTCAAGCACTGTGATAATCTGTTCCTTGGAGCTTCCTGCTGCAGCCATCTCTGCTGCTTTGAGAACGAGCACGCCGATGCCGATCGAAGCGGACTTGGAATCAAACACCGTAATGTGCGATTCGCCGTTCTCTATCTCCACCATTGTGCTGCCGATAACAGCCGATTGGTAGGTTCCGCTTAGCGCAGCGGCTAGATGAATCGATATAATATGGGCATCCGGCGTTTCCGTCAGAATACGCTCGTATAATTCCTTGAAAGCAATTGTCGACGGCTGGGACGACTTCGGGAGTTGATCGGAAGCCGCCAGCTTCTTATAGAATTGGTCGGTCTCAATCGTTACGGCATCCAGATAGGACTCATCGCCAAATGAAAGCTGAAGCGGCACCATCTCGATCCCAAATTGTTTACGTATATCAGCTGGCAAGTCCGCCGTACTGTCCGTCACGATTCGAATCGTTGTCATATGCGCCTCCTCCTTCTTCCTCTGATTAGTAGTGTTCTTTAACCATTAGATTCGCAGTTATTCAACCGCGAACACGTAAGGATACAGCGGCTGACCGCCCTCGAGCACTTCAACCTCAACATCTGGATGTTCCGCATTCAGCCACTGCTTCAGTTGACTCGTAACACCTTCGTCTGCATCCTCGCCAGTCAGCACTGTAATCAGATCGCCGCCATCCTCGAGCATTCCGCTAAGGAGCGTGCGGCAAGCATCGCTAAGGTCTGACGTCGATACAACGATTGCTTTCTCTTGAATGCCGATAAAATCTCCTTCACGGATCGCGATGCCATCGATCGACGTATCGCGGACCGCTTGCGTAACTTGACCCGAACGAACCGATTCCGACGCGCGTTTCATGAGCTCGCTGTTCCGTTCGATCGATTCATCGTCTCGGAACGCGAGCGCTGCAGCGAGACCTTGCGGTACGGTACGCGTCGTAATGACAGACACGCTGCGTCCTGCCAACTCCGCAGCCTGCTCAGCTGCGAGAATAATGTTGCCGTTGTTAGGCAGCAGGAAGATATGCTCTGCCGGAAGCGCCTCGATTGCCTTAACGAAATCTTCCGTGCTCGGATTCATCGTCTGCCCGCCCGACAGCACGATGTCGACATTGTTATCGAGCAGAATTTCGGCGATGCCTTCGCCCATTGCGACTGCAATAATACCGAATGGCGCAAACTCATGCACCTGCTCGGGCGAAGTCGTCTGCGGAGCCGCTCCGCCAGTCAAAACTTCCGCAGCGGCGAGCGCTTCCCGATCAGGCAGGATGTCTGATTCCGCATGGCCTTCTTCTACCAGCAAGTCGCGATGCTGTTCCCGCATATTCAATATGTGAATATCGATTAGCTCGCCATAAGGCAGTGCCAGATTCAGCACATCGCCAGGCTTGCGCGAGTGGACATGAACCTTAATGATGTCGTCGCTCTCGATAACGAGAATCGAATCGCCATCCTTCGCAAGCGCGTCCTTGAAACGCTGCTCGTTGAACACCGGTGCAGATTTCGCTGCCTTATTACGATCGATAAAAAATTCCATGTCATACAAGAACTCAATGTCTTCCGTCGACAGACGCGATTGAGCGGAATGACCCACAGCTGGACGGTTAGCTGCTGCATGACGAAGACGATCGGCCATCCCGACATCCTCCGGCAATGCTGCTTCCGTCACGAAAGTTGTCTCAGATGCTTCATGCTGCGGCGCATCCAATGTGGACAATACGCGCGCGAAGCCTTCGTATATATAAACAAGTCCTTGACCGCCGGAATCGACAACGCCGACCTGCTTCAGTACTGGCAGTTGTTCCGGCGTACGCTGCAGCGCCTCGTTTGCTTTCTCATAAACCTCACGCATAAGCTCGTCCGCAGCACCGGTTCGACGAGAAATCGTAACGGCATGCTTCGCTGCTTCGCGAGCAACCGTCAGAATGGTACCCTCTACCGGTTTCACGACCGCTTTGTAGGCCATATCAACGCCATATTGAAGCGCAGCAGCCAATTGTACCGGGCCGGCTTCCTCCAGCGCAGCGAGCGATTTGGCGAACCCTCGGAACAGCTGTGACAGGATTACGCCGGAGTTCCCCCGTGCGCCCATCAGCAAGCCTTTGGATAATGCTTCGACAACCTTCCCGAGATGCGGCGAGGTTTTACCCTGCAGCTCCTTCATCCCCGATGTCATCGTCAAATTCATATTCGTTCCTGTATCGCCATCCGGTACAGGAAACACATTCAACGCGTTCACGCGCTCTGCGTTGCGATTCAATAGATCCGCCCCGGCTGCTGCCATTCGGGCAAAATCGTTACCATTAATCGTGCGCTTGCTCAACGACTATTCCCCTTCCTAACTACTTAAGTACCCGCACGCCTTGCACAAATATTTGTACTTGATCAACCTCAAGTCCGATCACATCATTGAGCACATATTTGACCTTCGTTTGAATATTATGCGCAACCTCGGATATTTTGGTTCCATAGCTCACGATTATATGCAAGTCGATGTGCAGTCGATCCTGCTCGTGCCGCACTTCGACGCCGCGGGACAAATTGTCCCTGCCCAGCAATTCGGATATTCCATCCTTCAATTGTTTGCGGGACGCCATGCCGACAAGACCGTAGCATTCCAATGCCGCAGACCCTGCAATAACGGCAACGCATTCATCAGTAATCAACACTTTTCCAAGTTCAGTGCTCAGCTGCAGTGGCATGGAAACTCGCTCCTTTTCCTCATGTATCTCTATTGTGGACTTTTCAACATTGTACTATAAAGAATACAGATATAGAAGCGTATGCCACTTCGACTTTCAAGAAGATGTAAACGCATCCAAACCTAGACAGACTTCTGCCCTGGTTCGATCCGTACTGCAACTGTGTGCAAACATAGCTTCATTGACCGTAAATAACGAAATGAACAACTATACGATACAGTGTTAACGACATTCTACAATGTTTTTCGACATTCGGCTAGTTCAAATGCGTTAGAATCGCTTTATTTCGCTCGTTTTCTTAAGAATGATGGTTTATTCGGCTTGTAATCCGATACCATCGCCCCCTCAGGACTAGACAAGGAAAAGGAAATTGTGATACGATACTTGGGTATGTTTATATGCCGCTTCTTATGGGAAGCCGCAGTATTCGATGACGTATAACAAGCGACATTCAGCGGACGCTTTTCATGCTATTCTGCTCTGCCTCATGTAGGCGGATGCTTGCGAATCTGTATGCTCCGCTTCAATTAAGGAGGTGTATCCATGTCTCGCAAATGTGCAATCACTGGCAAATCGCCAAGCACGGGCAACCACGTATCCCATGCTAACAACAAAAACCGCCGCTCTTGGGGCGTAAACGTACAAAAAGTGCGCATCCTGGTCGACGGTAAACCGAAACGCGTATGGGTAAGCGCTCGCGCGCTGAAATCCGGCAAAGTAACTCGCGTATAATAGCCTGCGACACTCGCAGCAACGAAAGACCGCGTCCTACGGATGCGGTCTTTTTGTATTGTATATTTAATTTTTTACGCTAGTAAGTTGTTATGCTCACTCGAATGCAGCGAATTTCAAATCACTTTTTTCAAGAGCCCATATATACCCATGTCTACGACATACTATCACGCACATAAGTAAGCTCTGCCCATCGGGCAGGCGTTTCCCAGCATATAAGTACGCGAGCGCGTCCCTGCCTCTCCCACGTTTCCCCTCCGGGGTCCAGGGGTTGGAAACCCATGGGTTCCTCCCTTGCAGGAGGATTCAGGTGGGTAGAAATCTTAGATGCAGCATGCGGCGTTAGAGGGCATGTTCCTGGCGTGCGCATTGCATTGGAACACCCCTCGTGTACCGTTCCACGATCGTACTATCGCCGAGTCGGCCGCATTAGTTTTTTTGGAACGTATTCAAGATGGCCTTGACGAATCCGCCAAGAAATTTCGGCAGCTTGATCGTGTAAAATTTCATGCTCCATCCCTCCTCAAAACGCGCTCATCGAAATGTGGTACTGACTGCCTACATGAATGCTGCACGAAGCTTGCAAACTCCAGTTCACCTCAAGAGTCTACGTTCATGTAACCATCCTATGCATGATCTAGTCGTCCTATTCCAGAGCGGACATGAGGCTAGGTATTCGCCGGCAGCGGGTTATCCCGAGCGAACTGAACAAAAGCAATAATAATCGTGAGCAGCAAATACCATACGATCGACAAGCTGACAAACCAGATCCGCGGTCCTACTCGATCCAGCTTACCGAACATTTTGATCCCGACAAGAAGCGCCAGAAGCGAAAATAAATATTTGATCGGACCTGGAATCGTAGCGAACATGCTCAGACATAGGCCGCATACAAAACTAAACACAATAACGATAAGGACAGTCCGCGGTTTGCGTTCTTCATCAAGATCGACATCGATGACAGGTTTCACGCGTTTGCTCATCTGCGATTACCTCAGCGATGCGACAGCCGCCGCACGATCTGGCGAGCCGTATACATAGTTGCCTGCGACTAACACGTTCGCGCCTGCCTCACGTACGATAGAAGCCGTCTCCGCATTAATGCCGCCGTCCACCTGTACATGCATATTGTGCAGTCCTCGTTCCTGCAGCATGCCGCGCAGCTGACGAAGCCGCGCTGCCGATTGCGGAATGAACGATTGTCCGCCGAAGCCCGGATTAACGGTCATCAGCAGAACAAGATCCACATCCTCCAGCACCGGCTCAACGGCCGATACCGGCGTCCCTGGATTGATCGCTACGCCTGCAGGCACGCCAAGCTCCTTGATCAAGTGAATCACACGATGCAGGTGAACGCATGCCTCGGCATGTACCGTAATCCGGTCTGCGCCAGCCTTCACGAAAGCAGGAATGTACAGCTCCGGCTTCTCGATCATAAGATGGACGTCGAATGGCAGCTTCGTATAGGAACGAATCGACTCGACCACGATCGGACCGAACGTAATATTCGGAACGAAATGTCCATCCATAATATCAATGTGAATCCAATCCCCGCCAGCTTGCTCGGCTGACCGAACGTCCTCCCCCAGCTTAGCAAAATCAGCCGATAAAATCGACGGTGCAATAATCGTCATACGTTAGTACCTCCGCTTTTTCTCTTTCATCTCATCCATGAACGTTATATAGTGAGCGTGCCGCCCTGCATCAATCGTACCTGCTGCCAGCCCTTCAAGAACGGCGCAGCCCGGTTCATGCACATGCGTGCAGCCTCTGAACTTGCAAGATGGCGACAGCTCTCGCATCTCGCGGAAACAATAGCCTAAGTCCTCGACTCCAAGCTCTTGGAAGTCAAGCTGGCTGAAACCTGGCGTATCGGCCACGTAACCGTTGTTCCCAATGTCAATGAGCTCCACATGTCTCGTCGTATGCTTGCCTCGTCCAAGCCGATCGCTGATCGCATTCGTCTCAAGCGTTAAACCAGGCACGAGCGCGTTCAGCATGGAGGACTTGCCGACCCCTGATTGCCCGGCGAAAACCGATAAGCGTCCGTTCAGCCTCTCCCGCAGATGGTCAAAGCCTTGCGAACGGCTTGCGCTCGTCTCGAATATCTCATAGCCGAGAGGTCCATAAACCTTCTTAACACGTTGGAGCGCTTCGCGTGCCGAATCGCCATCTTTGCCTTCTGCAGCGGTTAGATCACTCTTGCTTAAGCAAATGACGGTATCAAGACCCGCATGTTCAATATGGACAAGGAACTTGTCCAACAGCTGGAAGCTTAGCTCTGGCTCTGTAACCGAAAAAACGAGTACCGCAAGCTCGATATTCGCAACCGGCGGACGAATGAGTTCCGTGTCGCGCGGCAATATTTCCTCGACGGTGCCTTCGCCGTTATCCGTCAGTGAATAGTGAACGCGGTCTCCGACGAGCGGCGACACGCCGCGTTTCTTGAATACACCTCGCGCACGGCATTGTACAGGTTCAGCCTGCACATCGGCAGGCTGAACGTAGTAGTAGCCGGCAAGCGCTTTGACAATCGTGCCTTGCAGCTCTTTATTAATGGTCATTTGGTTGGGTTTCCTCGTTGCCGTCATTAGACGGTCCGTTGTCTGTTGTTTGCGGATCATTGGTCGAAGCGGTCGCGTCATCTGAACCAGCCGTACCTGTCGCAGGCTCCGAAGGCTGTTGATCCGTCGGCTGCTGCCCTTGACCTGGTATCGTCTGATCGGCAGGCGCTTGTTCGTCCTCGTAAGTGACAGTGAACGTATTGACGAACTGATTGTCGCGAATAACGGTCACCGTTGCATCCTTGTTCGGAGCTACGATTACTTTGACTGTGAAGCGCTGCGTATCTTTAATTTTGCGAGTTCCCCATTCTTTATTCTCACCGGAAGCATCAGAGTACGTAATCTTGATTTCACTCGTAGTGCCTGCCTGCGCCGGCGAGATCTGCAGATTGAGCTTCTTCTCGATCGCGTCCTTCGGCAATCCGGAGCTTACCGTAATCGATACCTCGGCTCCCTTGCCGACTTCTTCGCCTTCCTGATAAGGGAATTGAGCGATAACGGTGCCTTCGGGCTCATAACTGGCTTCCCGTACGATGTTCGCTTCCTTCAGAACAAGTCCGAGCTGGCTGAGCAATACTTTCGCTTCCGCTTCTTTCTTCGTTACGAGCTTCGGCATGACAACCGTTTCCTGACCCTTACTTACTGTAAAATGCACCGTTTCCGTCTTCGGATCGAACTGCGCGTTCGCTTCAGGCGTCTGCGACAGAATCGTGCCAGGTTCTTGATCGCTAAATTCCTGTGTGGTCGTGATTCGAATATCGTCGACGCCTAACGCGGCCAAGTCTTCCTTCGCATTCGCGATCGGCTGGCCAACGTAACTAGTCATCGTCGAGAGCTCGCTGCCCAAGCTGACGTACAGCTTGATGGACGCGCCCTTCTTGACCTTCAGCTTCGCTTTGGATTGATTATACACATAACCTTCGGCGACTTCGTCCGAATATTCGCGCTCGATCGGATCCTCAACTACGAGTCCTGCCTCTTCAAGCATCTTAATCGCATCTGCTTCGGTCTCATTAATAACATACGGGACAGTGACCTCAGGCACATCCAAGCTGTTCGTAACTGCTCGGACCGCAAAATACAGCCCCGCAATAATGACCAGCGTTGCAATGACCACCGTCACCGGACGCTTCCACCATGCCTTGCGCTTCTTATCGTCTTCCCACTCCACCGGTCCGGTGCCGTTGATCGAAGCTGCCGCAGCCGTCCGATCTTGTGAAGCTGCAGGACGAATATCCGCTTGGCGGCCCGCCGCAGAGGTTGGCCGGATAGCCGGCATGACGCGCGTCTCGTCAAGATCGTCCGCAATAGCCGTGAATACCGCCTTCGGCTCATGCAGACGTTCTGGGAGCAAGCTTGTTTCCAAGTCGCGCAGCATATCGCTGGCCGATGCATACCGCTCGGCCGGATTTTTACGCATCGCTCGCAGAATAACGTTCTCAACGCTTTGTGGAATGAGTGAATTGATTACACGCGGCTCCACGAACGTCTCTTGCAGATGCTTCAGCGCAACGCTGATCGGGCTTTCGCCATGGAATGGCAGCTTGCCGGTCAACATTTGGTACAGCACGATACCGAGTGAATACAGATCGGATTTCTCCCCCGTGCTTGTCCCTTTCGCATGCTCCGGCGAGAAATAATGCACGGAGCCGACAACCGAACCTGTCTGCGTGATGGTCGATGCAGTGACGGCGCGTGCGATGCCGAAGTCGGTCACCTTCACTCTGCCGTTTTTGCCGATTAGTATATTATGAGGTTTAATATCGCGATGAATGATTTGGTTCTGATGCGCGCTGACAAGCGCATCGCAGATTTGTGCAGCAATATGTACCGCTTCCTCGGGCTGCAAGGGAGCGCGTTCATGTATGATTTCATTCAAGTTGCTGCCTTCTACATATTCCATAACGATGAAGTGAACATCGTCTTCCTGTCCGACGTCATAGATGCTGACAACATTCGGATGGGAGAGCGATGCTGCAGATTGTGCTTCTCGGCGGAAACGACGAATAAATTCCTCGTCATGCACGAATTGTTGACGAAGCACTTTCACTGCAACTTTCCGGTTGAGCAGCACGTCATGGGCTTTATACACAAGCGCCATGCCGCCGCCGCCGATCCGCGAAATAATTTCGTAACGTCCTCCAAGCTCATGTCCGATCATTGTCCGCCACCTCCCTCGATTCTGTTGGCGTCACCTTGCAAGAGTACGACGGTAATATTGTCATCGCCGCCTGCATGCAGCGCCAGCGAAACGAGACGTTCCGCCTTTCCGTCAAGATCCAAGTTTTCTGTTAACAGCGTCTCCAACATTTGTTCAGGTCTGACCATATCGGTTAACCCATCGCTGCACAGCAAGAGAATGTCTGATGGCGACCAAGTATGGAACGACACATCAGCACTTACCTCAGGGTCTGTGCCGACGGCACGCATGATAACGTTGCGCCGAGGATGCACAGCCGCCTCCTCGACGGTAATCTGCCCGGACTTAACGAGTTCATTCACGAGTGTATGATCGTCTGTAAGCTGTACGAGTCCATCACTGTTAGCCTTGTAGACACGGCTGTCGCCAACATGGGCGATAACCGCTCTCTCGCCTTCAATTAGAGCAATAATAACGGTCGTTCCCATATTGCTGTACTGCTCGTTGCTGGAAGCCGTTGTATACACAACATCATTCGCCTGCTTCACAGCCGATTGCAGCAGCGCCTCGATTTCCTCGTTCGTCAGACCGGCAGCAACGCTGCTGATCGATGCTTGAAGGGAATCGACGGTCATCCGACTGGCTACTTCCCCCGCAAGATGGCCGCCCATTCCGTCTGCTACAACAGCGGCTACAATGCCGGAACTCAGATGTTGGGCCCAAAGACTGTCCTCGTTCACTTGTCGGACGCGTCCGATATCCGTCCGGTTAGCAATAATCAATCCGGATCACCTCGCAGTGGATTCCATATGCTTCGCCCGCAGCTGGCCGCATGCAGCCGCGATATCGTGGCCCTGCTCCCTGCGGATCGTCGCATTAATTTTGTTCCTTTCGAGAATGCGCTGGAATTCAAAAATATCGTCTCGCGGCGTGCGCACGTAATTGCGTTCAGGCACGTGGTTAACCGGAATCAAGTTGACGTGGCACAACATGCCCTGCAGCACTTGTGCAAGCTCTTCAGCATGCTCGGGACGATCGTTGACGCCGCCGATCAATGCATATTCAAACGTAATGCGGCGTCCAGTCTTCGCAATATAGTAGCGAAGCGACTCCATCACATCGTTGAACGGGAATCGGCGGTTAACCGGCATCAGCTTCGAACGAAGCGCGTCATTCGGCGCATGAATCGAAATCGCCAGGTTAATTTGCGTGTTCTCATCCGCGAAGCGATAAATATTCGGCACAATGCCACTCGTCGAGACGGTGATGTGGCGTTGACCAATGTTGAGCCCCTTCTCATGAATCATAATACGCAGGAAATTCATCGTTGCGTCATAATTCTCGAATGGCTCGCCTATTCCCATAATAACAATACTCGATATACGTTCATTAGTTGCATCAAGCAGCTGCTGCGCCCAAACAACCTGTGCGACAATCTCACCCGCTGTCAGGTCCCGCTTCAGGCCGCCAAGCGTCGAGGCACAGAACGTACAGCCGACTCGGCAGCCGACCTGCGTCGTAACGCAAATGCTGTTGCCGTAGTTATGCCGCATAACAACGGTCTCGATAGCGTGATTGTCATGGAGATTGAACAGAAATTTGACTGTTCCATCCTTCGACTCGAACTTCGTAATTTCGGTAAGCGTAACGAAACCAAAATGCGATTCGAGCTTGTCGCGCAGCGACTTCGGCAGGTTCGACATCTCCTCGAAGCTCCGTACGCGTTTGACATACAACCAGTCAAACAATTGTCCAGCACGAAAGGCTGGTTCGCCGTTGTCCTTCATCCATTGCTGCAGCTCTTCGAGCGTATAGTCATATATGGCAGGCTTTTCCGGCGGAATAATATTCTTTGCCATTATCGTTATCACACCTACGTCTAAAATAAGGCGGACGCGTTAACTACGCATCCGCTGATGATTTATTCTACCACAAACGACCATCGCAGACCACAAAGGCCGAATCAGGCCCGTCTGCGAAGCGTTGCTATATAGAAACCGTCGCTTCCAACATGGCTTGGCAGCAGCTGAACATCGCCGCGGAAGTCCGCCGCAACAGCGCCTGCTTCTCGCAGTGATGCAAGCAGCTCGTCCGGCCAATTCGCATCAAGCTCATAGTCCGGATGCTGCTGCAGGAAACGATCGATCTGCCTCTCGTTCTCATCGCGTTCGATCGTACACGTACTGTAAACGAGACGTCCGCCAGGCTTCACAAGACTTGCAACCGAATCGATCAACTGATGCTGTATCGAAGCAATCGCCGCAATATCATCCTCTGACTTCGTCCATTTGATCTCCGGCTTGCGTGCAACGACACCCAGACCCGAGCATGGCGCATCCAGCAGTACGAGATCGAAGCTCGCTGGCGCGAATCGGCTGCCTAGCTCGGCCGCATCGCCTGTTACGGCTTCGATGCAGCTGAGTCCAAGCCGCTGCGCTTGTTGTTCAATAAGCGCCCGCTTGTGCGGGTGCAGGTCATTGGCAATGACCTTGCCAACGTTACGCATCAGTTCAGCCAGATGCGTGGATTTGCCGCCCGGTGCCGCACAGCAGTCGAGCACCGTCATGCCAGCCGCAGGTTGTGCCGCTTGAGCGACGAGCATCGAGCTCTCATCCTGCACCGACCAGCGGCCATCGCGGAAGCCGATCGTATCGGCGAGGCTTCCGCCTCTGCGGGCGACGACGCCGTAAGGCGACAGCGTCGAAGCTTCCGCCTCGATGCCAGCGTCAGCGAGCATCGCGATCGCATTCTCGCGCGTCCCGCGAAGCGGATTGACG
>NZ_BTCK01000045.1:0-51402 GCF_033239625.1 Paenibacillus sp. CCS19
CCGGTTTCACCCGTAGCGCCAGTCGCCCCCGTGGGGCCCGTAGTCCCCGCAGCCCCGGTCGCTCCAGTGCTGCCCGTCTCCCCGACACCGGGTCCAGTGGGTCCCGTCACGCCGGTTGTTCCTGTCGCGCCTGTGACCCCCGTCACGCCAACTCCGGTCGCGCCCGTAGCGCCTGTGATGCCTACGCTTCCTGTTGTTCCTGTCAGTCCCGTTAACCCTGTCGGACCTGCGAGGCCTTGCGCGCCAGGATCGCCCATCGCTCCTCGTGTACCGGGTATGCCGGCACGTCCCATCGCCCCGGTGGTGCCAGTTGCCCCTATAGTGCCTGCCGCACCAGTGGCTCCTGTGGCACCTGTCACGCCTTTGGGACATTTCACACAATGGCGTGCAGGACGCTTCAGAAGAAGGAGCGTCTCATCCAGCAAATGGACGGCCCGCGGCAGCTTATCGCTGTCGCAGACGTCAGAGCCGCATTTCGATGTTTCCAGGGCGTCGTTCAGCAAACGCAGCGCCTGATCGATTCGGACTATACTGCGTGTGCGCCGTCGTTTGGACTTACCCATAAGTACCTCGCTTTCTATGCGCTGGTCGTCCTGCTGCATGCCTTCTGAATAAGCCGGCGGGCGATCCGAATATGGCGGCGGGCACAGCTGCGTTCTCCGCGAAGCAGCGCGCGTCTAGCTTGTTGAAGCTGATGAATGGCTGCTTTGACCATTTCGGAGGATAGTGAGGATGAATCGGACATACGGCTGTCGCCCCTTTGTCTAAGTCATATCAGTGTATGGGCGCCGGCGCGAACGAACACGGCGAATACCTATCCAACCGAACTTAAGCCTTATGCATGGCCAGCTCCGCGAGCTGATCTGCTGCGGCTGCCGTCGTAATTCCTTCGTTCTCCGCTGCTTGGTACACTTCCGTTAACGTTCTGGCAATCCGTTTGACCCTGCTTCGGATGCGGCGCGGACCATCCCCATCAAGCTCGGCCGCCGTTGCGATAATGCCGCCGGCATTCACAATATAATCGGGTGCGTACACAATGCCCTTCCGCTGCAGCGCCTCGAGATGCACCGACTGCGGAGCGGCCAATTGATTGTTCGCCGAACCAGCGACAACGCGGCATTGCAGCCTCTCAACCGTAGATAAGTTCAGAATGCCTCCAAGCGCACACGGGGCAAAAATATGACAAGGCGCATCATAAATCCGATCCGCCGCAACGGGCAAAGCCTGAAATTCACGAACGGCCTGCTCGACCAGCCGCATGCTGAGGTCGGTAACGATGAGCCGCGCGCCTTCGCGGCGCAAATACCGGCACAGCGCCCAGCCGACCTTGCCAAGGCCTTGGACGGCAATCGTCAGATGATGCAGCCGGTCCGTGCCGCAGATACGCTTGGCAGTAGCCTTCATGCCGTGCAAGAGGCCGTATGCCGTCATATCCGCGGTCCAATCATCCGTGCCGCCAAGCGTACCGCTCATATCCGTCACATAACCGGTGAAGCGGGCAACGGCATCCATATGTGCGGTAGTCGTTCCGACATCAACGCCGGTCCAATAGCTGCCGCCCAGCCGGTCAATGAATCGTCCGAGCGCTTCGAACTGCTGCTCAATGCGAGGGTCGTCTGCACGTCCGATGACGACGGCTTTGCCGCCGCCGTAGGAGAGACCCGCTGCCGCGGCTTTGTATGTCATGGAGCGTGCAAGACGCATGGCGTCCGCCGCGGCGTCCTCTTCGCTGGCATAAGGCCATAGCCTGCAGCCTCCCAAAGCCGGCCCCCGATTCGTATTATGAATGGCGATGAATGCCCGTAATCCGCTTTCCCGGTCGCGGCACCAAATGAACTGCTCAAATCCATCCTTGTCCAGCTCATTCCATATCGATGACATCGGCGCTCACTCCTTGGCCCAATTGGCTCCTAATCGCACGCACGCTATTATCGTGATCGCCAGTGGTCCAAGCTGAGGGTACAGCAGAAGGCGTGCGCAGGTTGCGTTACTGACAGCATATTCAAGCGAGAAGACAGCTGCTACGGATGGCCCCATGCTCTACCAAAGTTGTCCATTGCATAACGTACAGCAGATTCGACCTCACACTTACGCAGAAGGATGTTCTATTGCATTTTGCGCAACAGTAAAGAGCCCCGTTGGGTCACAACGGAGCTTTTTGAGCGATTCAATAGATTTTATTGCACGGGCGCAATGAGGAAGCGCTCATCATCTTTCTGTGCAACGCGCACCGATTGGCTGCTATCTGCCAGACCGGTCCCCCCATGTCCCGAACACATCCCATCGCCATCCGATGAACCACCATACAGGCAATGCGATCAACCACAACATGCGTCTCATGTACCAACGTACAGCCTGCATCATGTCGTGCACCTCTATTCTCATCCTACCGCACGGGCTGCGCCTGCAGCTGCTGCTCGGCGAATTTGCGATAGAGCTCATGGCTGTTCAGCAGCTCGGCATGCGTGCCGCGCCCCGTAATGCGGCCGTTCTCAATGAAGAGCAGCTGGTCGGCGTCAATGACCGTCGACAACCGATGGGCGATGACGATCGTCGTACGACCTTTCATTAGATTGCGGAGCGCCTCCTGCACATAGTGCTCGGATTCGCTGTCCAGACTCGACGTCGCCTCATCCAGCATGAGAATGGACGGGTCGCGCAGCAGAGCGCGGGCGATGCCGATGCGCTGCCGCTGGCCGCCGGACAACTTAATGCCGCGCTCGCCGACTTCGGTGTCATAGCCGCTTGGCAGTTGGTCGATGAATCGGTCTGCGTAGGCCATCGCGGCCGCGCGCTGAATCTCTTCCTCGCTCACGGTGCGTTCCGTTCCATAGGCTATGTTCTCGCGAATCGTTCCTGTCATGAGCGTGCTTTCCTGCTGCACGTAGCCGATAGCGGCACGCCAGGAGCGCAGCGAATACGTATCAATCGGCTCTTCGCCGAGCCGTATTATGCCTCCAGTTGGCGTATAGAAGCGTTCCAGCATCGAGAACAACGTCGTCTTGCCGCCGCCGCTCGGTCCGACTAGCGCGGTCACTTTGCCCGGCGGGATGACGAAGTTGATGCCATCGAGCACCGGTTCGCCGCCGCTTTCGTAGGCGAATTGAACATCCTCTGCCACGATTGGCTTATTGGCATGCGTCAGCGCAGCGCCGGCATTCAGATCCTCCTCCGAGTCGCCGAGCGTCTCGTTGATTCGTTCCGTTGCGCCGATTGCCTTCTGCATCTGGGTGAAGAACATCGCAATCTGACTGGCAGGCATCATGATCTGGAACAAGTACAAGATGAACGCGACCAGATCGCCTGCGGACAGGGCGCCCGATGAGACGCGGAAGCCGCCATAGCCGATAATGATGACGAGCATCAGCATCATAATAAGCGAGATCAGCGGCCCGATCAGCGCCTGCACTTTGCCTTCGGACAGGCCGAGCTTGAACATATTGCGGATGCCCTTCATGCCGCTTGCGAACTCCCGGTCCTCCGCGTTAGATGCCTTCACGAGCCGAATTTCGGACAACACCTGACTGAGAACGCCGGACAGCCGAGCGGTCTCATCCTGCATGCTTCGGGATACGTGATGCATCTTGCGTCCGAGCGGCACCATGAACAACATGAGCAGCGGGGCGGCAGTAAGCATGACGAGCGTCATCCGCCAATCGAGCGCGATCAGAATCGCGACGGAGCCAATGATGCTGATGATACCCGTAATGAAACTGGTCATATGCTCGGTGATGAGCCCTTTGACGACAGCGGTATCGTTGGTCATGCGGCTGACGGTTTCGCCCGTCTGATGATTATCGTAGTACGTGACCGGCAGTGCCAGCAGCTTGCGCCACAGCCGCTCACGGAGTCCTGCGATAACCTGTTGGCCGACGCGGGCGAGCATATAAGTCGATATAGCAGCCGTAACGGCTTGAATAAGGAACGCGACAACGAGCAGACTGATTTGCGGCATTCCAATGGAAGAAAGCGAGAAGCTGTCGACGACGTTTTTGGTAAACAGAGGAACGATAAGAGCGGCCACAGTGGATGATAGGCTGAGCGTCAGCGCAATGGCCAGTGCCGAGCGCGACGGCTTCGTCTCTCGAACGAGGCGCCAGAACGGCCCCCAGCCTTTGAGCGGATTCGTAGCGGCTGAAGTTGGTTTGGATGACATAGGCGTATCTCCTTCAATGCGTGCATAATAATCTGCCTTTATTATGACACGACCAAAGGCGGGGGTAATCCCGCAACGGGATGAAAATGAACTCCTTCGCGAGACGGAGACCATAGCTGTACGGCGCTCGGATTATTTTAACCAATTAGGATCGTAGGCGAATAAGACGACCATGCGATAACTGGGTGGTCTCTAGCGGAACTCCTATAGTTATCTATCATGAGAGGAGGATGGGCTTCTGTTGGAATCCGCATATGAAACCCCGTCAAATCAATGTTTGGCAGCAGGACATATGCAGAAAAGGCAATGGCTGATGGGGGGACGTCCATACGAGTTTCGATCGATTGCATAGGATAGACTATAACCAAAATCATTTTTTTAGGAGGCAGCGATAATGTCGAATTGCCATCATAACCCATGTAACACGAAGCTGGATCCGGTGATGCTCGATCCTGTGCAAGTCTACCAGGATTACTACTATCCGCAAGAGTATGAAGTTATTCACACGGTTGAAGTCATTAGACGCCATCATTGCGTTCCTTGCCCTAAACATGTGCACGTAGTTGTTGAGCGCGACGTCAACATGGGTCTGATGAGAGGTTCCTCTACGCGTGGCAGCAGAACAAGAGGCCGCCGCTAAGCTTGATATAAGATTCTAAGCGCCGCCGGGCTGTCCCGGCGGCGTTCTTCCTTTATGATAGATTACAGATTCTCTACCTTTACGCACGGCTGCAGACGGTTGTACCATAGGGACGAGTGACATTAACTATCGAACAAGCTGTCGTATAGGCAGGCTTACATATAAAGGGGAAGACCACGATGGAACGCGGCAGCAACGGACACGCAATACGCAATATCGGTATTTTCGCCCATGTCGACGCCGGGAAGACCACTACCACCGAGCAGCTGCTCTACCGCAGCGGCCGAATTCGGACGCTCGGCAGCGTCGATGAAGGAACGGCGCAGACGGATTCCTTAGAGGTGGAGCGCGAACGGGGCATCAGCGTGCGGGCAGCAGTAACGAGATTCGATTGGAGCGGTGCTCGCATTAATCTTGTCGACACGCCGGGGCACGTCGATTTCTTGTCGGAGGTGGAACGTTCGCTTCGTGTCATGGATGCGGCGGTGCTCATCGTGTCGGCGGCGGAGGGCGTACAGGCGCAGACGGAGGTCATCTGGCAAGCGCTGAGCGAGATGCGAATTCCAACCCTCATCTACGTGAACAAAATGGATCGTATAGGCGCTGATGCCGAGCTGGTACTAGCCCAGATTAGGCGGCTGCTGACACCGAATGCGGTGCCCGTGCAGGCGCCGATCGGCGCGGAAGAGACATTCACCGGCGCGCGCAGCTTGCTTGCGCCAGAAGAACTTAGCGCATCGTCGTATGGCACGATGCTGACGGAATCGATCGCGGAGCGCGACGAGGCGCTGCTTACGCGTTATCTAGACACAGGCTCGCTCTCTGTGAGCGAGCTGACGGAGCACCTGCTGCCAGCCGTCCGCGAAGCGGCGCTGTACCCGGTGCTGTTCGGAGCGTCGGCGCGGGGCATCGGGATCGAGCCGCTGCTCGACGCGATGGTGACGCTGCTGCCCGCACCGCAGGGCGATGCGCAGGGACCGCTGTCCGGCGTTGTATTCAAGCTGGAGAAGGATCCGATTATGGGACGAGTGGCGTACGTCCGGCTGTACAGCGGCACGCTCCGCAATCGGGATACAGCGATGAACGTGACGCAGCAGACGAGCGACAAAGTGACTCAGATTCGAACGGCGGATGGGAAGCGTCCCGAAGATATCGGCGTTGTAGAGGCGGGCGATATTGCGGCGGTGTATGGATGGGGCCGCGTTCGAATCGGCGACATCATCGGTTCGCCGGACTTCGTGCCTGGCAGCGCGCAGCTTGCCGTACCGCTGCTAACGGTACAAGCGCATTGGCCGAGCGATGCCGTCTATCCGGCTGTTGTCGCGGCGCTGCAGGAGCTGGCGGACGAGGATCCGCTGCTTGACCTGCAATGGCTGCAAGAGGAGCGGGAGCTGCACCTGAAGGTTATGGGGCCGATTCAGATTGAAGTGCTGACGCAGCTGATTCGTTCTAGATTTGGCTTGGACGTTACCTTCGGCGCGCCATCGGTCATCTATAAGGAGACGCCTGCATCGGCAGGCGAAGGTTATGTCGCCTATCTCATGCCGAAGCCCTGCTGGGCGATTCTCCGCTTCGCCATCGAACCAGGCGAACGTGGAAGCGGGCTCGTCTACTCATCGACCGCACGGCGCGAGCGGCTGCTCGAGAGCTATCAGAACGAGGTCGCACGGCGCGTTCCGGAGGCGCTCCAGCAAGGCCTTCGCGGCTGGGAAGTGACCGACTTGAAGGTCACGCTCGTGGAGGGCGAGCATCATGTCTGGCACACCCATCCGCTTGACTTCGTCGTTGCAACGCCGATGGGCATCATGGATGGGTTGAGCCGAATCGGCACGAAGCTGCTGGAGCCGATCGTCAGGTTCCGCTTGTCCGTGCCGGAGGAATTCGGAGGCAAAGCGATGAACGAGCTCATGATTATGCGTGCGGAGTTCGAGCCGCCGGCTCTGCATAACGGACGGATGGAGCTGGAGGGCTTGCTGCCGGTGGCGACGTCGCTTGATTTTCCGGCACGGCTGGGTGCGATGACGAAGGGAAGGGGAGCGTTGTCGACCTTCTTCCACGGGTATCAAGAATGCCCGCCTGATGTTGTCGCTGAGCGCTTGCGCCGCGGGGTAAATCCGCTTGACCATGCGAAGTATATTCTGGCGGCACGAAAGGCGCTGTCGCAATAAACAGGTTGGTTTATTAATATTGTCAAAATAGGTCGAAAGTTGGTTCCTCTTGACAAATGTTAATTTTTCCAACAAACAAAGGATAAGGCTGTTACAGATCGAATATGTAGTGCGTCAATGTTGTGGTGTGAGTAACTAATGTAACAGCACCCACCCGGGAGGACTTCATAGTGACACGATGGCTATCGAAGCTGCGACGAGTGATGTCCAGCTTACTTCTAAACATGAGAGAGCATGGTTTGCGGCGTGATGCACAACGAATGGCAACGCTCGGCAACTGGGAATTTGATGCGGCGAGCGGACGATTTTATGGAACGCGAGAGTTTTATGCGCTATTCGGTATGGACAAGTATGAAGTTAAACGATTAACACTTGAACGCGTGCTGGAGCGAATTCATCCGGAAGATCTGGAGAGGATTCGCAATTATGAGACGGGCCTAGATCCATCTCTCATTCAGACCGTTGATTTTCGAATCATTCGTCCGGATGGACAAATTTATTGGCTGCATTCGCGGTTCAAAGTTTTCGGTGCCAGTCGTTGTGTCGGCATTGTTCAAGATATTACGAAGACGCACAGCCTCGAGAACGAGGTGAGGCTTCTTAATTGCCATATGAAATCTTTCATTGACCGGCATATTGATCCGGTATTGATCTGGAACGCCGATTTCCGGGTCGTTCGGGTGAATGCTGCGTTTACGTCGTTGTTCGGCTATGGACGGGAGGAAGTGGAGGGTCGTTCGATCGAGGAGTGTCCGTTCATTCCGGCAGAACTTCAATCCGAGTTGAAGGATGCGGGACAGTTAGCGATCGAGCAGGGGAAGTCGATCGTGATGGATACGATGCGCCGGAAGAAGGACGGCACGCCGCTTCATATTATGCTTTCCATTACGCCGATGGCTGCCGGCGAGGGCAAATCAGCGACCTGGATTTCGATTCTGCGAGACTACACGGGACAGCTGGAGGCGAATCGGCAGCTGAAGGAAGCACAGGCGGAGCTGGAGAGCTTCATCGCGTACAATCCGGATGCGATCGGCTTCTTCAACAACGACGGATCGGTTCGTCAAGTGAACGCAGCGTTTGAGCGAGTGCTTGACTGCACTATCGAGGAGCTGAGGACGAAGAAGCTGATCGAGATGCCTTTTGCCCATGCGATTGCGCAATCGGACACTGAACTGATCGGCTTGATTCAATCGGGCGGCATTCAGAGCAAGGAGATCGGTATCGTGCGCGGCGACAATTCGATCATGTCAGGGCTCATGTCCATGACACCGTTTCCCGATCAGAAGGGGTTTGCGATTATAGTGAAGGATGTCAGCGAGCTGCAGGAAGCGAAGGATCTGCTCGGTCGTTCGGAGATGCTGTCGATGATTGGTCAGCTGGCAGCTGGCGTAGCGCATGAAATTCGTAACCCGCTCACATCGCTGAAAGGGTTTATTCGCCTGATCGAACCAGCATTGGAGCCTAAGGAATCGCGGTACCTTGGCATTATGAAGGGTGAATTGGACCGCATTGAGCTTATCGTTAACGAAATGCTCGTATTGTCCAAACCGCAAATTATGGAGCTGGCTCTGTACCCGATGGATGAACTGCTTGATTACATCATCGAGCTTCTAAGCACGCAGGCCGTTATGAAAGGCATCGAGATCAATCGGTTCTTCGAGCCCGTGCCGCCGATTGAGTGCGAGCAGCGAAGAGTGAAGCAGGTATTCGTCAATTTGCTTAAGAATGCAATCGAGTCCATGGACGCTAATGGGAATATAAACGTACGTATTGAGCGGGCCGACGAGGATCATGTGCGGGTTGTTGTGAGCGATCAAGGGAAGGGCATGACGCCAGAGCAGCTCACCCGTCTAACCGAGCCGTTCTATACAACGAAGGAGAAGGGCAACGGACTTGGGCTGATGATGACGGCGAGCATCGTGGAGCGGCACGGAGGCACAATCGTGTTCGACAGCGTCGTTGGTGTCGGGACAACCGTCACTGTTGTGCTGCCGATTAAGCAGCAGAAGCAGGAGCTGTTATCGGGCAGGCTGTTAACGCACTGAATGTGCGTTAGCAGATCTATTGTGCAATCGGTGATAATAATTATCATTATTGGATATAATACAGGTGGCGGCAGGAACGGAAGAGGGGGCAGCCTCTAGGCAAGGCCGCCCCGTTATACAGGCATATGTCTTAAGTTCATTCGCTAAGCAGACGGTTAGATTTTAGGCTCAAATGTTTTGCAGTCCGTCTCTTCGGACTGACGCGGTTGATTGGAACGGCTAACGACATAGATCGATGATGCGCTGCATTTGTTGCCGTTTGCCCAATACTTGCATGAATTAACTTCACATAGGACGTCTTTTGCCATAGTGGTCACACCTCCCATCCTCGTTCGTAGCGGCGCAGGATCGATACTTCCGCTCATTCTAAGGATGGGCTTTTTTGTCATGCTTTTATACTTTCGCCCGGCAGGAAAAGTGTCCCGATTGCGACAGCTGTTCACACACGACAGAACGTGCATGCATTGTAAAATAATAGTTGAAAGCTCTTACATTGGCGTCATACAATAGAACTATGGGTATTTGAGACCATGTTCTATCGGCGCATGTGATTGGACGGATATTTGCTTTAACCGCTTTTTTGAAAACGATTTCGATACATATTATGGTATTCAATTTGATTCAACGAGAGGAGAGACAGCATGCAATCGCGCAGCAGGTACGGGCTTTATGTCGTCCTTGTAATTGGCGTGTTGGCAATTGCCTCGATGCTGTTCCTGGTTCGGAACGATAAACAGGAGACATCGAAGGAGAACAATGCAACCTCGCAGCTAACCGGACAGAGCGGAGAATCTATTGGTAAGAGTGTGATCCCATCGACGGACATCAAGGCTGGACAAGAACCGACGGTTGAGACGGCGGCGGCGGATCCATTTGTTCCGGTTACGGCTGTCGATGCGGTGAATCAGATGGGGGTCGGTTGGAATCTAGGCAATCAGCTTGATGCAATGCCGGATGAGGGCGACTGGGGTAACGGCATTGTTGATGCGAGCGTGTTCGATGAGGTGAAGGCAGCAGGTTTCGATCTGGTCCGCATCCCTGTCTCTTGGAATGACCATATCGGCGCAGCACCCGATTATCTGATCGATACGCTGTGGATGGACCGCGTAGAGGAAGTTGTCGATTGGGCATTGGAACGGGATATGTGGGTCATGCTGAACGTGCACCATGACTCATGGAAGTATATGAACTTGGATAAGCAGAGTGATCCGGAGGAGTCGCTTCGCAAGTTCGTGAAGATATGGGGACAGATCGCGCAACGGTTCAGCGGCAAGAGCGAGAAGCTGATGCTGGAGACGCTGAATGAGCCGACTGACATTGATCCCGACAAGCTCAATGATTTGAATGATCAGATTGTGCAGCTGATTCGCAGTTCGGGCGGCAATAACAAGGAGCGGCTGGTCGTTGAGCCGGGACTTCATACGAATATCGATGAGACGATCAAGACGTTCAAGAAGCCTAGTGATCCTTATGTCATTCTAACGGTTCATAACTACGATCCGTGGGATTACGTCTCCAACTGGTGGGGACATGTGACATGGGGGACGGAGAGCGACAAAACGTATTTTGACGATATGTTCAAGCGGCTGCATGATAAGTTCGTGGCGGATGGACTGCCGGTCATCATTGGCGAGTTCGGTACCCTTGGTACGAATGAACGGCATTCCAAGTGGGTCTACCATGATTATTTCGTCCGAACGGCGAAGAAGTACGGCATGGTGTCTGTCTGGTGGGATAACGGGGAGCATTTGGATCGGCTGCGCGGCTCGTGGAACGACCCCGTCGTGAAGGATATTATTGTGAATGCTTCCCATGGTATTGCGAATTCGTTCGTCGAGACCGGGGATCTATATGTAAGGCAGGGCAAGGCTGCAGATACGACGTTCCAACTGGAGTTGAACGGCAACGCGTTAACAGGTGTGTTCAACGGCGAGACGCCGCTTGGCGAAGAAGACTATAAGCTTGATGCTGACGGCGCGAAGGTGACGATTCAGAAGGATTACTTGGCGGGTATGCTGCAGGATCAAGGGCTTGGCGATAGGGGGCAGCTCACGTTCCGATTCTCGCAAGGCGCCGACCAGATCGTCCACGTCCATCAGTATAAGGATCCTGTGTTGAAGCAGAAGGAGCTTGTCATCGATCGAAGCGGCGGCGGTATTGTAGGCGACCTCGGGATCGAATTGGACTATAACGGCACCGAGTTGGCGAAGCTTAAGGCAGTAGAAGCGGATGGCCAGTCCGTTCATACGGAGTGGAAGGATAAACAGTATGTGAATCTATCCGATGATTTCACCTTCGATGCGTATCGCGTCTATCTGAAAGCGAAATTCGCCAATATGTTCGATAAGGATGCGATCATCACGCTGGAGTTCTGGCCGTCGGGTGTTCAGCTTGAAGTACCGGTGAAGGTGATGAATAAGAAGTAATCTGGTAACAGAGCAGCCCCCGCTCATGCGGCGCATTCGTGCGCTGTTGATCGGGGGTTTTGTTGTTCTGAAGGGGCAAGGCCCCTTTATCCGTTCGAGCACCGACCAAGAGCGTGTCCCGCAGGGACGACAAGCGGCTGTACGCACGGACGTCGGGTCGAGCTGAGACTCCGTCACTTCATCATCAACTGTACCCAGGTACCCTCGACGTAAAGCGTGTCCCGAACAGGGACGAAAGCGAGCATACGCCCAATCGTATCTAGACGAGTCCTGCGGGATTCCAAAGGGTGCAACCCTTGGAGCCCTCCCTCTCGGGAGAGGGAGGGTTTGGGTGGGTGAGGGAGAACTCTAGCGTACCCACTGGACAACGCTGTCGCTTGGACGACGTGTCTTGTTGCGGGGCTCCTGTGCACGATAGCCGAATGCAGCCATTGCCGATACGCGGAATTGATCGGGATCAAGGAGTCCTTCTTCTTCGAGAACGCGGTTAAGGTCTTCCAGCACGAAGCCTTCGATCGGGCAGGAATCGATGCCGATAAGCGCAGCGGCTGTCAGCATGTTGCCGAGGGCGATATACGTCTGCCGGCTGGCCCACTCGAATACGTAGCGGTCATCTTGGAGCAGCTGGAAGTCCGACTCAAGGAAGTTTCGATAGGCTTGGCGTTTGCCCGCCGCTACCTCCGGCGGCAGCTGCTGAATCTGCTCCATCATGTTCGTAATATAAGGAGAGTCCGGCAGAAGAGATGGTGCGGTACGAGTTAAGAGCACGATGAAATGGCTGGCTGTAGGCAGCGAGCGCTGAGCGCCCCACGATACGCCGCGGATGCGCTCACGAATCGCATCGTTCTGAACAACGACGAACTGCCAAGGCTCGAAGCCGAAGGAACTAGGGGATAGACGACCGGTTTCTAGAATGAAGTCGAAGTCCTCGTCGGTAATTTTTCGTGTTGGATCGAATACTTTGGTAGCATGACGGGATTGATAAGCAGCTATAATATCGGCTTTCGTAACACGCGTTGTTTCCATGAATCATCGTCCTCTCTTTACTCCAATTACTGGGGATGGCTCCATTATAGAGGGATGGTGTTGATTCCGAAAGTACGCACATTTTTGTGATATAGTATTAAAAAAGGTACTATTGGAGCCGGAGGGATAATGGATGAGCGTGAAGAAGGAACAGCTGGGCGCCGCTGCGCCAGATCAGTGTGAACAGCCTAAGGCAGGGAGTCGCTACACTTGCTCGGTTGAGGCTGCGTTGGATGTAATCGGAGGCAAGTGGAAGGGCATTATCGTCTTCCATTTGCTAATGGACTCTCCTCGCCGGTTCAATGAGTTTCGCCGTCTGATGCCGATGATCACGCAGCGAATGCTGACCCTTCAGCTTCGGGAGCTGGAGCAGGACGGCATTATTCACCGGGAGGTCTATCGGGAGGTGCCGCCGCGCGTCGAGTACTCGCTTACTCCGTTCGGGCTGACGCTGAAGCCGATCATTCTGCAGATGTGGGAATGGGGCAAAACCTACGAGGCACGTCTCGCGGAACAAGAACAGGGGTAGAGCAGGATTGTGCCTCTGCATAATATAGAATGCAAGAAGCCTGAACATCGATGCGCGTAACCGTGCATCGATGTTCAGGCTTCTTCTTTTACCCCATAGGATTTTAAGCTGCAGGCCGCCCTTCATCGGAAGGCGTCGATAGGTGCTCTCGGCTGCCTCATATATTCAGCTGCGTGCTGTTCGCTTGAAGCTGCTGGCGGTATTCGGACGGTGTCGCGTTGAACCGTTTGCGGAACTGCTGCGAGAAGTGGCGCAGATCCTGATAGCCGATCTTCTCGGCGATATCTGCCAGCTTCAAGCTCGGATTGTGCAGAAGCCGCTTGGCCTGCTCGAGCCGCAGCTGGATGACGAACTCCTTGTAGCCCTGTCCGGTCTTCTGCTTGAACAACTGGCTGAAGTAGACGGGATTCAAATAAACGACGGCTGCAACTCTCTCCAGCGACAGATCCTCGTTGAAATGCGATTTGATATATTGAATCGCGGTCTCTATAGCACGGTCGCCGCCGCGCTCGTCCTGCTCGTACATCTGCGAATGCGACGCCTGACGGAGGCGGCGAATCTCGGCAGGCACGAGGTGGAAGTGCTCGATCAGCTCGGACGCAATCGCTTGGAACGGAACGCGGAGATACTGCCGCAGATGCGTGCGAAGCTCGTTGACGAGCAGCGGGAGCGATTCATCCGGCAAGGAGATCAACCCGAGCAGGCTCTGCGCGTCATAGCTGATGACGAATCCGCGCCCGTATCGTTCAATCAGTTCGGCAAGCACGTTGTCGATAATAAAATGCTCCAAATGGACGGGACGATCCGCATCCATTTTGACCATGACGAGATAGAATGACGAATACGCATCGGCAAGCGGCTTCATGTCGAAGTTGCCGATATCAAGCCCGGCGGCCCAGCGCTGGAACACTGCCTCGCGAAGATACTTGAGATTCGTCGCAAGTCCGCGCGCTTCCCGGATCTGCTCCGACTCGCGCCTCATATCGTCTTGGAATTTATCGATCAGCTCGATGACTCGTTCTTTGCCGATTGGCTTGAGCAGGTAGTCGCGGGCACCAAGGCGAAGCGCCTCCTGCGCATAGGCGAACTCGGACTTCGCGGAGATGAACACCCACCGCACATGCGGATGCTGCGGTTTGGCGAGCTTCATCAGCTCCAATCCAGACATGCCTGGCATCATGATGTCGCTTAATACGAGATCAATCGGTTCGCTGCGCAGCTGGATAACCGCTTCATCAGCGGATGCGGCCAGATAGGTCCGGCATTCCGGATAGTGGGTCTGGAGCGTGCGTTTGATCCCGCTGCGTATGACGTTCTCGTCATCGACGACTAGAATATTCATGTCGCTATATACTCCTTTCGTACAGCTTATTTTTCGTTGTATTCCGGTGACCGATCGTAGACAACGCGAGGAGGGAGCGGCAGGGTGACGATAATCGTCGTCCCAACGCCTTTCTTGCTGTCGGCTGACAGGCCATAGGATTCGCCGTGCATCAACACGAGACGATGGTGGACGTTGGCGATGCCGATGCCTTTGCGCCCCGTGCTGCCGCGTTGTGCTGCATCAATCGACTGCTCTTGGGCCGAATGCTGGCCTAACGCTTGCTGCAGCTGGCTAAGTGCCTCTGGATCCATGCCGACGCCATTGTCTGCAATCGTAATATGGAGCCGCTGACCCTCTGCTTCTGCTCGAACGGTTAGGATACCTGGTTTATAAGAGGGCTCGAGGCCATGCTTGACGGCATTCTCGATAATCGGCTGCAGCGTCATCTTCGGCAATTGAACGTCCAGCCACTCTGGCGCGACTGCGATATCTGCCGTTAATCGATCCTCGAGCCGCGCTTCGATAATGGTCAAGTAATGCCGGATGGCTTCGAGTTCCTCGCCCAGTGTCGAGTTGGA
This sequence comes from Paenibacillus sp. CCS19, assembly GCF_033239625.1. Lineage (NCBI taxonomy): Bacteria > Bacillati > Bacillota > Bacilli > Caryophanales > Paenibacillaceae > Paenibacillus > Paenibacillus sp. CCS19. Next base: position 14,893 of record NZ_BTCK01000045.1, read on the forward strand.
GTTTTCCTCCCACTCGCTGCTGTACTGGAACATATGGGACAATGACAATACAATACGAGCGAGTTTATCATTCTCCTGCTCATCGAGCAGCCAGTAGATCATGTTAAGCGTGTTGTATAGAAAATGCGGATTAACCTGCGATTGTAGCGCCTGCAGCTGAGCTTGTTTCTCACGGCCGGATGATTCCTTCTCCCGTTGAATGAGATCATCCATCCGATACACCATTTGGTTGAAGGAAGAGACCAGAATATCGATCTCTTCGTAGGTCGATTTCCGATGGGCTACGCCGCGGAAATTACCGATTTCCACCTGTCTCATCTCTTGTACGAGCCGCTTGAGCGGCATTGTAATCGTACGGGCGATGAAGCTCGCAATGGCAATCGATACAAGGACGAGAACGGAGACGACAATCAAGAAGAAATGCCTCGTCTGATTGAATTCGACGTTCAGGTTGCTGTTCGGCGTCCGGCTGATGAATGTCCAGTCGACCTCCTTTGCTTTGGAAGCGACAATAAGATCATTTGCCCGCTGGTCGAAGAGGACCTCGCTTGGCGTTACGTTCTCATGCAGCGAGAGCAGCAGCTCCAGCGCTTGCAGATGGGCGGGTTTCGTCCCATTCACGTCCAGCGTATCGGACGCCATGCTTTCTGCGCTTTCCGCAGAGTTCGGCGTATGGAATACGTCTGTATTGAAATCATCTCCGGCATGCTCGCTCCATGGGACGGACGATATTTCCTCCGGATCATCCGATGCGAGCAGCCGTCCGTCCTCCGACATAATGAACACATCGCTGTCGGGTCCAAGCCGCATATTGCCGAGCGCAGACATCGCAGCGGATGCGTCCATCTGGAAGAGCAGAACACCGATTGGCTTATGCGCCGTCAGATCGAATAGCAGTCGGCCGAAGGCAAACACAGGCTTAGCCACAGTCTGGTCCGTCAATGAATGCTTGAACGCACCAAGCCACACCATGTTGCCGTCAGATTGTTTAATTCGATTGTACCAGTCCCGCTGCGCGTAATTCGGATCGACGACGTTCAAGTAGTTGGCGAAGCTGAACACGGCGCCGTTCTGCGCGAATACATGAATCGATACGATATCTTCCCGCGAGTAGAATACGGTGCCGATAATGTTCGAAACAGCACGCTCGTTAATGATGTTCAGGGCTGGATTGTCGGTATGGGTCTGCGGCAGGATGCGCAGCATATCCGCGTTGCCGACCAGTGACTTGGATAAGCTGTTGTAGCTGTCGAGCAGCAGATCGTACACTTGCATCGTCTGTTTGACGTTCTTCTCAGCAATTTCGGTCACTTTATCGTGATATTGCGTCGTTGCCTGTCTGTAATACAGGTAACTGACGATCGATAATAGGCTGATCATGCTGATGATGAGCAGAATGAACAGCCTGGCACGGAACGTGCGGAAGCTGCGAAAGCCTCGAAAACCGCGGATCATGGCCGGTGACGCCTCCCCAATAAAATACCCCACAATAGCACTAAAACCTCCGAGCGCGCCGCAAAGGCTGCTCGGAGGTTATTCATGCTATAGGGTTCGAGTATACGGATGCTTAACCTTTGACTGCGCCGGCAACCATGCCCTTCGTAATTTTCTCCGAGAGCAGGAAGTACAGCACAATGACAGGCAGTGCACCAAGTACAAGATATGCGCCAATTGCGCCGTAGTTGGACGAATATTGGCTGACGAAGCTGTTCACGCCGAACGGAAGCGTCTTGAGCTTCGCATCGGAGATGAACGTAGCTGCCAAGATGTATTCGTTCCAGATATTGATGAACGTCAGGATGCAGACGGTCATAATCGGCGGAATCGAGATTGGCAGAATGATGCTGCGGAACGTACGGAATACGCCCGCGCCGTCCATATGCGCGGATTCTTCGATTTCGTGAGGAATCGTACGCATGAAACCGCTCAGAATGAAGACGGCGATTGGCGTCTGATAAGCAATGTAAGGCAGGATGATCGACCAGCGCGTACCCATCAGACCATGATCGCCGATGTGAACGTGTTTGAAAATCAGCATAAGCGGAAGCAGAGTCGCTTGTACAGGGATCATCATGCCGATCAAGAAGACGAGCATGACGACCGGGCCGAGCTTCCATTTGAATCGAGTGATCGCGTATGCGACCATGCTTGCTAATACGATAACACAAACGAGCGTAACAAGCGTTACATAAATACTATTGAACAAGTACTGCCAGTAGTGAGCGTCAATGGCTTGCTTATAGTTGTCCCACTGCATGCTCTTCGGCAGTGCGAAGAATTTACCGGACAATATTTCATCATTTGTTTTCAATGAGTAAGTGAGAAGCCACAGCAGCGGATACAGCTGCGTGACCAGCAGGACGCCGAGCAGGATGAATACGAGCGGCTTAACGAACGAGAATCGTTTGCGCCCTGGCTCATCCATACGGGAAGCCGCTGTTGAGAATGTCTGACTCATGGGTCGTAGCTCCTTTCGCGTGTACAATCGGTTGCAGGTTGCAGACAATTTAGCCGATCTTCTTCTCAACCTGATTGAACAGTGCGTTAATAATGACAGTTGCAATCAGACAGACAGCGACCAGTACCATGGCAATCGAGCTGCCGTAGCCGAACTTCGAAGACATGAAGGACATGTTGTACATATGGGTTGCGATAACATCCGTCGAATGGGCAGGACCGCCGCCGGTCATGACCATAATCATGTCGAACGATTGCAGGGAACCGATGAAAGCGAGAATAATCGATATTTTGAAAATCGGGACAACAAGCGGGAACGTAATGTACCAGTCTGCTTTGAAACCGTCCGCTCCATCGATCTTAGCTGCCTCGTAAATTTCCGTAGGGATGTTCGAGATACCTGTGAACTGAATAAGCAAGTGGTATCCGAGATACTGCCACAGCGCAACGAAGTAAAGAGCATACATCGCAACGTCTGGATCAGAGAGCCATGCATGCGTCCAGCTGTGAAGCCCAAGGGCATCGAGCACTTGGTTGAGCATGCCGCCTAGCGAAGCCGGGTTATAGATCGTTTTCCATAGCTGGCCGATAATAACGACCGAGAGAATGACGGGAACGAAATAGCTGGTAACGAAGAAATTCGGTTTCTTAACGAAACGGTTGATCAGCGTAGCAAGGTACAGCGCGAACGGAATTTCCAGCATGGAGAATACAGCGAACATCAGGGTGTGACGGACTGCTGGCCAGAATACATTATCTTCGGTGAACAGTCTTGTGTAGTTGTCTAGACCGACGAACTTTTTAACGCCAATGCCGTTCCAGTCGAACGTACTGTTGTACATACTGAAGAAGATCGGAACAAACACGAGGCAGACATACAGTAGTAGACATGGCAGCACGAACAAGGCGATCGTACGTGCGGGCACTTTGAGCGCATTCATTGGGCTCGCCTCCTTCAAATCATTAGGGATGGCCATTCCAGGACTAACACAGAAGAAAGGGAGCGACGGAGCGCTCCCTTTCGCCGGTCTTAGCGAATGGATCATCTATTTCCGTTTAAATCAATGGCTTACTTGTTAGCTTCGAATGCCGATTGGTGCTCTTTCGCAACGGAAGCTGGATCCACTTGTTGAACGAACAGGTTCTGGATGCTCGTCAAGTGAGCTTGGGACGTTGCTGGGTTCATCGTATTGTCGAACGACAGGTCGCCGCCTTTAACTGCGCCTTTCAGACCTGCTACTTCCATTTGCAGAGCGGAGTAGCCTGCTGCTGCGAAGTCGCCGTCTACTTTTTGCGCAACGGAGATAGCGTTCTTCTGGTCGAAGGATACTTTCGGATATTGCAGCATGAAGTAGTTCAGGAAGTCCTTCGTTGCTTGCAGGTGTTTGCTGTTAGCCGAGATTGCGAACGCGCTGCCTGGTGCCAGCATGTACTCATCCGCATTGCCTTTGCCGTTAACCGTAGGGAATTTGAATACGCCTACATCAGCGCCTACATCGGATTGGTCGATTGCGCCAGTTGCCCACGTACCCATGTAGTACATAGCCGCTTTACCCGTTTTGAAGAGGGATTCGCCAGCGTTGTAGTCCATCGACGTAGCGCCGTCTTGGAACGCGCCAGCTTGAACGAGCTTCTCGAAGCTGTCTACAGCTTCTACGAATGCTGGATCGTTGAACGTCTTCGTGCCTGCAGCAACATCGGACAGGAAGCCTGGGCCGTTGTTCGTGCGGAGCAGTACGTTCATGAACAGGAAGGAGCCCGTCCACGTATCTTTCTCGCCTGTAACCATTGGCGTGATGCCTTTGGATTTCAACGTCTTAACGTCTTCGATCAGCTCTTCGAACGTTGCAGGAGGCGCCGAGATGCCAGCTTGCTCGAACAGTTTCTTGTTGTAGAACATAACGCCTACGTTGTTGCCGTCCGGCAGTGCGTATACGTTGTTGTCGAAGCTATAGAAATCAAGGATGCCTTCTTGGAACGTGTCCTTCAGTCCGTTCTGATCGAGCATGTCGTTCAGTGGAGCGAACAGGCCAGCGTCAACGAAGTCCTTCATTTGAGCTGCTGGGTTAACGATCGTGATGTCCGGAACTTCTTTGGAAGCGGCTTGCGTCTTCAGCTTCAGCTTCTGTTGGTCCGTATTGAGCGAATCCCACTCAATTTTCACGTTCGGGTGGTCTTTCGTGTATTGATCGCCGATTTGGTGAGCAATTTTGTAAGATGGCGTGTTCGGGTCTGGATAAATGTTTTGGAAGGTAATCGTCACATTCTCTGCCTTGTCAGTGGAAGTCGAACCGTTATCTGTCGTATTCGTGCCTTCTTTGTCGCTGTTGCCGCATGCTGCGAGCGATACCATAAGTGCTGTTGCAGCTGCGAGACTCATCCATTTAAAGCTCGTGCGCATTGATTGATTCCCCCTTGTTTGGTGTGCCCTTATTATGCTCTGTGGGGGATAATTTCAACAATGTACGAACTTAAGGTTATAGGTTTGTATTTTTAAGGTGGGTATTTCGGCAGGGAAGGTGCGAATTGAATCGAATGGGTGGTTAAAAGGTGCCGAAAACCTTGTATTGGCGCGGGTTTCGTAGGTTTTGTCGATGGTCTTGAAGACGGCGTGCGGGGCTAATTTAGGTGGGTGAAATTAATGTGTGAAATGTGTCGGTATGAGAGTAGAAGCACGGTGAAAGTAGTCGTAATGACCTGTGAGGGGACGGAAAACCTGCAAAATTGAAGGTCCTGCTATAGAATACAAGTCTGCAAAATAGCCTCCACCAGATGGAGTGCGAGCCTGTAAACTACCCTCTAACTTGCGATGGTATACGAACCTGCAATAATGCAGGTTTGCCCGAAGTTGAAGCATCGAGGTAGCCCAAACCTGCAATAATACATGTTTCCCCAAAATTGATGCATCGAGGTGGTCTGTACCTGCAAAAGTGCAGGAAAAGCGCCGTAGTGTGCCACGGAAAGGACTAATCAGCCTCAAAAGCTGCACATTTGCAGGAATTCGATCATGCGGCGGGTTGGCTGGGGTGAAAGGATGTATATTTGCAGGTTTGGATACGTCTCGATTTACAGTGTTTCTTTCATAACCGCCACGCACGTTACGCCAAGCTCCGTCTGCGCAAACCTGCAATAGTACAGGTTTCTCCGAAGTTGATATATCGAGGTGGTCAAAACCTGCAAAAATGCAGGGAAAGCGCCGCAATGTGCCTTGAAAAGGACTAATTAGTCTCAAAAGCTGCACATTTGTAGGATTTCGGTCATGCGGCGGGTTGGTTGGGTCGAAAGGATGTATATATGCAGGTTTAGAAGTGGGTGTTTGCCATGAGTGTGAAGGTAGTCAGGTGTGTCGGTTCGTACTAATGACCCAAAGTGAGTAATATGCGCACTTATGATTTACATACCCTGCAGCAATTGTCGTAGAGAATTCTGTTGAATCGCGTATTTGATGACATGCTTTTCAGTCGGTCCTGAAATGGCTGTTAGAACGCTTTTGTCTGAAAGTGACTTTAACATGCGAACGGCGGTACGGTGATTTAGACGCAGCTGCGTTTCGACATCAATCGGTCGAATGGGACGTGCAAGTCTGCAAGCAAGCCGAACAATTTCCCACTCGGCTAATGTTATTGAGGGAATCGTCGTTATAATCCCGGGAGTAGCGTGGTACCGGCTAAGGACCATTCGAAGCAGGGTAATGCAGAGCTCTGGACGATTGGTGACATCATCGTAGGCAAGCGAAATAACGTGAAATCCCATTGCGGCCAGGAAGGTCTCACGATTGAGCTCATTGCAATATTTCCGCCTGTCCATGTCCCTAACGTGTGGACCGAACCCTTTGATTTCGAAAATCAGCTTAGCCCCCTGCGTAATGTAAACAAAATCACAAAAATAAGAAATCCCTCTCCAGTCGAGCACTTCGTATTCCGGATGCAAGTTATTGAAATTACCCATAAGAGGCCACCACACTTTGCGGCAAAATAACTGTTCCGCCTCAAGATGTCCTCTATCCAAACGCCCTTTGCGTTCCCCTGATCTCATACTCAGGTGATACTCAATGAATGCACGATGAGCTTCTTCAAATGACACGATCGACAACTCCTCTCTGAAAATGAAAAAAACGCCCTGCTCCATGACATAACCATCAATGGAGCGGGACGTTCTTCGTCTCGTTAACGATAGTATAGCTTGAAATCGGTGCGAGGAATATATAAAATTTGGTAACCGATTCGAAACTTGTCGTTCAAATAGAGTGAAGCGATTAAAACCTGCAAAAGTGCAGGCATTCCTGTAATTAATAGAACTTGTACTGTCAAACTTGCAAAATTGCAGGAAAAGCGCCGTAGTGTGCCACGGAAAGGACTAATTAGTCTCAAAAGCTGCACATTTGCAGGAATTCGATCATGTGGCGGGTTGGATGGGGTGAAGGATGTATATTTGCAGGTTTGGATTGTGCGTTGAGGCAAGCGCAATAGGAAGCTATTGTATCCCTACCTGAGTCCATCGCAAAAATAAGCCAACAGCCGTCTCATGCGTCTCAACGCATAGAGAACAGCCATTGGCTTTCGGACTCCAAGCTATCTTAATCCATCTCATAAATCGAACCGGTCTTGCTCGCATACAGCTCGCTGTACACTTTGGACGCGTAGGCGTCCGTCATGCCGGAGATATAATCCGCGATGAAACGCGGCCATGACCAGTGCGTCTTGTGACGCTCGAAGCTCTCGATCCAGTCGGGCGGCAGAATGAGCCGGCCTCTATCGGGGTCGATGAAGCTGTCCCACAGGCGGCGGATCATAATCTCGCTGCGCATTTGGAGCCGCTGAACACGGAAATCTTTAATGAGCGTCACCCATGCCAGCTTCTTCAGAATCTCCATCGTCCGCAGCAGATCGAAATCCTCCGCGCCTTCGCGAACGAACGTGACGCGTTTCCAGCCCTTGTCCGGATCGTCGATAATGCCGACGCGGCCGGCGAATGTGCTTACCCAGCGGGCTTTCATCTCGCGCCTCGTGCGCGACGACTCTCGTTCGCATTGAATGTAGAGCTCTTCCCACTGCTCGAGATATTCGTCCATCGCCTGACGGCACATGGCCCGCATGTCGACCTCGTCCCAGCGCAGTCTGCCGTTGCCTTGGTCGACTTCGATCTCATGCATCAAGTTGTCGATCAGCCGGTCATCCTCGAAGAAGGTGCGGTTCATTTGGATTTTGCCGGCACGGATCCCGTCTTCAATATCATGGGTTGAATAGGCGATGTCATCGCACAGGTCCATCAGCTGCGCCTCAAGCGTCGAACACTCGACAGGCATCCCCCACAGATCGCGGAGATAGCTGATTCGCTCCCACTCCTCGGTGTATAGGCCCTTCAATCGGCCTTCGTCATCCAGACAGAACGGATATTTGTTCACGCCCAGCAGCACGGATGCCGTTAGATCCAGCCCGCTGCCGCTGCCAGCGCGTTTCTCTAAGAACATGAGAATGCGGTAGTTCTGCGCGTTGCCCTCGTACTTCATGCCGTGGGATTCCAGCAGCAGCTCATTGAGCACTTCTTCCCCTTTATGTCCGAACGGCGGGTGGCCGAAGTCATGCGCCAACGCCGCGCACTCCACAACGGTCGGATCCAGCAGCAGTCCCGGATGCTCGCGCCGATCCAGAAACGGGTACTGCTTGCCCAGCCTGCGGGACACCTCCCGCGCAATTTGGGATACTTCAAGGGAATGGGTCAAGCGAGTTCGATAGTAATCGCCGGAACCGGCGCCGAACACCTGCGATTTGCCTTGCAGCCTGCGAAAAGCCGGGGATTGGATCAGGCGGGCATAGTCTCGTTCATATTCTTCTCGTTCCTCGCTGAACGTGCCGATTGCCGGTTCGTCCAACCGCATTTTGCGCAAATCCATGTGCATCGCCTCCTGTCTCATCGCACGGCGCGAAGATGTTGTTCTTCTTAATCTATGTTAGAAATGCTCACAATGTCAAAGGAAATAAAGCCGAAATTCCGAACGTTCGGAATCCCTTCCGGCTCGTCCAGCCCAAGAAGCCGAGTTTCTCACTATATGCAGCGCTCACAACGTCTATGCATGGAATGATCATATCATTCTTATTGGCCAAAAAAATAAAGCCCGGCGCATGCCCGGCCAACTTACTTTATTATGCCCCGCAGCTACAACGCAAGATGTGCGGACGCCGCGCGCAGAACGCCGCAAGAATGGGCGAACCGCGCCTGCTCCTGCGGCGTAAGGTTCAACTCCACCAGCTCGGCGATGCCTCCCCGTGTCAGAATGGCTGGAACGCCCGTGCATACGTCGCGTTCCCCATATTCGCCATCCAGGATGGCGGAGACTGCTGTAATATTGTAATCATCATTCAAGATCGATCGCACAATATGAGCGATTGCGTTGGCGATGCCATAATGGGTGGAACCTTTGTGCTGGTAGATCTCCCAGCCGGCATTGCGCGTCTTCGCCTCGATATCATCCAGCTTCAGCAGGCTGAAGCGCTGCGGATGCTGCGCGAGAATATCGAGAATCGGCTTGCCGCCGACCGTCACATGCGACCAAGCGGGGAATTGGGACTCCCCGTGTTCGCCAAGCACATAGCCGCACACACTGCGCGGATCGACGGGCAGACACTGTGCAATTAACGTCTTCAGCCGCGATGTATCGATCGACGTGCCTGTACCGATTACACGTTCGCGCGGCAGTCCGGATAGCTTCCAGACGATCGAAGTAACGATGTCAACCGGATTGGCAGCGACAATGAACAAGCCATCGAAGCCGCTGGCCATTATGCGAGGGATGAGCTCGCGGTACAGCTCGAAGGCACTGTCGAGCAGGTCGAGCCGGTTGCTGCCGCTCTTCGGATAACCGCCTGCGCACAACACGACGATATCAGCGTCGCTGCAGTCATCGAAGCTCCCGGTATATATTTTGGTCCGCGTATAGGTGAAATCCATGCAGTGCGACAGATCAAGTGCTTGCGCATACGCACGCTCCTGCGTTCTTCCGACGAGCATGATCTCATCGCATATCGACTGATTAATTAGCGCATAGGCACAGCTTGCGCCAACATGCCCGACCCCGACAATGGCCACCTTGCGTGGTTTGCTTCCCATATTCGCCGCCTCGCTCTCCATGCTCCTTGCTAACAGTATATGAAAGCACGCCGCCAAGTTGTTAGTCCAATGTGACAATACTTAACATATTCCTCTCAATGGATTTGCACGACAAACCACATCTTCAACTTGTAGTAAAATGGTAAAAAAGATACGCTCCGTTGTTTAAATTCGATTTACATTGGGCCGATACAATCAGGTGACTAGAATAGGGAGTCAGGGGCCGTCGTTTTACGGTCGCCGCCCTCGTGGAAGAAAGGATGTGCTTAAGCAGCCTATGGTGAACATATTAGTGGTCGATGACGATGCGTCCATACGGAAGCTTGTCGGACATTTCATGCAAGAGGCCGGTTATACGGTGGAAGATGCCGAGAACGGTGTTGATGCGCTGCGCAAACTGGAGTCGTTCAAAGCGGATCTCGTTATTCTTGATCTGATGATGCCTGAGATGGACGGGTGGAAGCTGTGCAAGGAGCTGCGTGAATTTTATCCGGATATGCCGCTCTTAATGCTGACCGCGATGGGGGAGACGTCCCAGAAAATCAAAGGCTTCGACCTTGGCACCGACGACTACGTCGTCAAACCGTTTATACCAGAGGAGCTTGTTGCTCGGGTGAAGGCGTTGTTGAAGCGATATCGGATTGCAGCTTCCTCCACTGTACAGATCGGGCAGGTGACGTTGAACCGTCGAACGTTCGAGACAACGATGAAGGAGACGAATGTAGCGCTGCCGCCGAAGGAGTTCGAGCTGTTGTTCAAGCTGGCCAGCTACCCCGGACAAACGCTGCTGCGCGAGCAGTTGATCGAAGCGATCTGGGGCGTTGACTTCGACGGCAACGAGCGGACGCTGGATGTCCATGTCAATCGGCTGCGCGAGCGGTTTCCAGAGGCGGAGGCCGGGTTTCGCATTGCGACGGTACGCGGACTTGGCTATCGCATGGAGGCGGGGGCCGAATGAAGCATCATCGTGAGAATAAGCGTCAACGAAGGCAGAAGGAGAAACCGAAGGGCAGTGCGTACGATCGATTTTATCGCAATATGCGGATGAAAATCGTCAGCGCGTTCTTCGGAATGACGATCATTGTCGTCATAATCTGGTCCGCTATGTACTCGATCGTTGCCTATGTTACCGACGGGATGCATCGCGGCGAGATGCGGGAGGAGCTGTATACAGATCTTCATCATACCGTGGAACTGATGGAGGCGGCGAATGGTGGTCCAGCCTCTGAGTCTCAAGCGGATCTGATTGCATTGAATGCTCGTCAGCTGAATGTGACGATCGCGCTTCAGATTCGTGACGGAGAGTGGAATATCTATGGCTCAGGTGCCGATCGGATACGAAGTCATCTAGACGAAGTAACGTCAGGCGAGTGGTACAACTACCGCTGGAACAATCCTTTCTCAACACGCGATGCTTCACTAATAACCACGGTTCAGGGCAGTGACGGAGCCGTTTATCGGATGGCGATCAATAAGCCGCTGGCTGCTTGGTATGATCATTTCTATTATGCCGTTTCCCCGCAGATCTTGTTTGTCCTCACCATAGCGTTGATGGCTTTCTTCGCTACCCCTTGGCGGAAGCAGATGCGGATGCTGAGGATGATGCTGGATGCGATGAGCCGCATAGCGAGAGGCGATTTCGCGGTGGAGCTCCCGGAGGTGAAGCGGTCGGGCGATATGGAAGTAATCGTCGAGGGTTTAAGCGATATGGCGACCGAGCTGCAGCAATTGGAGCAGACGCGCCAGCGGTTCATATCGGACGTGTCGCATGAGCTCCAGTCCCCTCTTACTTCAATAACAGGCTTCGCGAGGGCGCTTCATAATGAGACGCTGTCGAAGGAAACTCGACGGGATTATTTGGAGCGGATCGAGGCGGAGAGCATGCGCTTGTCGAAGCTGAGCGACAGTCTGCTCAAGCTGACGATGCTCGAATCGCAGCGAGAGCTGGTTGAGCCGAGCGCCTATTCGCTTGATATGCAGTTGAAGCGGACGGCTCTGGCGCTGGAACCTCAGTGGCTTAGTAAACGAATTGAGCTTGATATCGAGCTGGACCAAGTGACGGTGCTCGGTGACGAGGATGCGCTGCGGCAGGTGTGGACGAATCTACTGCACAACGCGATCAAGTTTACGCCTGAGGAGGGTACCATTCGCATTCAACTGACGAAAGAGCAGCAGCATGCGCGCGTCATCATTGCCGACACGGGAATGGGTATCGCAGAAGAGGATCTACCGCATGTGTTTGAGCGATTCTACAAAGCGGATAAAGCTCGCACCAGCTCCAAAGGGGGCAGCGGTCTTGGCTTGTCGATCGCCGCAACGATCGTTCGTCAGCATGGCGGCACCATAACGGCGAGCAGCGTATCGGGACAAGGAACGACGTTCGAGGCTATGATTCCCCTGCAGTCGGATAAGCTTCTTGCCTTGTCCAACGTGTCCAACGACACAAGAACAGCCGGTTCTCGTTAAGAGAATCGGCTGTCTTCATCCATCCCTGCATATCGCACTGACATCGCGCTGCCGCCATCATCGGGCTGGCTGACGATTCGTGTACTGCTAATGCCATAATGCTTCAGCTCGCCGAAGCCGATCATCTCCTATTGCGGCCGATCATGGCTTGGTATTCCTTCTTTAAAAATAAATAACAACGTTGTCAGAAATTCATTGAATGTAGTAAAGAGAAGCTGTAGGATAGGGATTAAGCGGCCTGCTATTCGGAACTGTATGCGTATACATTCGGGATTGAGCGGCCATAGGCAAGTTGTCATTCTCATTATCATTTATAACGAAGGAAGGGTGTCCCTCGAATGAAGCCTTTCATGAATGAACATTTTATGCTCCGCACGCCTACAGCCATCAAGCTGTATGAGCAGCATGCGAAAGATTTGCCGATCATCGACTATCACTGCCACTTGAGTCCGCAAGAAATCTATGAGGACAAAAGGTTCCGCAACCTAACGGAAGCTTGGCTCTACGGCGACCATTACAAATGGCGCGCAATGCGTGCCAACGGTGAACCTGAACATTTGGTTACCGGGCCCGCAGATGATTATGACCGTTTCCTCGCTTACGCCCGGACGGTGCCGATGACGATCGGCAATCCGCTTTACCACTGGTCCCATCTGGAGCTGCAGCGTTTCTTCGGCATCTACGATCTGATCAACGAGCGCAATGCGCGTTCGATCTGGGATCGGGTACAAGCGCAGCTCGACGGCGAAGGCTTCAGCGCCCGCGATCTCATCCGCAAATCGAATGTTCGCGTCGTCTGCACGACAGATGATCCAACGGATTCGCTCGAATATCATATCAAGCTGAAGCAGGAAGCTGATTTCGACGTGAAAATTCTGCCGTCGTTCCGTCCTGACAAGGCGCTGGAGCTTAACCGCGAGGGCTTCACCGCTTGGATCGACAAGCTGGCAGCTGTGAACGGCAAGCCGATTGCGTCGTATGATGATCTGCTTAGCACGCTTGATGAACGCATCAAGTTCTTCGACGAGACGGGCTGCCGCGTGGCGGACCTCGCGATTGACGTCATGATGTATGCAGACGCGACACATGAAGAAGCAGCCGCTGCCTTCACAGCTGCGCTTCGCGGCGAGAAAGCCAGCGCAGAGACGGAAGCGAAGTACAAGACGTTCACGCTGCTCCACATTTGCCGCCGCTATGCGGAATATGGCTGGGCGATGCAGTTCCATATTAACGCAGCCCGCAACAATAACAGCCGTATGTTCGCGAAGCTTGGTCCTGATACAGGCTACGATTCGATTAACGACAGCCCGGTTGCTTATCCGCTTGCACGCATTCTTGGCGCGCTTGACGCTGACGACAAGCTGCCGAAGACGATTCTATACTCGCTCAATCCGAACGACTATCACGCGATCGGCACGATTATGGGCAGCTTCCAAGGCGGCGGCACGCCAGGCAAAATCCAATTCGGCTCGGCATGGTGGTTCAACGATACGAAGGATGGCATGATCGAGCAGATGAAGGCGCTCGCTAATTTCGGCCTGCTCAGCCGGTTTGTCGGCATGCTGACGGATTCGCGAAGCTTCTTGTCCTATACGCGGCATGAGTATTTCCGCCGCATTTTGTGCGACTTGCTCGGCGAATGGATCGAGAACGGCGAAGCGCCGGATGATGACGAGCTGCTCGGCACGATCGTCCGCGGCATTTGTTACGATAATGCGCAAGCATATTTCGAGTTCTAGAAACGCATACTATAGAGAGCTGTGACAGGGCAATGCGTAATTGTGTCTGTCCGTTGATCAATGTTTGAACAACAATTGATCATTTTTTGAACAAAATATGAACATTCTTCGATCGTTTGTGATATACTATGGACATGGAAACACTTACAACGATATGAAGGAGCGTTTTTGACCATGACGACAAAAACATCTACGACGAGCGCATTATCGACGGAACGCGGTTTCAGACCGCTTGTATGGCTTATGACAGTAGCAGCATGGGCAGCGCTGACTATCGGCGTTGTAATGTGTCTCATGTATCTTCGTCCATTTAACGATCGCAACTGGCAGCTGATGATCGGCATCGGCTTTCTGGTTGGCAGTGTTCATATTTATGTGATCAAGACTGCGATCCACCTCGTCAATGAACGGCGGGCGCAGCAGCAATCCGACAACGATCAACAATCATAACCTTCTATATAAGAAGACATCCCTTCCGGCGGGCCGGAAGGGATTTTTTTATGCTGCCACATTTGTGACGAGGGATTTCAAACTTCCGACATTTTTTCCATGGTTGAGTTCTCAATATTAAGTGCAAATTAACGGGTACGATGGTTTAAATGCGTTATTAGTGGGGGTCAATGGCAGTCTTGCCCTATGTCGTGTCAAAGTCGTGAAAATTGTTTTACAGAAAAGAGAATAAAGATTGACGTATTTGCAAACTGGGGTTTAAAACAGATGACGTTCTGTTATGTTGGATTTACGGAAAAGAACAACTCGGATAAGACCTCTCGAACGGAGGCGTTCGGGCGGATGAGGGAGATGAAAACTACCATGCGGAGAAAACTAACCAAGTACGCAGCTCCGCTGCTAATCATGCTGATGATGGTCATGCTGTCGGGCTGCAGCACAGACATGATGGTACTCGACCCTAAGGGGCCGATAGGTGCTGATCAACGCGACCTGATCTACATCGTAACGATACTGTGCGCCATTATCATGGTGCCGGTTATCCTGCTGACGGCTTGGATCGTATGGCGCTACCGCGATACGAAAGACAACAAGGCGAAGTACATGCCGACGTGGTCGCATAGTGCGCTTGCCGAAACAATCTGGTGGGGCATCCCGATTATTATTATCGGCGTTATTGCTGTGGTTACAGTCAAATACACGTACGCACTAGAGCCTTCTAAGCCACTTGAATCGGACAAAAAGCCGCTCGTTATCGAAGCGACATCGCTCGACTGGAAATGGCTGTTCACTTACCCAGAGCAGGACATCGCGACGGTTAACTACCTCTACATTCCAGAGGATCGTCCAATCGAATTCCATCTGACAAGCGACGCGCCGATGAACTCGTTCTGGATTCCGCAGCTTGGCGGTCAGATCTACACGATGTCGGGCATGAGCATGAAGCTGCACCTGCAGGCTGATGAACCGGGCGTGTATTACGGATCGGGCGCAAACTTCAGCGGCGAGCATTTTGCTGACATGCGTTTTGAAGTAACGGCTACAAGCGATGATGAGTTCAACCAATGGGTCGATAAGATCAAGGCAGTCCCTGACGAGCTGACGCTTGAAGGTTATGAGAAGCTGGCTGAACCGGCATCTTCGCCTGTACAGTCGTTCAACTCGTTCCCGGAAGGCTTGTTCGATAAGATTGTGAACAAATACGTTGTTGATAAACCTGCTCACCACCACGGTGAATAGATCCAACTAAACTAATTAGACGAATTGAGAGGAGGCAGCAGCTATGTGGGGGAACTTAGAGAGCTTCTCAGACTTCTTCGTAACTGGCGATCCGATGATCTTGGGCGCACAGGTAAGCATAGCGCTGGCCATGATAGCGATAGTATTCGTCCTCACGGTATTCAAAAAGTGGGGATGGCTGTGGCGCGAATGGCTAACGACAGTCGATCATAAAAGGGTCGGCATCATGTACATCATCGCATCGATTCTGATGTTGTTCCGGGGTGGCGTTGACGCATTGCTGATGCGTCTGCAGCTTGCAATGCCGGATTCAGAGTTCTTGCATGCAGAGCACTATAACCAGATATTCACGACGCACGGTGTCATCATGATCTTGTTCATGGCGATGCCACTTATGTTCGGTTTGTTCAATATTGCTGTACCGCTGCAGATCGGTGCGCGCGACGTTGCGTATCCGTTCCTGAACGCCCTGAGCTTCTGGCTGTTCTTCTTCGGTGCGATGCTGTTCAACGTTTCCTTCATCATCGGCGGTTCGCCGGATGCAGGCTGGCTCGCTTATCCGCCGCTGTCGGAGCTCGCGCATAATCCGGGCGTCGGTCAAAACTTCTATATCTGGGGCATTCAGATCTCCGGTATCGGCTCGCTCGCGACAGGTATCAACTTCGTCGTAACGATTCTGAAGATGCGTGCGCCTGGCATGAAACTGATGAAAATGCCGATGTTCACATGGTCGGTATTGTCCAGCTGCTTGATGATTCTGTTCGCTTTCCCGATTCTGACGGTGACGATGGCGCTGCTGTTCTTGGACCGTTTCCTTGGCGCTCACTTCTTCACGCTAGATGCGGGCGGCAACCCGATGATGTATATCAACATGATCTGGATGTGGGGTCACCCCGAGGTTTACATCGTCGTCGTTCCGGCGTTCGGTATATTCTCCGAGGTCGTGGCAACCTTCTCGCGCAAGAAATTGTTCGGCTACAGCTCGATGGTGTTCGCTATGATCAGCATCGCGGTCATGTCGTTCTTCACATGGGCCCACCACTTCTTCACGATGGGCTCGGGCGGGGACGTCAATGCGTTCTTCGCCGTATCAACGATGATTATCGCAATACCAACCGGTGTCAAAATATTTAACTGGCTGTTCACGATGTTCCGCGGCCGCATTCGGTTCACTACACCGATGTTGTGGACGATTGCGTTCATTCCGTGCTTCATCGTCGGCGGTATGACCGGCGTAATGCTTTCCGTTGCACCGGCTGACTTCCAGTTCCATAACAGCTACTTCCTGATCGCTCACTTCCACCAAGTTCTTATCGGTGGCGTAGCATTCGGTTACTTCGCAGGCCTATACTACTGGTGGCCTAAGATGTTCGGCTTCGCGCTTCACGAAGGTCTTGGCAAATGGGCGTTCTGGTTCTGGAACATCGGCTTCTATGTCTGCTTCATGCCGCAGTACTTCCTGGGCTTGGACGGCATGACGCGCCGCCTGTACACGTACGACTTCGATATGGGCTGGGGCCCGCTGAACATGATCTCGACGGTCGGCGGCTTCCTGATGGGCGTGGGCTTCCTGTTCCAAGTATGGCAGATCGCACACAGCATCAAGTTCCACAAACGCGATAAGACGGGCGACTTCTGGGATGGCCGTACGCTTGAATGGTCGATTCCATCGCCAGCGCCTTTGTATAACTTTGCAACAGATCCACAGGTTAAAGATGTAGACGATTGGTGGGAGACGAAGCAGAAGCTCGCTCGCGGCGAGAAATTGCCGCCGAAACCGGCGCTCGAACCGATTCATATGCCGAAAAACTCTGCCATTCCGTTCATTATGTCCATCTTCTGGTTCGGAGCAGGCTTCGGTCTCGTATGGGATTGGCTCTGGATGGCAATTCCGTCGCTTGTCGGCGTAGCTGCCTGCATGATAGCGCGCTCGTTCACGTACGATGATGACTACTACATCCCTGTGGATGAAATCAAACGTACGGAAGAGGCTGCTGCTGCATTGAAAGGAGCGACGACCTAATGGCGAAATCTGTGACGCATCATCATAATGGGGAACATGCGCATGAACATGTTCATCATGATTTAGATTCGCTCAAATCGTTTGGCTTCTGGATATTCCTGATGACAGACGTTATCATCTTCGGATGTTTGTTCGCGGTATACGTTGTACTGCGCAATAATACGGCAGGCGGACCAACGGCAGATGAGCTGTTCAAAATGCCTGGGGTTATCGCCGAAACGTTCATCCTGCTGACGAGCTCGTTCACGAGCGGGCTCGCAGTGCTAGCGATGCATGCGGGCAAACGCAACCAGCTCATTGGCTGGCTCGCGGTTACGTTCTTGCTTGGCGCATCGTTTATTTACCTAGAGGTAGCGGAGTTCATCGACATGGTCCATGAAGGTGCTACGATTGCAACAAGCGGCTTCCTGTCCGGTTTCTTCACGCTGGTTGGTACGCACGGATTGCACGTTTCCATCGGTCTGGTCTGGATGATTGGCCTCATGCTGCAGCTTCGCAAACGCGGCATTACCAAAGTGACGAAGCGTAAAGTCGAAGTATTGAGCCTGTACTGGCACTTCCTCGACGTTGTGTGGATCTTCGTTCTGACGGTTGTTTACTTGATGGGGGTGATGTAAGATGGGTCAACCTACACATGGTCACGGTGGACATGATGCAGGACATGAGGGCAGCCACGGCTCGCTTAAGTCTTACGTCATCGGTTTCATCCTGTCGATCGTCCTGACGATCATTCCGCTCGTCGTCGTTATGAATGATATGATGGGTAAGACGGGTACGATCGTCTTGATTCTCATCATGGCTGTCTTGCAATTCGCTGTACAGCTCTGGTTCTTCATGCATCTGAAGGAAGGCGAAAACGCGAAGTGGAACATTACAGCATTGCTGTTCGCGATACTCATTCTGTTCCTCGTCGTAGTAGGCTCGATCTGGATCATGGAATACAATACGGTTGCTCATTAATTCAGGAGCAATAACTTAAAGAAGCCGTCCGAGTGCGCCTATGCAGGCTCATTCGGACGGCTTCTTGTTTCTTCTCATCTTGGATGTTTTAGTTAGCTGATTGGTTGATTCTGATTACTGCTGCGCGACTGGAGCAAGTCGGTCACGGTCATCGGGAAGCGATGGATTGTAGAACAAATCACCGATCGGCAGCTGGAAGAAATCCGATAACTTGCGGATCGTCTCCGCCCGCGGCGAGTAACGACCTGTTTCAATCTGTGACAGGGAAGCGCGATCAATGCCGAGAGCGTCCGCTAACTGCTTCTGAGTAATGCCACGATTCTTGCGAATGTAAGAAATACGATTACCAATTACAAGTTCCCGAACTGTCAAATGAAATCACCGCCGAAAAAGTATTAAGAATAAAATACTAACTTCCCTTTTTTGCCATAATAATAATATACAGTAAAATGTGTTGAATGACAACACAACGTTTCGGGTTGGGGCACATGTTTTGTGAGACGGATTGTGTTTAGAAAAACAAAACAGGTAAGATAATGTTGGGTGATCGTAAAGATGGACAACTCAAGCAGCGAATTTATGGACAAGGAGAAGCTTGGCCATACGATTCGTCTATTGCGATTAACGAACAACTTGTCGCTGCGCGATCTGGCAGAGCGATCAGGCATCAGCTACTCGTTCATCAGTTCGATTGAGAAGGGGCGTTTCTCTCCGTCCCGCGATACAATCATAGCGCTAGGGCAGGCGCTGGAAGGCGCCGACTCCAACGAGCTGCTCATGTTGGCCGGATTCGCGCCGCATGCAGGTCTGGTGAAGGAAGAAAGCGCGTTATATGAGCCCGAGGTGCAGTTTATACTGCGCGCCAAGCGGGAGCTGACGCCGAAGGCGTTCAAGACGTTCATGCGGATTGCAGAGCAGACGAAGAAGGCATTAGAAGACGAATAAGACCGTTCCTCTCGTAGTTATACGCATACAGGGGAACGGTCTTATTCGTTATTGTGAGCGTTGTACGTGATGTGCGAATGAAAGACTCAGCCTGTAATTACAATCGTGTCCTTAGCTGTCGATACGCTCAGCTTCAGCACTTGATCGAAGAACGCAAGCGGCACGTAGACCGAACCTTTGACGAGGCTTGGCGCAGCGTCCAGCTCGAATGGTGCAACGCGATTAAACGTGTAGCTGTTCTTGCCGACCGTGACTTGCGTCCATTGTGCGCCGCGTACGACTTCTGCGCTGTGGGTCTTGTTGTTCCATGTCACTTTGAAGCCAAGCGCTTCGGCTGTCTGGCGCAGCGGAACGAGCTTCGAGCCATTCGGACCAGCAGCCAACTGGCTGGCATTGATGGTGATCGTTGGGCCTGCCGTCGCTTCTTCTGTTACGGGCACGATGATGATGCCGCCTGCATAAGGGGCCAGATCATACTGTTGGAATACGAGCTGTACGATGCCGTTCTCGATATAGAATTGTTGATTCTCCTCTGTAACGCCGTTGAAGGTGTCGAGCACATCAGGATAGAAACGCTCAGGATCCTGCTTGATCGCATAACGCACGGCGCTGTCCGCCTTCGCTAGGCCGCCCGCACCGAGTGCCTGCTCCAGCGTAATCGCTGTCGCTTCCGTGCCGTTCAGCACGTTGTAGCCTGCCTCGAACGTACCGCCATGTGCGCCGCCCATGTACGTGTAAGTCGAAGTCGTCATGGAGAAAACGCCGCCTGCGTCTTGACCGCCATCCGCTTTTACTTCATATTCGACAATCATCTCGTATGTATGGAACGGATAGTCGTTCTCTGCTGCGAACTGCTTGTCTTCCTCAGCCAGCTTCTTCAGTTCATCAAGCGTGTCCGTCGCTTGCTTCTCGATCTCGCTGTTCAGCTTCGCTTCATAAGCCTTGTCTTGCAAGCCGCTGATGACCGGGATAGACAGCTTCGCGTCGACTAGATCGGTCTTCTCTTCAATCAGCTTGGTCGTGATAGTTGCGGGCTGTGCATTCTCTGTCGAGATTGGCGCCGAGATCGGGACAATCGTCTCGTCGACCGGTGCGGAGATCGGTACTGCTATATCGTAGATCGGCGCGGAGATCGGAACGGCCGTGACCGTCTCGGCGGATGCGGAGAAAGGAGCGACGGCGATCAGGCAGGAGCCAACGGTTGCAAGCGTAAGCATGCGGAATGGAGTTTTCATCATCAAGTAACCTCCTGAATGTAATGTGCGCATTATCGTTAGTGACACTTCCTTGCAAGCAAGATGTCTGAAAGAAAGTATTCGCTAGGTCGTAAGAAGCGGTTGAAACCCACTGCGCCGCTTATAGGACGGCGTCATCCGGTTCACCTTGTTTCAGTTATCTTGACGATACATGGCTGCGATTTGTTGCGTGTCTCCTTACGAAAATTTAATGTCACGGGATGTTCATGATCGATGTGATTGCAATCACAACCGAGGGTAATGATGGAGGGGTATACTTCGTATAGGTTATGAGAAAAGTCACTTTCGAAGGAGAGATTCGAAATGCTAAACGCGCAAACCGTATCCATTATTAAATCGACAGTACCGGTGCTGGCTGAGCATGGCCTAGAAATAACAAAACACTTCTACACGAGAATGTTCGCTCGTCATCCGGAGCTCCTTAACATATTCAATCATGCCAATCAGAAGCAGGGACGTCAGCAGCAGGCGCTGGCGAACGCCGTATACGCAGCAGCGGCACATATTGATAATTTGGGAGCGATTATACCGGCAGTTCGACTTATCGCGCAGAAGCATAGAAGCTTGGGCATCAAGCCAGAGCATTATCCGATTGTCGGCGAGAATCTGCTGGCGGCCATTAAGGAAGTGCTGGGCGATGCAGCGACACCTGAGATTATTGGAGCATGGGGCGAAGCCTACGGCGTAATTGCCGATGCCTTCATCAGCATCGAGGCAGAGATGTATGCGGAAGCAGAGGGTGCGCAAGGCGGCTGGAAGGACTTCAGACGGTTTACCGTTGAGCGCAAACAGCCAGAGTCGGATGTCATTACTTCGTTCTATCTGGCGCCTGAGGATGGCGGGGCTATTTCTTCTTTCAAACCGGGTCAGTATGTTACGGTGAAGGTGAACATTCCAGGAGAGAAGAATACGATGCTTCGCCAATACAGTTTGTCCGGCGAACCAGGCAAGCCTTACTACCGGATTTCGGTCAAACGTGAGGATGGCACGTCGGAGCGTCCGGATGGAGCAGTGTCCAACTACCTGCATGAGACGGTCAAAGCGGGCGATGCGTTAGAGCTGTCTGCGCCAGCAGGCGAGTTTGTACTCGATCAGGAGGATGCGCGTCCAGTCGTATTGCTGAGCGGCGGGGTTGGCCTTACGCCGATGGTCAGCATGCTGAACGCGTTAGCAGCTGAGAAAGGTGAACGTGAAGTCGCATTCCTGCACTCGGCACTGAACGGCAATGTTCATGCGCTGCGTGCGGAAGTGCTGGAGGCAGCGGGACGAATCGGGGCGAATGCGAAGGTGCGCTTCGTCTACGAGCAGCCGACGGAAGCGGATCGAGCGGCAGGCGCATTCGACCTTGAAGGCCGGATCGATGCGGTTTATCTGGCAGAGGAAACGCCGAAGGATGCGGTATACTACATTTGCGGTCCAGTGCCGTTCATGCGTGCGATGGTGCAGTCGCTGAAGGCAAACGTTGTAACGGACGAGCGCATTCGTTATGAATTCTTCGGCCCGGCTGGGACGCTGTAAACTTACAAGGAATCAATATCAAGGGTGTCTTGCGGTGTACAACCGCAGGGCACCCTTGTTTGTTGTTGGAAGCATTCGGACAGCCTACTAATTAGCATGACATGATGATGCTTGTACTAACTCTGTGATTCCCGCAGAAGACGGTTCACCGTTTCACGGCGCAGCGCGACGAACTGGCCGATCTCCTCCTGCGTCAGCAGGTCCGTCAACTTCGTATTCGGCGGCAGGTAGCGGGCGATCCAGCTGCGGAATGCCTCAAGCTTCTCGGCGGGGCTTTGCAGAGCAAGCTGGTCAATACGCTCCTGCATCATGCGCAGCCGGCTTTGCAGCAAGCGCGCCGTTTCAAGTGCAGCTTCCGTATCCGTCGTGACCTTCGCATACCAATCTGCGGCTGGTATAAGCTCGATCTCGCTTGTCGTAAGCGCAATTGCCGTACCGTGATAAGCCTTCGGCGAGATAAGCGAATGATGCGGAATGACCTCGCCGGGCACGATGAAATTAAGGACAAGCTGACGGCCATCCTCTTGGACGCGGACGATCTTCAGCAGGCCGCTGTGCAGCCGATATAACGGTCCGGTTTCCCCTTGCCGGAACAAAATTTCGTTACGATGAAGCAGCATGGTAAATGTTCCTCGCCCTCGGAATAAGATTGACTTGAACTAATTCTAAATTTATAATAATTCTAAAGAGATAATCATTGAAAGCAAGTGAGCAAAGGATGAACCCTATGAAATTAAACCTGACGATGCAGCGTAAAGCAGTGCTGGAAGTACTCCAGCATGCACATGACCATCCAACGGCAGCCGATGTGATGGATCGGCTTCGTGCACAAGGCAACGCATTTGCATACGGCACTGTATATAATTCGCTTCGCTATTTGACGGAGGTAGGTCTCGTCAAAGAATTGAAGCTTGGCGAAGCCGCTTCAAGGTATGACGCTAGAATGGAGGACCATCATCACGTTGTCTGCAAGCGCTGCGGACGCGTCGACGAGGTTGCGATCGAACTGCCTGCAGAGTGGCTGGGTCAAGCTGCGCAAGAAACAAACTATGAGCTGCATCACGCATCGGTGGTGCTGGAAGGAGTGTGTCCATCTTGTTCCGTACAGAACAGTCCAACGAAGTAAGTGCTGCGAAGCCTCGCCGTATTATGATTGTAAGCCGCTATCCGCGCAGTGTACAGGAAACGGCAGCGCTGCTTATGGGAGACGGCTTCGACGTCTTCATGACGCACCAGTGCCCAGAGCGGGCGCTTATTGAGAAGCTTGCTCCGGATATGATGATATACGATATGTCCGCGGAGGACAAAGCAACGGCATCCGCAATCGCCTCTGTAGGGCGTTTTGCACAAAGTGAAGGCGTGGCGCGTACGCTGTTTCTTGTGTCCGAATCCACGCTTGCCCATTGCGTATCGGCGGGCTCTTCCGAGGAACTGCTCGCTTGGCCGGGAAGTCCGAGCGAGGCGCTGCTGCATGTGCGCCGTATTGTAAGAAGCGCAGAAAGCACGGCGATTGCGACGCTTCGTACGTTCAAAGATCTCATGATCGATACGGGACGTATGGCGGTGTACCGGGATGGACGTGAGCTGCGTCTGACACGCACCGAATACGATCTGCTGCTCGTGCTCATTCAAGCAAGCGGAAGCGTGCTGTCTCGTGAAGTGATTACGGAGAAAATATGGGGCTGCGGCCTATTCGGCAGCAGCAACACGGTGGATGTGCATGTGAAGACGCTTCGCAAGAAGCTCAGCGACAACGCATTGTTCCCGAAATATGTAGCGACTGTTCGCGGCGTTGGATATCGCTTGGCAGACGAACGGCCGGCCGCAGCGTTTAACGTGGCGTCAAACGCGACTTACGTCTAATGAGCTTGTGCCTTCATCGTCACTCGTCTTCCGTTTAACGCAGCTTCATGACTCGCTTCGCATGAAGGTGCGGCCTATCCTCATATATATGGATTAGAATAAGTCTAAATCTATAGCAAGTCCAATGAGGCGGATGAATTCGCATTCTAAGGCTTAGCACTTGCATAGAGAGGGGTTATATAGAGGATGAGTGAGCGATTGATGGCGAACATAACGGCACCTCCTGCCGGCGGCCAAGGCAGTCAGCGCGTTATGTATGCGCGTGGAGCGGGCGCGCATGGCGTATTCGTAACGGAGCATGCAATGACCGCTTATACGAAGGCCTGCTTTCTTCAAACAACAGGGCAACAGACGCCAGTACTCGTACGATTCTCCACCGTGTTTCATGGCAAGGGATCGCCGGAAGCGGTCCGCGATCCACGCTGCTTCGCGGTGAAGCTGCATACGCAGGAAGGGCGTTACGACATCATCGGCAGCCATATTCCCGTCTCCGTCCGCGAAACGGCGAAATTTCAAGAAGTAGAGCAAGCGTTAAGGCCCTCTTCGGATACGAATGAGCAGAACCCATCACGTTATTGGGAGCTGCTGACGCAGATGCCGGAATCGGTGCATATGCTGACCTGGTTGTTCGGTAATGAAGGAACGCCTGTCAGCTATCGGCAGATGAATGGCCATAGTGTCCAAGCGTGCAAATGGATCAACGCAGAGGGCGCTGAAGTGTATGTCAAATACATGTGGAAGTCGAAGCAGGGCGCCCGCTACTTCACACCGGACGAAATGGCGGCGATGCAGGCATCTGATTACAGCCATGCAACGCGCGATTTGTATGCCGCGATCGAGAATGGAGAGTACCCGCAGTGGGAGCTGCATGTGCAGGTGATGACGCTGGAGGCAGCTGACAGGCTGCCTTTCGATCCGCTGGACCCGACGAAGATATGGCCGGAGGAGCAGTTCCCGTTCATCCAAGTCGGCACGATGACGCTTAATCAGAATCCAATCAACTATTTCGGCGAGGTAGAGAAAGCTGTGTTCTCCGCCGAGGCGATCGTTCCGGGCATCGAGTCGGCGGGGATGCCGCGCCGCGAAGCGGGAGCGGTGCAGACGAACGACTTCGCGCAGGCTGGCGAACGCATTCGCCTCATGCAAGGCAGCGACTATGATTGGCTTGTTCACAATCTGATCAGCGACCTGCAGCAGGTGCCGCACGAGACGCAGCTTCGAGCTGTTCGCAGCTTCTGTCGTGCCGATGTGCCGCTGGGCAAGCAGCTTGCAGCTGGACTTGGCATTGACCTCGAGCATGAGCCGGAAGGCTGATAGCGATTTTTAGATATACGATTGAGTCATGGCCCTTGTCTTCGCGGATAATGCGATCGGCAGGGGCTTTTGCACATACAAAGAAAAATATGTAAAATAAATGAATTATAGCAGATCCGTATAACGCGTTTGATATAATTAGAGATTAATTGATTCTGATTCGATCTACATAAAGAGTGGGTAATTCAGGGAAGTTCAATGTCGCGCTGCAATCTGCATCACAGCGATGAAAGGGAGTTTGTCAGACTATGAAAGCTCGTCGCACTAAGCCTTGGAGACTGCCGCTTGCAATCGTCCTGTTATCCGTAACTTGGACATCGGCCGTTCCCGAGGTACACGCCGCACCCGTCCATGATGTTCAGCAGGTTGTTGCAGACCGCACAAAGAAGGCCATTGTAGACCAATGGCTCCATTATCGCCCGCTCGGTACCGACGGGAACTATATGAACGCGAGCAACATCTATGAGACAATCCCGCAACTGGCCGTTCCTTACGCGATCGGTTCCATCAAGCATGAATATATCGAAGACGGACTTCATGCCGTCAATTTCGTTCGTTATTTGGCAGGATTGCCGGACGATCTAGAGGCGGACTGGGCACTCGAACAACAAGAGCAGGCAGCAGCGCTGCTAGGCGCAGTCAATCGTGTCTTATCGCACACGCAGAAGAAACCGTCGGGGATGGAGCAGTCGCTGTTCGACCTCGGATATGCGGGTGCATGGGGCAGTAATTTGATCAAGGGCAGCCTCACCTTCTACAACCATGTGCTTGGCTATATGTCCGACAGCGATGAAGCCAATATATCGATCGTCGGCCATCGCCGCTGGATTCTTAATCCGCTTATGCGGAAGACGATGTTCGGCATGGTTTATTCCGCGCCTGATGCGAAGGGACAATCCTATCCGTACGGCACGATGTACGCATTCAATGCGGACCGCGATCCATCGGAAGTCGACTATGACTATGTAGGGTGGCCGTCTGCGGGATGGTTCCCGCAGGAATTGTTAGCAGCGCGCGACGCATGGTCGGTGTCGCTTAACGCCGACAAGTATGACAACACGCGTACGGGTGATATCCAAGTAACGCTGACCCGCGTGCGCGACGGGCATACCTGGCAGCTGGACTCGTCCGATACGGACGCAGCCGGTCAATATTTTAACGTGGAGACGAGCGAGTACGGCATTCCGTTCGCCGTTATTTTCCGTCCGGAGGGAATTGGCGCGTTCGGCGAGAATGATGCGTTCGATGTGTCCATTACCGGCTTATATGACAAGAACGGTCAAGCCGCCCACGTTCAGTTCCGTACGAAGTTCTTCAACATGCTGTCGTCGCCGGTCGCTCGTTATACGATCGAGCTGGATAAGGGCGAGACGCTTCAGCTTGGCGTTAGAACGGGGGCGCGTACCGGTGGTGTAACTTATGTCAGCGGCAATTCGACCATTGCTGCAATCAATAGCTCGGGCGAGGTCAGAGGCGTCGCTGCCGGAACGACGTGGGTCTCGGTCGATAGTTATACGGGCAAGCAGAATCGGGTCAATATCGTGGTAACGGATAAACCGGCTGCCGAGCAGGTAAGCAAATGGGCACTGAAGGACTACGCGAAGGCCAAAGGCAATGGGCTCGTGGACAAGCCGCACGATCATTCGTATCAGAAGCCGATCTCGCGTTATGATTTCACAGTTCTCGCTATTCAGATGCTGGAGACGGCTGCAAGCCAATATTTATATACAGAGGATGTTGGTTACGGCAACTCCCCATTCAAGGATACCGATGATTGGCGTATTACGTGGGCGAACCAGAACGAAATCATTCGAGGCACAGGGGCGCAGCTGTTCTCGCCGAAGAGTACGATTACGCGCGAACAAGCAGCGGCATTGATGCTGAACCTGTATAAGCAGGCGAAACAGATAGTCGGAATCAATCAGGACGATCCTGAGGACGCCGGATTCCGCTTCACCGACGACAGGAGCATTGCGGCATGGGCCAAGAACAGCGTGTACCGTGCTGCCGCGCTGTCGATTATGAAGGGGACCGGCAGCAATCAGTTCACCCCCAAAGGGGTACTGACGTACGAGCAGACCTTCGTGCTGCTGGAGAACTTATTCGAGCTGATTGAAGAGCAGAAGATGAACGCTTAGAGATCCTATAGGGTGCACAAAAGGCGATCGCTAACCGGTTCCTACCGGCAAGCGATCGCCTTTTAAATAGACCTTATAAGGCTAGCTTTATGCTCCCTTGCGCTTAGCCAGCAGCAAGTAGAGGAAGAACGGCGCGCCGATCGCAGCTGTGAAGACGCCGGCCGGAATATCGCTTGGCAGCAGCAACGTGCGTCCTGCGAGGTCGGCGGCGAGCAGCAGCAGCGCACCGACGAGCGCTGCGGTCGGGATGAGCCTGCCGTACTTAGGACCAACGAGCCGACGTGCAATATGGGGCGCCATCAGGCCGATAAAACCGATGCCGCCGGACATGCCGACGGCTGCGCCAGTGAGGCCGACGCTCAGGACAAGCATAAACAGCCGCGCGCGCTGTACGGGTGTGCCGATGCCTACCGCAAGCTCGTCTCCGAGCTCCAGCACGTTCAAGTAACGCGACAGATAGATTGCGGCGAAGAGCAGCACAGCGGCCCAAGGCAGCAGCGCCCATACATGCTTCCAAGCGGTGCCGTACAAGGTGCCAGTCATCCAGCCGAGCGCCTGCGAAGCCATATACGGCGGACCGATCTTGAGCGCGAACGTTGTCAACGCGCCCATCGCTGTCGCTAGTGCGATACCAATGAGGACGAACCTCAGGGGCGAGATTCCCTGGCGCCATGCTGCCGCATAATTAATCGCGGCTGTGATGAACGCGCCTAGTATCGCGAACAGCGGAATCCATTGAATGCTTAGGTGGCCGGCGGCGAATGTCAGGAATAGAACGGAAGCTACGGTTGCACCGCCAGAGATGCCGACCAAGTCAGGCGAAGCGAGCGGGTTGCGGACGAGTGCCTGCAGAATAGCCCCGGCGGTGGCGAGAGATGCGCCGACCAGCACCGCCATAAGCACGCGCGGCAGCCGTAATTTGATAATGATGAGCGATGAGGCTTCATCGCCTAATCCAATGAGTGTCTTCGCCGCATTGCCGATCGGGATGTAGGTGCTGCCGATCGCTACGCATACCGCGACAGCTGCCGCCAACGCGATCATTAGGATGAGCAGAATCGATGTGAATTTAAGATTGCGCATAGCTTCTCCTTCTGGCCACATAGATAAAGAATGGAACGCCGATCAATGCGGTAGCCACGCCGACAGGGAGCTCTTCCGGCTGCAATATGAAACGGCTGACCGTATCGGCTGCCATCAACAGCGTCGCGCCGAGTACGATTGAATACGGTATAATCCATCGATAGTCGTGACCGACCAGAAATCGGCTAACATGCGGAATGATGACGCCGACGAACGCGATGGGACCGGCGATGGCTACGGAAGAGCCGGCGAGCAGGACGACGATTGCCGTAAGAATAACGCGTACAAGACCAATCTTCAATCCAAGGTTGCGGGCGGTTTCTTCTCCCATGCTGAGCACGTTGACAGACTTCGTCATTAACAGCGCCGCGATAACGCCTATGATAGTGTAGGGCAATACAGCCGCCAGATGGTTCAGATCTCGTCCAGAAACAGAGCCTACGATCCACAGCAAAATATCGTCAAGCATCTTGTTCTGCTTGAGCAGAATACCCGTTGTCCATGCAGAGGCGAAGGCGGCGACGGCAGATCCGGCCAGCGTGACGCGAATAGGCGTCTCGCCGTTGGTTTTGCCCACTGCGCCGAGTGCGAACACGATTGCTGCCGTGACGGCGGCGCCGACGAATGCAATAAGGATGAGGGAGGTGTTCGAGAACGCGTTTCCTGCAACAGACAAGGCGATGACAACGGCAAGCGCAGCGCCTGAATTGATTCCCATAACGGAAGGCGAAGCAAGCGGGTTGCGGGTCATCGCTTGCATGAATGCGCCAGCAATCGCAAGGCTTGCACCAACAATCGCGGCAATCGTCATGCGCGGTACTTGAACATTGCGGATAATCAGATCGGTATTGGAGCCATCGAAATGACGGTAAGCATCAACGACTTGAAACGGCGAGAACGTATGGCTGCCGCTGAACAATACACTAACAACGGCAATCAAGAGCATGACCACGAGACTGAATATAAGAAAGATAGCTTTCTGTCTGTTGCCCTTCAAATAATGGTTCATTGCGTAATAGCTCCTACGTGATAAATTGTCGATTTGGTTAGCTGCATACTGTTCAATTGTAGGCATTGTTGCGTGGAGCGTCAATGATTGTGAGAATCATTTTCAAACTTTTCGTTGACATCGAGCAACGACCGTACTACTATACTAAGGGTCGAGGTTGATAATCATTTTCAATCAACATAGCAGTCACTTGTCAGATACTTACTAGATCAACAGAGAGAATAAAGGATGGTTGAGCGGAATGAAAAGCATGAGAAAAACTTGGCTTGGCATGTTCGCACTGTTGCTCGTATTCGCGATTGTAGCGACGGGCTGCGGTTCGAAGGATGACAGCAAATCGAATGGTGAAGCGGCAGTTGGCGAGACGAGCACCGCATCGCAGGATGAGCGCACGATTACGCATGCAATGGGCACGACGAAGCTGACGGGCACGCCGCAGCGTGTCGTCGTACTGACGAATGAAGGCACAGAAGCGCTGCTCGCAATGGGCGTGAAGCCGGTTGGCGCTGTCAAATCGTTCGAAGGCGACCCATGGTATCCACATATTAAAGACCAGATGGAAGGCGTTCAAGAGCTTGGAGGCGAATCGCAGCCTAACATTGAGCTGATCGCCAGCCTCAAGCCGGATCTCATCATCGGCAATAAAATGCGTCAAGAGAAAGTGTACGACCAACTGAACGCGATTGCGCCAACGGTGATGTCGGAGACGCTGCGCGGCGAATGGCAGACGAACTTCAAGCTGTATGCGGAAGCGCTGAATAAGAAAGCGGAAGGCGATAAGCTTCTGGCCGATTTCGATCAAAAAATTGCGGATGCGAAGACGACGCTCGGCGACAAGCTGCAGCAGAAAGTGTCCATCGTACGCTTTATGCCGGACAAGACTCGCATCTACTACAATGAGACGTTCTCGGGCATGCTCCTCGATAAGCTTGGATTCGCGCGTCCAGAAGCGCAATCGAAGGACGGCTTCGCGGATGACGTGAATAAGGACCGCATTCCAGACATGGACGGCGACATTCTGTTCTACTTCATGTACAATCCGGATGGCTCCGATACGACGCAGAAGGTTGCCGACGAGTGGATGAACGATCCGCTGTGGAAGAACCTGTCCGTCGCACAGAACAACAACGTGCATCAGGTGGACGACGCGATCTGGAACACGTCCGGCGGCATCATCTCCGCTAATCAAATGATCGACGAGCTCGTCACATACTTCAAATAATGAGCTAGTTAAAGAAGGCCATCACGCATCTGCGGGATGGCCTTTGTTGCAGGGCTGCAGATAGAGAGGCCGATCACGCCCCATTCACGCGAGAGACAGCGCTCGTCGCTTGCGATACGAGAGCATTTCAAGTACGATGAAAGTATTCTTGTTCAATCGTGCATCAGCTTGCAGGCACTAGGAGGAAAGGCAATGCTCTCATCAGCACAATGGCTTCAATACGGATCGTTGGCTGTATCAATAGTTGCAGGGGCGGCGATCATTACTCTTCGAATGAAGGCGTCGAACAAACCGACTAATCTGCGCAAAATCATCATTCCGCCGCTCGGCATGTCGACCGGCTTCCTTATGTTCGTTGTACCGGACACCCATGTGTCGCTGCTATGGGCGCTGTACGCGCTGGCAGCAGGCATGCTGTTGTTCGCTCCGCCGCTTATCGCGACTTCGCACTTCGAACGGATCGGGGAGCAGATCTATCTCCGCCGGTCTCGTATGTTCATCTATATCATTATCGGATTGTTCATCGTCCGCATTGCGCTGCATGATGTCGTGGAGCGGCATGTGAGCGTGATGCAGACGGGGGCGCTGTTCTTCCTGTTGGCATTCGGCATGCTCGTCCCATGGCGGCTGGCGATGATGCTGCGTTACCGACAGCTGATGAAGAACGAACCGCCATCGGCATCCGCATCGACTTAAGCATGACCAAAAAGGCATTCTGCTCTCGCTTCAAGCGCGAGCAGAATGCCTTTGTTTATTATTGTATAGAGAATGGATTATACCGTCACGACGCCTAGTGCCGCCGCACGTGCATAAGCAAGTGCCTCGGCTACCGTCTCCGGCTTCAGCGCTTCGATCGACATATCGATGTGCGGCTTGCGTGCGTTCATCCGTTGGATGAAGCCTGCAATGTCGTATGCGCCTTGACCGATAATCGTCTCGGAGATCGATCCTTCCGGGCTCACGTCGAGGTCCTTGATGTGCGCAAGAACGATGCGGTCGCCGAGCAGCTCGAAGGCGGAATCGACGATGGATGCGCAATTCTCGAACAGCTCCATCGAAGCCGAGAACAGATTGCACGGGTCCAGCACGACGCCGAGCGTCGAGGACGGCACTTCTTCCAGCAGGCGCAGCGTGTGCTCAGGCGAGGCAAGCGTATGTACAGCGACCGGCTCAAGTCCGATCGTTACGCCCCACCGCTCTGCTTCCTCGGCCAGCTCGGATACGGTATCGCGAAGCACCGACCAAGCTGCTTCCGGATAGCGGTCACCTGCTTGCTGCTGCCAAATGTTCGGTCTGCCGGTTTCCGTTGCGACGATGGATGTGCCGAAATCGCGAGCGAAACGAATATGCTCCTTGAAGCGGGCAATATCCGCGCGGCGCAGCGCCGAGTCCGGTTCAATCGGGTTGATATAACAGCCGAGTACGCCGATACGCACGCCATTGCGATCGAATTGCTCGCCGATATGATTCGCAAGTCCAGGGCTTAGGTTGCCCGTTGCGGTATTAATATCCGCGATAGCTTTGGCGAGCGCAAGCTGAACGAAGTCGATGCCCGACCGTCCCGCTTCCTCCGCCAGTTCAGCGAGTGGCTTGCAGCCGAATGTGTGTGCTAAAGTTCCGAATCCCATCGATCACGCTTCCCCCTGTTCATGACAGTATGATGCCAGTCTTGATCACGTGCTTTTGTTCCATCGGTCATTCGCATGATCCATTGTGACATGCTGTCTGCATTGTATCATAGTTGGGGCATGCTGGAATCATCCTTTTGGCGCTTGTGCATACTGGGAAGGAATCGCATTTGACTTCATGATGGCATAGTGGTATCTTTAGTGCATATTAATTGTATGCAATTTAATTGCGAGGCATTTAGTTGGATGATCGAAAGGAGAGCGTGACAGTGGCAGAAGATTATCCGGTCCAGCTGAAGCTGGAGCATCAGCTCTGCTTCGCGCTGTACGCCTGCTCGCGCGAGATGACGAAGCTGTATCGGCCGTTTCTCGATGAGCTTGGTTTGACCTATACGCAGTACGTCACGCTGCTCGTTCTGTGGGAGCAGGACAATGTGAGCGTGAAGCAGCTCGGCGAGCACTTGCTGCTCGACTCGGGTACGCTGACGCCGCTGCTGAAGAAGCTGGAGGCGATGCGCTTCGTAGCGCGCGTGCGAGATCCGAAGGATGAGCGAAGCGTGCTGGTCCAGCTGACGGAGGAGGGCAAGGCGCTCCGGAGCCGTGCGGAGCATATCCCGGAGAGCGTGTTTTGCCAAGTGGGGCTTACCTTAGAAGAAGGCGGAAAGCTTAGGGAACGGCTGCAGCAGTTGGTGGAAGAGATTCAGAAGCGATAACGTCGCCAAGGATGCAGGGATCGCGGGCAAAATGGAGAAGTAGTATATTATCAATAATTCCGATAGGTTGAGGAGGAAATGAAAATGAGCGTATATGAATACACAATGGACAATGTGAAGGGTGAGCCAGTCAGCCTGGCGGATTATAAAGGCAAGGTGCTCGTTATCGTCAATACGGCGAGCAAATGCGGTCTTACGCCGCAATATGAAGGGCTTCAAGCGTTGTATGACCAATACCAGTCGCAAGGGCTCGAAATTCTCGGCTTCCCATGCAACCAGTTCGCAGGGCAAGAGCCCGGCACGAATGACGAGGTGGAATCGTTCTGCAAGTTGAACTATGGCGTCTCGTTCCCGCTGTTCGCGAAAGTTGACGTTCGCGGCGAGACGGCGGTTCCGTTGTTCCGTTACTTGTCCGATGCTGCACCGTTCGAAGGCTTCCCAGAGGGTGGCGAGCGGTTGAAGGCGAATTTGGAGAAAAATAATCCTCAGCTTCTCGAGGACAATGATCCGAAGTGGAACTTCACGAAGTTCGTCGTTGACCGTGAGGGTAACGTCGTTGCACGCTTCGAGCCGAGCGTAGCGCCGGCGGAGCTGGAAGAGACGATCAAACAATTGCTTAAGTAACAGGGAAATATGACAAGCCGCAGGCAGCCGCCTGCGGCTTGTTTTTATTTTGGGATAAGAGAATCGGATAATGTACGAGTTCAAAAAGTCGGGTTTTCGTCCGCCGAGAAGATTGTGAGAACCTGAACAGCTTATGCTTACGAAGCAGTTATTTGCTCTCAGGATGTAACGCCCGGAGTATCGCAAATAACTTCAGGAGGAACGGAGTGTAGGCAACACCTACATGTACAAGGTTTCCAACGGAAACCTACATCGGAAGCATAACCTCCGGACTCCGAAGGTGAACGCAAGCTTCGACGTCGAATAGGCTTCCTGATTCACTTCGTGATCAAAAGACGACTTTTTGAACAACCTCTTAAACTTCCCAGTACGTTACGGTAGCCGTGTTGGCCATAACGCCTGCAACCGTCAAGGAGGCACTGACGTTTATCGTGAGCGTCTGGTTGGGCGGAACGATCAGACTTCCGGCGAAGGGGAGCGTGAATATGCCGGGTGTCAAGGCGTATGACATGATGGTTGTCGCTCCTGTCGGAGCAGCCGTCGAGGAGCGGGCTGTCATGCTGCTCGATGCGCCGCTGCCGAGTTTGGTGCTGAACGGAGTAAGGGTCGATGGAGATGTCAATGTGCCGCCGCTGTACATCGTAATGCTGCCGCTGAAGCTCGACAGCAGGCTGAGCGATACGTTGATGCCGCCCGTGATGCTCGATATGTACATCGTGCGGCCGCTTCCCGAAGGGTTGCTGATCTGCAGCGTGATGATGACCGTTCCGCCGAGGATCCCCAAGCTGCCCGAGTTGCTGGCAGTCGTTATAAATTCGCGGTTGTTCACTGCGGCATCCATATCCGCAGGCGACATGACACCGGGCTCCGCATAGTCATTCGTCAGTTGGCCATAGAAGGAACTGTTGGATTGGTCGAATACAAAATAGTTCGGCATCTTACACCTCCCACCACATGAGATTGAGCGAAGCGGTGACTGAGCCGGTTCCTGCCGTTACGGTGAGCGTCTGGTTCGGCGGCACAATAATGGCCCCATTGAACTCTACGATGTAGATGTCTGCCGCCATTGCAGCGAAGAAGGACGTCGGCGTGCCGCCGATCGTGCCCGTATTCTGCCTTGTTGTCACGATGCTGGTCGTTGCGCTTCCTAGATAGGCGTTGACTGGCGTTGGTGTCGTTCCGCCGGTGATTATACCGCCCGAAGCGACCGTTAAGGTAACGGTATTCGAGGCCCCGCCTGCAACGCGCGACAAGTAGACCGTTCGTCCGCTGCCGTTCGGATTGGCGATCTGGAGCAGAAGACTGGCGCCGGAGCCGAGGCTCACATTGCCGGTCGACAAGCAGAATAAGCGCTGGCTCGATGCTGCACTGTACTCCGACGGGGAGATAATGACGGGCGATACGTACCCATTGTTCGTGAGCATATAGACAGGGCTGTTCTCGTTATTGAATACCGAATTGTTCGTCATAGATCGATAGCCCCTTTCCTGCACAACGGAGCGTTGATGTGACTTGCTGCAGCCTCGGTGAAGTAGGATGGCAGGATTGTCCCGCTGTAAAAGGTTAGTCCTACATATTATGCAGAAAGGCGGCCAAGTGTTGCGGGCGTCGGTGGATCACAAGCGGCAATCGGGCGTATCGCGGCTATAGCTCGCCTATTCAAGGACGGCAGATGCCGTTACCTCCTCTATTGGGCCGCTCATAAACTATCGAAGCATGGACGTCGAGGGGAAGATGGTATGACTAGTGCACACAGCCGCTGCCGTAGAGGGAGGTCTTCTCATTCCTCCCCGAAGCGTAAGCAACGACGAAGCTGTAAGCTCGCAGATCGCAGCAGTTGTAAAACGAAGCGAGCTGGACGCTGTTTATTTGTCGAGCAAGTATACCCGAATGTGCGAACAACGAATGAGCTTATGCCACTGCCGGCGCAAGCGACAACTCATATGACGGTATACTCCTATGCGGTCATTAACGAGGGAGAAGCTCCGGCGGTCGTTCAAGTCCAAGTCGGGCCTGACGGCCTGAACTATGCTGCTGATGTGGAAGAAACCATACCGGCAGGGCGAACCGGTGTAATTGCCGTTTCCCGTTT
Source organism: Paenibacillus sp. CCS19 (assembly GCF_033239625.1). Lineage (NCBI taxonomy): Bacteria > Bacillati > Bacillota > Bacilli > Caryophanales > Paenibacillaceae > Paenibacillus > Paenibacillus sp. CCS19. Next base: position 50,739 of record NZ_BTCK01000045.1, read on the forward strand.
TTTGCGATTTACGAGGCTTGCTGTCCGTTCCTTGCATGCGGAGAAGCCGACGTCGCTTAAAGTTTATTTTCAAGCGCAGACGCGACAGTAGAAGCCTTCCCGGACGTCCGTCGGATTATGGTAGATAAAGGTGATGAGGAATGCCGAACTTTTCATCGTTTAACCCCAACCCGGATAATTTGCGTACGCTGATTTTCGGACGGGACGAGACACTGGAGCCGCAGGCGCTGGCTACAGACACAAGCGGTAACCTGCTTACGGTTATTATGGATGGTACGATCAGCAACATTTCGATTCAAAGCGCGACGATTACGACCGGTACGATCGAAAGCGTTATGGGAGCAACGATTACGGCGGGCACGATCAACAGTGTGCTGGGAGCGACGATCACGGCAGGCACGATCAACAGCGTGCTGGGAGCGACGATCACGGCGGGAACGATCAACAGCGTGCTGGGAGCGACGATCACGGCAGGCACGATCAACAGTGTACTCGGTGCGACGATTACAGCAGGCACGATCAACAGCGTGCTGGGAGCGACGATTACGGCAGGTACGATCAACAGCGTGCTTGGCGCGACGATTACGGCAGGCACGATAAGCAGTGTGCTGGGAGCGACGATTACGGCAGGCACGATCAACAGTGTGCTGGGAGCGACGATTAC
>NZ_BTCK01000046.1:0-51240 GCF_033239625.1 Paenibacillus sp. CCS19
CGGGGCACAGCTTTTGTTCGAGCGTGTTCCTTCGGACTGCGCCTCTTGCCTCCGCGGTTTCCACCCCCCTGACCCCGGAAGGGAATGGTGGCGAGAATGAGGCGCGGGTGAGATTGTTGGGTGCTCAGAGTCGCGTGCCCCTGTCGGGGCACAGCTTTTGTTCGAGCGTGTTCCTTCGGACTGCGCCTCTTGCCTCCGCGGTTTCCAACTCCTGGACCTCGGAAGGGATGGTGGCGAGACTGAGGAGCGTGTGAGATTGTTGGGTGCTGGGAGTCGCGTGCCCCTGTCGGGGCACAGCTTTTGTGAGAGCGTGCTGCTTGCGGGCCGCGCTCCTTGCCTCCAGGGTTTCCAACCCCTGACCCCGGAATGGGATGGTGGCGAGACTAAGGCGCGTGTGAGATGGATACGTGCGGGGAGTCGCGTGCCCCTTGTCGGGGCACAGCTTTTGTGAGAGCGTGCTGCTTGCGGGCCGCGCTCCTTGCCTCCAGGGTTTCCAACCCCTGACCCCGGAATGGGATGGTGGCGAGACTGAGGCGGGGGTGAGATTGTTGAGTGCTGGGGGGGCGCGTGCCCCGTTCGGGGCACAGCTTTTGTTCGAGCCTGTTATTTACTTGTTGTGTGAGAATGTTGTTTGTGGAGATAAGGTTGGATAGGTGCCGCGTTGGTAGCAAAAATAGGTGTGGTGGTAACCCTTCTAATCTTGCATATCCCTGGCCTAGGTGCCGATAAGCGTGGGATTATCACGCTTATCACCCTTCCAACGTTTGATTGAGGCGCCATTAGATGAGTTAAGTGTGGTAAAGGTACTTTTAAATTGGACTAGACTACGCTCAGGATGAATTAGGTGGGGGTTTGCCACACTTCGCTCATCGCAATGCTTGAGCTTTCTATTCTGCCATACAAACAAGAAGGCCTATGCACTTACGCATAGGCCTCCTTGTTATATGGCTCAGGAAAGATCGTTCATTCCCTGCTGAATCGCATAGCGGGCGAGCTGGACGCGGTTGTCGAGATGCAGCTTCTGCAAAATGTTCTTCAGGTGGTTCTTGACCGTATGCTCGGAAATGCCCAGCGTAGCGGCAATCTCTCGATTCGAATCGCCATAGGCGACCCGCTCGAGAATTTCTTTCTCCCGCTCCGTCAGCGGGGTTGCTGACGGGGCGGTCGTGCGCGGCTCCGGCTTCGGGGAGCCGCCGAGCGGGCTTGCGGACGCGCGGCCGGATTGGCCTAGCGCGCCAGTGAATTCGAGCAGCAGCCTAGCTGCCAGCTCCTTCGACATCGGCGCCTCGTCGTATGCGACCGCACGCAAGTATTCGAGCCACTGGGAGGGCGTAATATTTTTGAGCAGATAGCCTTGAGCTCCGCGCTTGATCGCCTCGAACAGATCCGAGATGTCATCGGACACGGTCACCATGACGATCTTAACCGCTGGCCATCGAGACTTGATGCGCTGCGTAGCCTCCAGACCGCCCATGCCGGGCATCCGAATATCCATCAGAACGAGATTAGGCTGCTGCTGCTCGATGAGCGCGATCGCTTCTTCACCGCTGGTCGCTTCGGCAACGATATCGAAAGATCGGTCACCGGACAAAATCTCTCGCATGCCTTCGCGGCCATGCGGATGATCGTCGACTAACATGACCCGAGCTACAGAATGCGACGGTTTTTTGCTATCGTTCATGGCGGCCTCCTCGCAGCTTCTCAATCGTAATGACGGTGCCCTGCCCCGCTGTCCCGCTGGCCTTTAACGTCCAGCCCATCGACTGCGCGCGATCGCGCATCATCCGAATGCCGAACCGCCCCTTCGCCCACAGCGCATCGGTATCTGCCCCGACCCCATTATCGCGAATCGTTACATGAAAGCCGCCTTCCAGCGGCTCGCTAGCGATTGCCAGCGCCGAAGCATTCGCATGCTTACGAACGTTCATGACCGCTTCCCGCAAAATCGACAGCAGCTCGACCTGCTCCTTGCCGTTCAATAAACCGTCAGACAACCGCCAGTCCAGCTTCACCTGCAGCCGTCCGTTCGTTCTGGCGTCCTCAGCAAGCTCGCGGATCGCATTCATCCAGGGTACATCCGTCGTTACCGGCGCTGCCTGCAAATTCGCGATCGACTGCCGCACATCCTCGTACACATGCCGAACCGTCCCGCGTATCTGCTCCGTCGCTAACGCGCGGTCGCTGCTTTCCTCTGCTTGTTCCAGTTTGTCCAGCTTGACCGACAATAGAAACAGAGACTGCGAGATGCCGTCATGCAGCTCGCGGGCAAGCTGCTCGCGTTCCTCGAATACGGCTTTCATCGCCTTCTCGCGCTGGAGCAGGCTCTGCGTATCTTCCATCATGCGGAACAGCTTGGTCAGCAGCGTCAGCGTGACCAGCAGAACGAGCAGAGGGGCTAAGAAGTTGCCCAGCTCCATCGATAGATACGGCAGCAGAAACTGGTGCCGCACGTATTCCCATAGACCAAGCGTTATCGTTGGAATGAGCAGGATCGCCCATTTGATTTTGTTATAGGACATCGGTTCAACAACCTCTCATCAGACTGGCTCCGTGAATGAACGACCTGGTCTTAGTAGTTGCGGAAGGTCGTCTCTTCGACCAGCTCGTTATCGTTCTTATCCATCACCCGAATTTCAGCCGTCCATTGGCCCGGGTACGGAATGTATGGACCTGACGCCTGATAAGCGTATTTTCCGTATCCATCGAACGCTTCGATCTCCTGATCGTCGTACGCCTCAAGCGGAATATCGATCGGCGCATCCTGATGCTGTTCCGAACGGAAGCGAAGAACGACCGATTTGGGTGCGCCGGTCTGATCGGGCAGCCAGATTTTGAGCGTAATTTTGTTATCGCCCGGCACGTTCGGTGTTACGCGCAGCGATACGTGCATTTCGGAGCCCATCTGGTGATAAGATACCGGCTCATTCGCCGGCAGCGGACTGACGTAGGTGAACAATGCGGTAATCGCGATGATGACTGCCATGAGCACCCCATCCACTTTCAAAATGCCCGCAGCAGGCAGATCGCCGCGTCTTACCCGAATGCGAAGCAGCGCACCAACGACGATAACGAGCAGCGTGAGGCCGGCCTTGATCGTCAGCATGACGCCCCAAGACGTAAGCCACAGGTAGGACAGCTTCGGCAGGAACAACAGCGTCATGCCAACGCCTGTCAATACGAGCGCAGCGAGCGACAGCACGGCACCGCCCGAGAAACGAACGGCGAAGCGTCCTGCTTCCTTGCGGTCTTTGAACCAAAGTACGAGCAGCAGCGCAAGTCCACCCGCCCATAGCGCAGCAGCCGCAAGATGGACGAAGTCAAGGCCGACAGTAAGCACCTTCGGATTGTTCGCCTCCGCATGTCCGCTCCAGCTCTCGACTGCAATCAGTAGAATCGCCCAAATGATGCTTGCAACTCTACCGCCGCGCAATACGATGAAACCTAGAAGGGAAAGCACGACCGTAGCCAGCCACGCCATGCCGACCGATGTGCGAGACAGCAGCTTGAGCCATTCGCTCAGCGGCTCCTCCTCCATCACTTCGCGAGCATGGAAGAATACGTACAGTATCGAGCCGAACAGGAATGCACGAACCGTTCCTAACGACCATGCCTGTGCAGCCTGCTTCGCTATGCCTTCGAAACGGGTCATTGATTTCCAGAGCATGACCCCTGCCGCTAGCAGAAGCGTCGCGTAGTAGAAGAAACGAACAGCATATAGGACAAGCTCCGACGACGTGAGTGCGGACGCGGTTGAACCATGTCCGGAATGACCAAGCTGCGTGTGCAGATCGAACGTAGCCGCATCCTTGGCCGCAGGCGGGTTGCCGACTACAAATACATAGGAACCATTCACAGGATGTCCGTCCTCCGAAATGATCCGGTATGTAACCGTATAGACCCCTTCATCCAGCTTGGACGGTTTCACCGCAAGCGATGTGCGGTCTTGCGATGCCTCTACTGCCGAAACTTTGAGTTTATTCGATAAGGAATCCAACAGCTCAATGCCGCCGAACTTCGTCTCGACCGCCTCATTGAACGTGAGCCGGATTTCTTCCGGGCTTTGCGCCAGACGCGCGCCAGCCTCCGGCGAAGTTTCCAGCAGCTGCGAATGGGCATCGGCGGCCTGCGCCGGCCATACGAGCCAGCAGGCAAGAAGCAGCACGCCAAGCGTGAATATTTTCATAAAGCGGCTATAACGATGACTGGGATGATGGAATGCGATGTTGTTCACAAACGGGCACGTCCTCTCTTAAATCTTGTTTACTCGTCTTTAACGAAATGCCAGCACGGCACTGCAAAGAATGAAAATGGCTGAAAATGAATCAGAGGCGAAATTGCATTTAAAGTTATTAAGTTTCACAACCATTGTACTGAAGATCGAAGCACGTATGCTCGTCTCATTTTGAACATTATCCAAATGTTATAAAACAGGTCCAGTAAGATTGCACCCTAACATTTAAAACGAAAAACCCGCCTTGAACGTTGAATAGACGGGCTTGGTGGCGTATGAAAACAAAGTCACGATCGACTTCGCCGCTGCTTCAAAGCGTAGTATTCCGGCCAATTGACGCCGTCCACAGACGGGCAGCCTCGGTCGCTCTCCCACACGTAGACCCAGCCTTGTATGCTGGGATTGTCCACATCTCGCACCCAGATTCGATCGTAATCGTTAGACTCTTCCCAGCCGGAGAAGTCTTCCAGCTCGTCTAACACGGAGAGAGCTTTAGACGGGATTGACAACCAAAGTCCACGAGTAATGCTGCCCTGCTGTTGGGCTGTCGCATCCCGAACCAACGCCGGATAAGAACCAACGTCGACGAGGCGGCCTGCCACTCGACCAGGGACGGAGTGCGCAATATAGGGCGACACCACATGATGATTATGCTCACCAGGCAGCAAGGAGCCGTAAACAAAAACACGAATCATCGTTTCCTTCATAATGACGGCGGCCTCCTTCGCTTGTTAGTAGGTCGGAGGTTGAATTCGCACATCGGCAGCTTCGAGTGCTTCCCTTATCGCCTGCGCCCACTGGGCGGCATGCGGTCCGTCGCCATGCAGACAGATCGTATCCGCTACGACAGACGCTTCTCCACCATCTGCTGTTAATGCAGCGGAACGAGTCACCATGCTAATCGCCTGCGCAATCGCGGCATCTGTTTCCTGCAGCATAGCATTTGGTTTGGATCGAGGCGTCAGCTTGCCGTCTGGTTGATAGGTGCGATCGGCGAACGTCTCCGATACGACGCGCAGCCCTTGTGCGCGGCTCGCTTCAAGCAGCAAGCTGCCCGACTGACCGTATACCAGCAGTCTGTTGTCGAGAGAATGAATGGCACGTGCAATAGCATCCGCTATGTCCATACTGCTGTTCGCCATATGGTAAAGTGCGCCGTGCGGCTTCACGTGGGCAAGCTTTCCACCAGCCGCATGTACGAAGGCTTGCAGTGCGCCGACCTGATACAGCGTGTAATCATACGCTTCCTGCGGCGAGACCGCCATCTCGCGCCGGCCGAAGCCAAGCCGATCCGGCAGTCCGGGATGCGCGCCGATCCGAACACCGGCGGCTAGGCTTCGCGCGACCGCCTCCCGCATCGTATGCGGATCTCCCGCATGCCATCCGCATGCGATATTCACGCTCGTTACATAGGGCAGCAGCGCTTCGTCCTGTCCGAAGGAGTAAGCGCCGAAGCCTTCGCCGAAATCGGCATTCAAGTCAACGGTGAAGCTGGTCATTGTGTCACCTCGGTTGTTCAACAATTCTATTATTATATATGAAAGGTGCTGCCCAATTGTATGGCTCGAACGAGTCATTCTTGTCGATAGCCTATCGAATCGTCCGGCAATCGGCATCGAACGGCCCACTCCAGCGCACGGATCGCTTGCTCCGTCGCGAGGTACAGCCGCTGCGCTTCATCGAGCTCGATCGGCTGGAAGGTGATCCAGTCGCCCGGCTTCGCCTGCGCCAGCAGCGGCATATCGACGGCGGCGACATGCGCGAGCTTCGGGTAGCCGCCGGTCGTCTGGCAATCGGCGGCGAGGATGATCGGCTGGCCGCCGTCAGGCACTTGAATGACGCCAGGGACGATGCCATGCGATAGCAGCTCGTCCTTGGCGATGCGCTGAAGCGGCGGCGAGCCTTCGAGCCGCACGCCCATGCGATCGGAAGCGGCCTGCACGCGGTAGCGGCCGCTGTAGAACGCCCCACGGGCAGCTTCGCTGAACTGCCCGTGCTCGCTGCCTGGCATCACGCGCAGCTCGATGCCAGCTTCGCTCGCGCCGCCGTAAGCCTGCGGCGGCGCGTACCAGGCCGCCCACGCCGGCGGGCGGCCTTCGCCTTCGGCGACTGCGGCGCTGCTGCTGCGCGCAGCCAGCGCCGCGAGCCAAGCGGCCGCCCACCGGGACGGGGCGGCCGCCCCTGCGGCCATGCCGCAGGGAACGGCATCGCCGGCGCGAAGCGGCCGGCCGTCGATGCCGCCAAGACGCGCACGCGCGTCGGTGCTGCGGCTGCCAAGCGCCGCCGCCGTGCCGAAGCCGCCTGCGACCGCGACGTACGCGCGGCAGCCGAGGCGGGCCACGCCAAAACGAATCGTCGCGCCCGCCGGCACATACAGCGGCCGCCACATCGCAAGCTCGCGGCCGTCGATGCGAGGCGTCATATCGGCGCCGGTGATGGCGATCAGCAGGTCTGCCTCCGCGCGGAGTACCGGACCGGCAAGCGTAAGCTCCAGACCAGCCTCGCCCTCCTCGTTGCCGACGAGCAGATTCGCTACGCGCAGCGCGTATTCGTCCATCGCGCCGCCGCCTGTAAGCCCTGCAGAGCGATAGCCGTTGCGTCCGCGATCCTGAACCGTCGTATACAAACCAGGCTTCTGAACGATCAAGCTCATGCCACGTCATCCCCTTCCCATCCGCATGTATTCACAGCAGTTGATGATACCTGCTTCCTCGTATTGCTCCAACCGCTCTCATTCAAATTGCTTCCTCGTTACGGCTCCAAGTGTCACCCAGCATGCTTCCTGGTTATCGCTCCAACGTCCTCCGTTCAACCCATTTCCTAGATAACGCCTTACAGCCTTACAGCCTTCATCCATCCTACTTCCCCCGCTATCACTCTACCTAAGTCAGCCCGCTCCCTAACAACGCTCTTCCTCTGCTTCTAACGCGAGAAATCGTTCCTCATCGATTGGTATGAACCGAACGACATCGCCAGCCCGCATAAACGCTGGCTCAGCTCTGCCTGCATCAAACAATCGAAGCGGCGTCCGCCCGATTATTTGCCACCCGCCAGGCACGTCCAGCGGGTAAATCCCCGTCTGCGCTCCGCCAATTGCAACCGATCCCGCAGGAACCCGCGACCGCGGATTGCCTCGCCGCGGCTGCGCTAACTGTGACGGCAGGCCTGACAAATAAGGAAATCCCGGCACAAAACCGATCAAGGCAACCGTATAATCCGCTGCCGCATGCGCCTGCACGAACTGCTCGGCGCTTATCCCGCTTCTCTCAGCCGACGCTTCCAGATCAGGTCCATAATCGCCGCCGTAACAGACCGGCACTTCGATATACCGGGCATCCTGCCTCGAACTTACCACAGCGGAATCCAGCAGCTCTTGAACCTCCCTAACAACCACATCATAGACCGTCAACCCGCAACGAGGATCCTTCGCCTTCCAGACACACACGGGATCATACACGATCGTCACCGTTGTGTAGGCAGGAATGAGATCGACGATCCAAGGCACTTTCGCTTGACGAAGCCATTCTGCCGCAGCTCCGACCTTCGCCCAGCTGTCGCCGGCAGCTCCATCGATCAGCTCGGCAGCCAACGCACGATCGCCAAGCGGCGTTATCGTCCAGCCCATCTTTTTCCCCCGCTCTCTCTTATTTCTTCTATTATGGTGATGCTCGATGACCATTTTCAACTACTAAAAACAAAACGCCTGCGCACCGCCTCCCGAAGGAAGCCTGCACGCAAGCGTTTGTTTATAACCTTAATATGTTCAACTGAACTTCTGACGTTACGCTTATTGCCCCTGTACATAACGGTTAATGACATCGACCATCAGATCGTTAAGCGGACGCACTTCGTATTCGCCGACCGCAGGCTTCAAGTGTCCATTGCCGACGCCGCTGTGGTCCGTGAGGAAAATATAGGTGCCGCCCGTTGCGACCGCCATATAGCGCAGCAGATGCTCGGTTGGAATGTCGATACCGCTCGATGCGATCGGAATAATTCGAATGCCCTGCTCCGCAGCTTGCGCCGTCAAAGCCTGCATTTTCTTAATAATGTCTTTCTCGTGATGCGGCGGAGCGTCCAGCACAAGGAACAGCAATCTTGTCAATGCCTGCTTGCTCCAATCGTGATCCTCGATCGCATCCTCGATCGCATCCTCTACCGCCTCCGGCGTGTCTCCTCCGCCGAATGCTTCCTGCTTCGCAATCTGTCCGACAGCCTTATCGATATCTTCTGTGAACGGGAACGAACGAACCGTATAATCATCATGCACATCGCGATAAAAATTCGGGCTCACCCGAATGTTAAGCTGCCCCTTATTGGCATCGCCGACCCGCTTTACGACATCCTTAAGCTCCGTCTCCAGAAACGCCAGCTCATCTGCCATCGATCCCGTTGTATCGACGACAAGCATAAGGTCCACAAGCGAAGAAACATCTGTCGGTTCATTCAGTTCAATCTCCATCGCACGGCCAGACTGCAGATCAACATTCTCGAACTGCTTCTTCTGCTGTCCGGCCTTAACCGTAAGTCCATACTTGGCGCTGCCGCCTTGTTCCTCGAACAAAATCGGGAACAAATACGCAACGCCAGCCGCGTTCGTACGCGCCGTCCAACCATCCTGCCCATTGCTGCGGGTCAGAGCAACCTGTACATCAACGGCCGGCCGCCCGTTCGCCGTCACCTTCACTTCAAGCCGCTGAAAGTTATAGAACTGCCAGTATGGCCGATATCGGTCGCCTTCGTACGATGCCATCAATTCCTTCCAACGGCTCCACAACGCATTATCTTCCCACTCGCCAGCCGTCAGCGTACCAGCCGGTGCCCCTTGATCCCCATTATCGCTAGTCTCTGCTACATCTTCGCTTCGGTTCTCTTCCGATTTGCTAGGTTTCGATTCTGTCGACGTCTCTTCTCCAGCAGCATCTGTTGCAGTCGCCGCTTCGTCTGTCTTCGTTGAACGATCGGCTGCTTTGCTCTCGCTGTTGCTGCTCGCTTCCGAGTCGTCTCTGTCTGATGACCCGCAAGCTTGAAGCATCAGTACCGCCAGCAGCATGAGCACAATACTTAGCCGCTTTCCGATTGCCATCATATCCAACATCCCCCTATATATGGTCTGCACATACAGACGCTTCCAATCGATTCAATGTTGCATGTAAGGACTCATCCTTATACAATCGAAACAATTAGAGAGGAGCGTAACCCGCAATGATGGAAACAATCGAACTCGAGCACATTACCATTACCGGCAAGGACATAGAAGCAGCCGGGCTGACATTCAGCAGCGCGCAACTTGTTATCGTTCAGGAATTCGGCTCCAAGCAGTGGTACATCGATACTTCGGACTCCGGACCAGCCGATCTGCTTGACCATTACTATGTCAGCGACAATATCGCCGTCCGCATGACCGCACGCGCAAGAGACGGCCGAAGCTTTAGCGGTACTGCATATGTTCATGCCAATGTCCCTCGTCAAGCTTGTGTCCTTCGCGGTGACGGCGAGTTGACTGTATCTTAATCTCCAACAACAAACAACCGCTCCCTCCCCGGGAAGCGGCTATTTGTTGTTGAAGATTTTCTCGGCGACGCTCGACCAACTCGCTGCTTCCCGCCAATATAAACGATTATTCTTGAACGACCTTCTCCTCGTTCTGCACGTGAGCCAAATAATCTGTTCCAAAATCGCAGAGCTGCAGCAGTACTGGCATTAAACGCTTGCCAAGCTCTGTCAACATGTACTCGACCTTGGGCGGTATGACGGCATACGCCTGCCTATGGACGAGTCCGCTCGATTCAAGCTCTCTTAACTGAATCGTCAGAACTTTAGGCGTAATTTCGGGGATAAGCTTCTGAAGCTCATTATAGCGACGGGTCTGGGAGGCTAATAAACTTAAGATCGGAATTTTCCACTTACCGCTAATGAGTTCAAGCGTTACTTCCGATGTGCAGCTGTATACTGCGTTTCTAAGCTTCATGCTCCACCTCACCTAAACCAAGTAAATTACTGTTATTTACTATGAATTATACCCGCACTGACCAGCCTCCTCAAGAGCGATATTGCGGCCACTCCCTTGTCCGATTCACTATCCTCTTGGAAAGCTGCTTTCCTCTAGGATACTTCCATTCTATAAAGTGCGTACTATTCACAGCCTGATCCCATTGCTATCCTAGATAAAACGAAAAAGGGAGGAATCCTTACCATGACATCCTATCGTATATCGATCGGCGAGCATCGTCTCGAGTGGGGAAGTCCAATTGACATTGATAAAGCTGCAGCCAGCAAGTATTCCGCAAGCTCCTTATTTTTGTCTGATCAAGGGGAATGGGACTGGGATCTACGCCCCGGCATCTATTACGCACGAGATATTGTTCGGCAATTAGATACGCTGTTGGAAGCCATCTCCATACGGCTTGGCGATGCTGCCGATGCGGAGGCGCTGCTCCGGAATATCGAAGCAAGTCTTGCGCTATCCGGACGCGAGTCCGTCCTTTCTATTGCCTCGAATAGCAATGACATCCCATCTCGTGCCGAGATCTCGGCACAGGCTGAAGCGATAGGGCAACGATTAAGCAGCTGGGCACGCGAGTTCAACTCGCAGCGTTGGGCGCTTGGGCACTATAAATTCGACGCGTTAAGCAGTCTAGAGATCAGAAGCCGCTGCGATCATCACTTATGGACGCCACGGGTAACCGATCTGCTGATGGGACCGCTAGGCGGCCCCGTTGTTATGCAGCTTTTCAACGAATATTTGCATCAAATTGTTCTGCTCCGCGATGCGCTTCTCCCGTTCGATAATTGGGAGGAGGTACCGATCGAACTGCGGGCCGGGAGCAGCGGCAAAGGGCTGCGCTATATCGAGAATGCCCGAGTCCAATTCCTTACCGAGCTTCTATTGAAGCAGGTATCGCATCAGTCTATTGTCCGTCTGGCACAAGCTTTCTTAAGCCCTTCGCTCTCTCCTGTCGGCTACGGCTTCCAATACGATCTGGGTACCGTATTGCCTGCCGGCTTAACCAACAACCTTGCATCGGCTCCCAAATACTTGCTTCGCTGGCACCCTGTGAATACGACGTTCTCCAGTACAATCCGATCATCGGCCGCAGCCGCCATCGCCAATGGCACTGCTTCCGCTGCTGTCCAATCGATTGCCTCCGCACCTGTTCCGCTTCGTTCCTCTGAGTCTGTCGGGCTGAGCACATCCGCTGCATTCGTCTATGCTTTCGATGATTACTACGCTGCCCCAAGGAGCCAAGTCGGACAAGGCGATCCGGTACTATTCAACGAACGGCTTAACGATCCGTATCGTCCATCACTCCGCACCGAAGCTTACCTTCAAGCAGCACCTGCAGATACCGGCGGACAACCCGATCGCGTCCATCTTCAATACGAACTGCACATTAATGGCACCTCCTTCAAGATTGATCTCGGTCAACTGCTGAGAGGCCATCGGTTCGTTTACACTGCGCAAATCAATCTACAACATGACCCTAATACGATTCATGAACCCGTCTCGCTCATCGTCCATACCGCACAAGAGATTCTGAATCAACCCGATCTCGTAACCTCTGATAAAGGCACTCACCTAATAACAACCGGCGGCGATCCGCTGATTCAACGTGCATTGTTAGGCAAGCTCTACCCGGAAAATGTCATTCTTCTCGATCATCTTGATGAAAATGAACTGCATGCAGCCTACCAAGCAGGCAAAGGATTCGGCGCCAAATTTCTCATCCATTGACCTGAGCAACAAACAAGCCACTGCAGAAGCCTGCAGTGGCTTGTTATTGTTATGAGATCGAATGAGCTGCAGCTTGCTCTTCCTGCGGCCTCGATACGCCTTCACCAGCGCCCGCTCCAGCTTGCAGCTGATACATATCGAAGTACTTCCCGCCATGCGCCATGAGCGCATCATGGTCGCCGCGCTCGACGATGCGGCCGCGGTCAAGCACCAGAATCTGATCCGCTTGACGGATCGTCGACAGACGGTGGGCGATGACGAACGTCGTGCGGCCTTTCTTCAGCACATCCAGCGCCGCTTGAATGATCGCTTCGGTCTCCGTATCGATGCTTGCCGTGGCCTCATCCAAGATGAGAATCGCCGGATCGTAAGCCAATGCGCGAGCGAACGATATCAGCTGGCGTTGACCAGCGGACAACGTCGCGCCCTTCTCGACAACCGGCTCATCGATGCCGCCAGGCAGCTGCATGAACATATCATACGCGCCGACATCCTTCAGCGCCTGCTCAATACGTTCACGGCTGATCGCTGGATTGTCGAGGCTGACGTTCGAAGCGATCGTGCCTGTGAACAGGAATGGATCCTGCAGCACGATGCCCATATGCTGACGAAGCAGCTGCTTCGGTACGTCACGCACGTCGACGCCGTCGACGAGAATTTGGCCGTTGCCCTGCTCGATATCATAGAACCGGAACAGCAAGTTCAGAATCGAGCTTTTGCCCGAGCCGGTATGACCGACCAGCGCTACCGTCTCGCCTTGACGAGCTTCAAGCGTAATGTTGCGAAGCACGTATTCATCCTCTTTGTACGCAAAGGAGACGTTGTCGAACTTCACTTCCCCTTTGCTGCGCGGGAGGCTGCCAACCGTCACATCCGTCCCCGGCTCATCGAGCAGCTGGAATACGCGGCCTGCCGATACGCGGGCCGTCTCCAGGTTCGAGAGCTGGTTGACGATACCGACAATCGGCGTGAACATCCGGTTCATATAATCGAAGAAGGCATACAGCACACCGACTGTAATGAATGAACTGAGCGAACCACCCCAGAATGCCCATAACACGGTTACGAAAATAACATTCCTCAGCACACCAACAAGATTGTGCGATGTCAGCGAGTTAAGACTAAGCAGCTTAGTCGCATTGCGGAACAGATCTTTGTTATGCTCGTCGAATTCCTCGATCGTCTTCTTCTGACGACGGAACGCTTGAATGATCGGCATCCCTTGGATCGATTCGTTGATCATGCCGTTAATATCGCTCAGCTTGCTGCGAATCGCTTCATTGATGCGGCCCGCGCGACGACGGTATAGAATGATCCAAACGACGAGAATCGGAATGAGCGGAACCGCGAGAAGCGCGAGCTTCGGATCCAGCAAGAACAACGCGCCAAGAATGGCGACCATGTACACGATGCCGGAGAAGAAGTTCGCGAGTACGGCCACGAACAGCTCGCGCACCGCTTCCGTATCGTTCGTAATGCGCGAGACAACCTTACCCGCAGGCAAATTGTCAAAATAATAAACCGGCAGCCGCTGAATGTGCGCGAACACATCCTCGCGCATGCGCTGCACGATGCGATTCGCTGTCGTGAGCAGCAGCAGCCGTTGTCCGTACGTGAAGATTGCCGCTACGGCGAGCAATCCCAAGTACATGCCTGCTGTCTTCAGCAGACGCGGCAGCTCGGGCTTGTAGAAGTTGTACAGCTCGCTCTTCGTCAGCTTCGCGGCTGGATAAGCCGCGTTCTCGCCTTCCTTCGAGACGATCGTCAGTTTCCCGTCAGCCCCTACGCTGCGCGCCCCGTCGATTGCGATATTGCCTTCGACGAAGTAGTAATCGCGTTCAACTTGAATGATTCGAATGATAGCTCCGCCGGATTCATCTTCGCTTATCCGGTCATCTCGCTTGTAACTCTTGCCTGCATATTCTGCCGAACCGCTCGCGCCTGCGGCAACCTCGTGCCACGGCTTCTCGATGCTCAGAATGTTCTGGTCGATCATTCGCTGCGCGATGAACGGACCGACGAGCTCGGCGCATACTGCCAGGCCGAGCAGAATGAGCGCGATCAGGATTTTGCTCTTATAGATCATGGCATATTGGAACAGACGCTTGCCCGTTCTCGGGGACTTCTGCGTTTGTATATCATCATGCATAGTTGGTTACACCTACATTTCCTTATTGAGAATACTTCTAACCCATCATATAGAAGTAGCTTTTATCGCATTATGACTGCTGGACCCCATACTTTACGCTTCAGCCAGCGCCTCCAGCTGCTGACGCTCGTACTGCTCCTTGTACCAGCCGTTCATCTCAAGCAGCTGCTCATGATTGCCCGCTTCGATTATACGTCCATTATCGAGCACGATAATCCAATCGGCATGCTGCACGGCCGACAGCCGATGCGTCGTGATGATTGTCGTCTTGCCGGCACGTTCAGTGCGGATGCCTTCGATGATTTCAGCTTCCGTTCGCGCATCCACCGCGGACAACGCATCGTCGAGCATCAGAATTTGCGGATTCGCAATGAGCGCGCGCGCAATGCTGACCCGCTGCTTCTGACCGCCGGACAGGGCAACGCCCTTCTCCCCGACGAGTGTTTCCAGTCCGCTTGGCAGGAACATGATGTCTTTGGCGAACGACGCGCGGTCAAGCGCGCGCTGCAGATCCGCTTCTGTCGCATCCTCTGCGCCGAACATAATATTCTCGCGAATCGTACGGGAGAATAGAATCGGCTGCTGCGGCACATAACCGACCCAGCTCAACATTTGATCAACGGCAATCCGATCCATTGGCGTGTCTGCAATTGCGATCGTGCCTACGCCAAGCGGATATTCCCGAAGAAACTGACGCAGCAACGTCGTCTTCCCGCTGCCCGTCCGCCCGACGATGCCAAGCGTCTCTCCCTGCTTCAGCATGAAGGATACTTCCTCCAGATTGTTCACGGCTGAAGTCGGATAACGGAACGTCACATCGCGGAATTCAATCGATTCCGGTGCCTGCATCTCTACCAGATCATTCCCATCGGTTACGTCCGGCGAATAGTTCAGCGTCTCGGTTACACGGTCGAGCGAAGCGTTGCCGCGCTGCATGACGTTGATCAGCTCGCCAATGGCGAACATCGGCCAGATGAGCATCCCGAGGAAGAAGTTGAAGGATACGAGTTCGCCGAGCGTAATTTCGCTGTGGAACACGAGATAAGCACCGTAGCACAGGCCGATCAGATAGCTGAGGCCGATGAGCATTTTGTTCGTCGGCTCGAACAACGCATCGACACGAGATACTTCAATGTTGCGCTCCAGCACTTCCTCCGTCTTCGCTTGGAAGCGTGCACGATCTGCCTCCTCTTGCACGTAGGCGCGAACAACACGAACGCCTGCGACCGATTCGAGCACTTGGTCGTTCAGCTCGCCGAATGCATCCTGCGCCTTCATGAACCGATCATGAATGCGTCCGCCGAAGTACTTCAGCGCCAGTGCAAGCAGCGGCAGCGGCAATAACGCCGCTAGCGTCAGCTTCCAGCTGATGAGCACGACCATCATGAACAGAATCGTCAGCATGAAGATCGTCGAGTCAATCAGCGTCAGAATGCCGAATCCGGCTGTCGTGGAGATCGCCCCGAGGTCATTCGTCGCACGAGCCATCAGATCGCCCGTCCGGTTCCGTTCGTAGAACGTCGGCGTCATCTTTAGGAAATGCCGCATGAGGCGCGACCGAAGCAGACGCTCCAGCACGATCGCACCGCCAAACAGCTGGTACATCCATATGTACGTAATGACGTAGCAGACGAGCGTTAAGCCAATCCATCCTCCGATAATCCAATGAAACGTCGAATCTCCCATCCGTCCCTGCGTAATGCCATCAATGGCATAGCCGAGCACCTTAGGCGGAATTACTTCCAGAATACCGACGATAATGAGCAGCACAACGGCTATCGAATACCGTCTCCAATATTGTTTAAAAAACCAGCTTAGTTTGCGTAATACTGAGAACATAAACTGCAGTCCATCCTTTCCTTGCACAAGATCTTGTGCGCCATCCACCTAACGCTGATACAAACAAGAAAGGCGCATCGCAGCAGTATGTGCGATACGCCTCCCAGCCCCGTTCCGAACGTACGTTCTGAACGAAGCCTGCAAAAAAGGCGCACGATTACGTGATCGTAACCATGCGCCTATACGAGCAATTGTCGTGTTAAGCGGATGGATTACGGTCATGATTGTTATGAAGCTGTACATGATTAATTGTATTGCGTTCCATGGGTCGTAATCCTCCTTTCGATTGGTAAAATCTATTGGTCAATGTAACATGCCTAGGAATAGGGTGTCAACCCGTTTTAAGCGTATTCAGAAAGAAAAGATGCAAGAAGCCATCCTTCCCTCGTCCAAACTAGCAAACGCTTCCAATATTCGTTATCATTAATTAACACAAAACTTATACTATTGAACAGCTGCTGCGTCTCGACGGCGAGTATGAACAAATGTATCAGGTGCAGTCGAAGTGGTATGATTCCGATACTGCAGCGGTCTAACTAGTAGGCAGCCCATGCATCGCCTGCAGCGATGCATGGGCTACCTTTGTTGAATGCGCAATGCCGCGAGAACGACGCAATGCTGTAACGGACAGTGATGACGCTATTCGCCGCCCACACGTCAGCCGAGACGCTAACGGACCCAGACGACCTTAACAGCTCGTCTGATGCTCGAAACACTCGGAAATCAACCTAATAGCGCCTCCTGAGTCCGTTGCATCTGATAAAGAATGAGTAAATAAAAAGACTATTAGTGTCACTGTGGTGCGTTACATATGCTGCCCTTGGTCTGTGCATTGTTCAGCGCGGTATCGGATTAGATGAGGTATCGTTGGAACGAAAAAAGGGGTTGAGCCCATCGGCTCAACCACTCTTCATCTTAGTTCTTATGTGCGATTTCCGGAGTCGTCAGGCGGTCGTAGAATTCTACGACGCGGTCGCGCGCTTCCTTGTTGTCACGTTGTGCCATACCCGAGCGTGGATGCTCGTCCAGCATGCCCGTAACCATGTATTCCATAATGTAGCCCCACTCTTCTTTCTCGCGAAGCGGAAGCATGTATTTCTCGATCATGTCGAGCACTGGGCGAACGTTGTACTTCGCGTGCGGCAGGTGTGCCACGAGCAGTTCCGTGTTGCAGTTGCCTGCTGCGCGGCCCATGCCGTATACGGAAGCGTCGAGCAGCTCTACGCCGTTCTCTGCTGCAATGATCGTGTTAGCGAACGCAAGCTGCATATTGTTATGCGTATGAGCGCCGAGACGTTTGTTCGGCAGATGCTCTTTGAACTTGTTCACGAGGTAAACGTAATCGTTCGGCTTCAGGCTGCCGTACGAGTCAACGATATAAACAACGTCAACAACGCTCTCGCGAATCAGTTGGAATGCTTCGATAAGCTGATTATCCATAACGTTCGAGAGTGCCATAATGTTCAGCGTCGTCTCGTAACCGCGATCGTGGAAAATCTTCACCAAATCAAGCGCCTTGTCCACATCTTGGATGTAGCAAGCAACGCGAATCAGGTCGAGCATGCTCTCGCTGCGCGGCAGAATGTCGTTCTCATCAACGCGGCCGATATCGACAAGCGCCGACAGTTTCGTATTGCCTTTGTTCGGAATGACTTTGCGGAGGAAGTCATCGTCCAGGAAGCGCCAAGGACCTGCAGAATCTGCGCCTTTGAGCAGCTTCGGCGAGTTTTTATAACCAATCTCCATATAATCGACACCAGCTTCGTTCAAGCTGTTGTACAGATGTTGAACAAACTCAACGCTGAAATCCCAATTGTTTACAAGTCCGCCATCGCGGATCGTGCAGTCGACGATTTTGCAATTGTTATTCTTTGCACTCATACGTTTGATGCTCCTTATCGCTTAGCATTAGTTCTTTTTTTCCATCATACTTGAAATACCCCTCGAACGCAAAACATAAATCGACTTCTCACGCGTATTCCGACAGCGCGGCTTGGGTAAATGCATGCATGAAGCAAGAGAAAAACGGCCTCACAGGCTCACATGCCCGCACAGCCGTTTCTCCCTAACCTTCCTTATAGGGGTCGTTCAAAAAGTCCGCTTTTGAACACGTACTTAAATATATTCCGCAGAACGCACCGCTTCATTCAGACAGGTCGGCACGAGCCGCTCATCCGCCTTTAAGCCTTCAATTCGAATCGTTCTCGATTCACCGGCGCGCAGGTCGAAGTAATTGTCCGACAGCTTCGCCGACAAGTTCGGAAGGCACACATCCTTGGCGAACACATCGCTCGTAATGTTCGCAACGAGAACGCCGTCCTCCTCATGCTGCTCCAATCGCAGACTTGCGGGCTTCAGCGCAAGCTGATACGGCTTGCCGATCAGATACGAGTTGTCCGCCAGCACCTGACCGCCTTGCAGCAGCCGTACGAATACGACCGTGCGCGCTGGATCATGCCCGCCGAGCTGTATCGTGCTTACGCGAGTCGAACGGTATCCCGAACCATTGGCCTCCAGCTTGTCGGTACGGACAACCTGTTCATCGATAATATCGTAGAACGATACCTCGATTTCCCCTTGGAAATCGCCCTTCTCATGAACAAGGAACAAGCCAGCTTGTTCGTCGCCTTGTACGACACGCAGCAGCGCGTTCGGCGTCTGGAACGTCCGCTTCATGTAATAATAAGAAGGTTTCTTCACTTTATCGTAATCAACGATCGACCAGCTGATCGAAGGCCATAGATCGCTCCACTGCCAGATCAGCGCACCTGAGGTGTCCGGCATGCGGGAAATCCAATGCTCGACGCCAAGACGAAGCGCGTTCGCCTGCATGAGTTGATTCACATAGACGAAATCCCGTTTGTTCGACGGCAGCCGATAGTCGCCGACCGTGTAATAGAGCAGACGCTGCGTGCCGTTCGGCGCTTTCTGAATCACCTGGAACTTCGCGTGGCGCAGATCGGCCTCGCGGTCCACTTGATCCAGTACCCGTATGGACGGATAGGACTGCATACCAAACTCAGACAAGAATCGGCCGTTAATCGTCTGATAGTTCTCATAAGGGGATCCCTGACCCCATACATGCCAGTAATGCTGATCGCCATAGTCATTGTCATTATGGCCTTCATCGACCGAATAAGAAAACGGACTAGTTGGCCAGTACGGACGATTCGCGTCACGTGCACACTCATCAGCCAGCACTTCGAAATACAACTTCTCGCCATATCCATTCTTCCGCTTCTTACGGCTGTTCTCGACGAAATGCTGATTCTCGTTATTGCCGCACCAGAGCACAATACTCGGATGCTGATTGTACGTTTCGATGACATAACGAGCTTCTTTGCGGACAAGCTCGCAGAAAGCATCATCGTCTGGATAGTCGCCGCAGGCAAACATGAAGTCCTGCCAGACCATCACGCCTCGGCGGTCGCACTCCGCATAGAAATCCGGATTCTCGTAATACCCTCCGCCCCAGATGCGGATCATGTTCATGTTCGCTTCCACGATACCGTCAATCTCAGCAGCGTAATCCGCCTTGGTATCCAGACCCGGGTAGAGCGTGAGCGGAATCCAATTCACGCCTTTGCACAACATCGGAATGCCATTGACTTCAATGATGAACTTGCGTCCCTGTTTATCGTATGGCTGCTTGAGCGTAACCTCGCGCAGACCGATCTGACGCGACAACGCAGCCGTCTTGCAGTCGGCCGTTACCGCGGCCATCAACGTGTACATCGATTGATCGCCGTAGCCGATCGGGTACCAGCGCTTAGGCTTGTGTACAACGAGGGTCAGTGTCGTCTCCGTTCCGTCTTGCGACAGCTGCACCGAGGGCTCCGCTGTTTCTGCTACCAGCACATCGCCATCGTACAACTGACAGAGAATGTTCGCCTCGCGGCTGATAGCGCCAACAGCGGAGGCCGTAACGGTCACGTTAAGAATCGCCCGTTCTTCACTAAGGTGCGTGATGTTATACGTCAGATTATCGCTGCTGCAGCGCTCTTGCACTTCAATGTAAATCGGTTTATGAATACCAACCGTTACAAGACGGGGACCCCAGTCCCAGCCATACCCATATTGCGCCTTCCGACCGAACAAACGAGCCGGAATACCGTTCCACTGCAGCAGCGGATCGCCGAACTGCCGCTCCTTCTCTTGCAGCACCCGCGTTGGCGATGACAGGCGTACAACAAGCTCATTCTGCTGTTGTGCAGCGCCGCTAATATCAAACCGATGGGCAATGAACATATTGTCCGTCTGCCCAATGATCCGGCCATTGAGAACGACCTCGGCGTATGTATCGACACCTTCCATAACGAGCGTCAATCCGTCCGCGCTAAGCTGGTCGGCGGACAGTTCGAACGATCTGCAATACGTCCAATCATCGTGTTCCACCCATTCGACAATCGGCTCGAACAACGTCTCTTGCTCACTGGGAATTACGCCGGCACTCATCAAATCTTTCTGCACGAATCCGGGAACCTGGGCTGCGTATTGCTCACCTGTTCGCTCGTTGTTAAGCCGCCACTCACCGTTAAGTGCTATCTTCTTCATGGTTATCCTCACCCTCATTGCATGTATGCTTCTCTATTTATTGTATCTGTCTGCTAAGCCTAACTTATGACACCAATAATCGCTAGACGCAGGTTCGTACCTTTGTTATTCGCGCTGAAACCTAGGAACGTCTCCAGCTCAAGCTGATGGGAACCCGAAGCTAACTCATCGCTAATCGTCAGCAGCCGCAGCCAGCCGTCATTACCATTCCAGTCTGGACGTTCCAGCTCATAATGACGCCATTCACCGCCATCGAGACGGTATCGAATTTCAGCCGTTGCTTTACCGAAATCAATGCCGAGCGCAATGCCGCGTCCGACAAAAGGGATCGTCAATCGCGCCCCTGGCGCTGCCGTATCGAGCACCTGATCCACCCACTCATAATAGGGCCAACGACGAATCGTCCACGGACCTGTCGTCTGCGCCTCAGTGAGCGGCAGCGTGACGGCAGCCCCCCAGTGCAGTTGATTCATCGGCGCTGCCAATTGCCGATCCACTTGCAGTTCAACTGGCTGCGTGTCTAATGCCAGCTCCTGCTTCAAGTAATGAATGACGCTCTCACCGTATGCGAGACTTCCTCGGCTCGTCGGATGCAAATTGTCCGGCAGCCATTCTTCCCAGCGCATAAGCCCGCGCTGCACTTGACGCATCGCATACAGCCCCATCCATACGGAACCGACGCTATAATGCTCCGCCAACACTTCCAGCTCGGCTACCGAAGCAGGCTGCTCGCCAGCCAGCATCGGCTCGCACATATCCTGCGAGAAGGTATGAACGAGCACAACGTCACGCATGCCATCCTCCAGCAGCTGGCGAAGCAGCCCTTCACGCGTCCGCATCCTTCGTTCTGTGGCGACGTCATTATCGTTCACGGCATAATCGACGAAGACGATGTCGCAGCCGCGTTCGATTAAATCCCGCTTCGCTCGGAACACGGCCAGATCGCTGCCTGTCGCACCGATCGCAGCGTTCTCGACGATAATCCGAACACCAGGATAGGTGTCGACGAACCATGCGATGACCGGCTCTGGCCAATTATGTCTTGGACGGGCATCCGTAATCGAGCCGCCGATGAATCCAAGCGTCAGTTCGCCTTCCTCGATCGCCCGTTTCGTATTGGCTAGATCGCCTCGATGATTCCATATTTGAAGCTCCATTCCCGTCACCTCATTCCATCTTGATTCGATGATCATCGGACCGTTAAACGGAAAGCGATATCGCTGCGATCCGTAGCAGGCGCAGTCAGGGGCAGTGAGCCGGAACCATCCGGCTGTACTTTCTCTTTCTTCAACACTTCACCCGTCCATGGATCGATCCACTCTACCTTTGCAGCTTGCGAGCCCCATTCCGGGATCGTAATCGAATGGCCGCCGACGCTGCCTTCCGCTGCGATCTGCCAGCCATAGGATAACTTCTCGCCTACCATTATCCATGCACGACTATCCGGCTTCATGACTGTAAGCGGCTGTTTCGTGCTAAGCATCGGATGCCGTACACGGATCGTGACCGGATCAGCCTCATTCGGTGTCTGGCCCGCGTACACTTTCACACCCCAGCGCGCAATCGCATCCAGCGCTTCCTCTGGAATCGCTGCATCACGCCAGTAGTGTTCGGGCACATCCTTCAGAGGCACCGTAATCGTCGTCCACTCGCCGGCTTTCAGCTTCACCGACTGCGCATCGTCCGCCTCCGTCCAACTTCCCGACGGATGCAGCACAGCTTTCGCCAGCAGACCATCCACGCCAGTTCCATCCGCCTTCACTTCGAACGTAAAGGTATCGTAGCCTCTCCAATCCGACAATCCGCCGGAATTATCGTAGTAGCCTTGCGAGAACTCACCCGTCGCGAATCGCATTGGCACGCTTGCAACCCTATCGTCTCCGCTGCCCGTCACTTCCGCAGCAAATAAGGCACCTTGCGCATCCCTGTTCGCCGGCGCCCAATCGGGTACAGACCAAGCACTCGGGTCTCCCTCTTGCCCGATGAGCGCAATGGACGACGGCAGCGCCACTTCTACGCTTGGGGCGATTGCCTTGACCGGTTCCCTCTGCTCGTTGAAGTCAATTGGGCGAACGAATTGCGAGAACACCTTCATCTGTTCGAACATCGGATCGTCTACCTTCGTAATATCCCACCAGACCGGCGAAGAAGCAAGACCGTTCGCAAGCGCGACCCAAATCGCATTGTGATAAGCATTCACATCTGCTGCATTTCCTGTTTCGCCAATAATAAGCGGTTTCTCGTAGGACGCCCAACGCTTCTGGATGTCTTCAGCGAATGCTTCGTGACCAATATCGTAATAGTTCTCACGGTCGGATACATCGACGGTCTGGTACGCGTGATCCCAGTAATCCTCTTTGTTGCCTGCCATCGAGGCGCTCGTCGGACGGCGGTACGGATCATTTGCTGCAAAATAAGCATGAATCTTGGTCAGCCATTCATTCGCTTTCGCCTGATCCCCCAGCTGCCAGCCGTCCGTCCCGTTCATCTCGACGACGAGATCCCATACGCCAAGCGAGCGGCTGTAGCCCCAGCGCGCGATCATATAACGGTACAGCTTCTCTTGATACGCCCATGCGGCATCATTCGCATAGAAGTCTTTGGCTTCCCCAAGCGTGGAGTAAGCGTTCTGCGTCCATGTCGCAGGCCAGTTAATTTTATCAGCAAGCGAATCATGCGGCCATACAACGAAATTCATAATCAAATTACGCTTCTCGAAGCTGTCGAGCAGCTCGTCGACGCGTCTTCCTTTGGCCGCATCATAACGACCAATTCCGCTAGCGACCGATTCCAGCTGCTCCTTGCCGCCGCCGCTGCCCGAATGATCGTAATTGCCATTCCAATACGTAATGTAGTTGGCGCCGCTGTCTACTAGATCATCCAGCGTTGTTTCGGTAATCCCCCAAGGATAGGCGACGCCAACGCCGAAGAACGATGTGCCGTCGTTATACTGAAGGAACCGTTTATTCGTCTTGGATACTTCAATCCAGCCGTGATGCTCGGATGGTGTGACAGCGAATTTCCCGCCATCATGCGTGAACGTTCCGCTGCTGTCTTTCAACTGAATCGAATAGCTCCAGTCACCGATCTCGCTAGGGGAGAAGCGAATAAGCCAGTCACTTCCGTCATAGAAGCCGTTGATCGGCCAATCGATGCCGCTTGGCGATTGGAAAGTTGCGCTCAAATCGACTTCAGCTGGATCGTAAGGGTTGCTGTACACTGCGCTCAGATGAACAAGCAGCTCGAATTTATCATATCGGCCAACCTGCTCGGCATTCGGCGCAGCATCCTTAATGCCGGCTCTCTCTTCCGTTGTCTTCTGCAATGTCGTATACTCCTCCTCGCCCTTGCCGCGATCGCGCAGCAGCATGGCAGCTGAAACTGCGGCGATCACGACAACGACTGCTATGATGGTAACGGGAATGGCTGTGCGCCAAACATTACGCTTCATCTCGAACTCTCGCTCCTCTTCTGACTGACAGCAACCGTTTTAGCCGACAACGCCAGTACGCTCGACACTTTCTACGAAGTACCGCTGAACGAACAAGTACATGACTATGAGCGGAGAGATTGCGATAAGCAATCCGGTATCGACAATCATGGCAACGTAGTTCGGATCCGGTTTCGCGTTAGGGTCGGCGCCGCCATAGATGACGGTCGAAATATACACCCCTGCGTTGCCCGGCAGCGCCGCAATCTGCGACGGCATGAGATGCATGTCGCTCATGAACATCGAGTTGTAGAACGTATCGTTATACTGCCAGACGAAAGCGAACAACATAACCGTAATCAGCGGCGGAACCGCATTCGGCAGCATGATACGGAAGAACGTCGCAATGCCTCCCGCTCCATCGATCAGCGCGGCCTCTTCGATCTCTGCCGGCATACCGCGGAAGAACTGACGGAAAATATAAATGAACAACCCTGCCTTTAACCCGTTAGCCGTAGCCGACAGAATCGTAGACGGCCAGTACGAATTCATCAGGTTAATGCCATCCTTACCGGTGATAAGCGTCACAAGGTTCAGAAAATCGAAACTCCGGAAGTGGAGATAAGTCGGTACCATAAGCGTCTCTGCCGGAACAAGAATCGTTAGGACGACAAGCCCGAACAATAGATTGCGCCCCGGAAACGAGAACCTGGCGAATCCGTATCCCGCAAGCGCGCAGGAAGCGGTAGTCAGAACCATCATCGACACGACAAACAGCAGCGTGTCCCAGAGTGTCGGGAAAAACTTCAATACTTTAAGCGCAATTTCAATATTACTGAACGTAAAGTGCTTCGGCACAATAAAGATGGTCGGATCGAAAATATCGTCTCTCGACTTAAACGCTACGGATAATTTCAACAAGAGGGGATATACGATTATGAACGAAATGCCGATGATGAGCACATACCGGAATATCGACCATACCAGCTCCCCGGCTCTCGTCCGAACCCGATGGGCCTGACTGCTGTGCAGCAGTGTGTCGGAACTTAACCCATCCTTGAGCTGAGTAATTCGTTTGGTCAGCTGCATGAATCACGCCTCCTTCGAAGCTGATCGCGTTAATTGTAATAGAATACTTTTCTGCTAATGAGATATCCGATGACGAAGAGCAGGAGTGCTGCCACGAGCGTATACAGCCATGACATCGCGGCGCTCAAGCCGAAGTTCTGCGATGTGAACGCCGTCCTGACAATCGTCCTCGTCACCGTACTGTCCGTGAACGAATCGATAATGGTGTAGATGACGTTCGTTAAGATAAGCGGGCTGACCATCGGGAACGTAATTTTCCAGAAAGTCTCGTAAGCCGTCGCCCCTTCGATCTTGGCAACCTCATACATCGAACCCGGAATCGACTGCAGCGCTGCTAGGAAAATCAAAATCTGCACGCCGCTCGCCGTAATAATCTCGTAGATCCGGTCAACGGCGTTAAGCAGATAATCAACGGCCCATAACGGCGCTCCGCCTTCTAACAACGTATCGACGAGAGGCATCATATCGAACATCGCCGAAGCGCCTTCCATCTGCTCCGCGGTCGTCGAATCGCCGATCAGATTAATAAGTCCTTGCGCTTCCGCTGCCGCTACAGCTCCGGACGCCAGAATAACCGGCAGGAAGAACATGGCGCGGGCTAATCCGCGGCCTCTGAATTTCTGATTCAACAACGTCGCGCAGAACAAGCTGAAGAATAGAATAAGCGGGACGTTGACGAGCATATTGATGACGGATTCCGTTAACTGACGATTGAAATTCGCATCAATGAACAGTGCGGTATCGAAGTTGCTCCAGCCGACATTCTTCAGCGTGAATCCGCCAGGTACAAGCTCAAGCTTCGTGAAACTGAATTTGATCGATTGAATTAACGGAACCGCAAACAAAAAAATGAATCCGATCAGCCAAGGCGACACGAAAGCGAAGCCGAGGATTGATCTTCGCCTCTTCAACGTCATTGGAGGCATCTTCATGCGCCTTCACCGCCCATTACATAATTATTGGAGTCGATCGAAACGCCGTCTACGGTGACGGCAGTATCATTGTAGTTCACCGTAATCGTCGTACCGTTCCCGAACGTCGATCGATAGACGCCTTCTTGGAGCTTCTCATGATTCGTCATCGGCACGGAACGCAGCGGAGCAAGCACCTGATCTGCCTTCTTGTACAGGTCTGCGGCTTGGTTCAACCAGTCGGTATACTGCGTCGCATACCAGTAGTCAAACTTCGTAAATTTGAATGCCGTCGAAGACTCATAGGTCCATACGAATCTTGGCGAAGCGCCGTATTCAAGCAGCTTGAGCAGCTGGTTCGATGGATTCTGTTCCGTCGATTGATTGATAGGCTCGCCGCTATAGTCCGCATAACCGTGCATCACGAGCTCATAGAATGGCACGCTCTCATCCGTAATATTGAAGCCGCTGGATGACATGGGAGCATCAATAATATGAGAAGCATATGGCAGCGAGTAGCTGTTGCCGCCTTCCACCATCAGATCCGCATATTCCGAATGCAGAGAGCTGAACCCATCAGCAGCGATCGACTTGGCCGTCTGACGATTCACCACTCGACTGGCGCGATAATCGCCGTTCAGCTCTTCTCCTAAGTCGCGAAGCGACAAGGAGCTAAGTCCCAGCTTGTTATAACGCGACGAGAAACGATCGATGAAGGCCGGCAGCTTCGACGGTGACAATAAGTAGAAGAGGCCCAAATCTTCATCCATCCGATTCAAAGCGCGATTAATCGGCGCCTGCAGCGCAACTTCCCGCGTCGTAAACCGAGCTGCGTCGGAAGATGGCGCGAAACCAAGCGTATCCTCGTACACGTGCAGGAATGCCGTATCCGGGTACAAACCGCCCCCGCTGCTCTTCAGCTTTTCAGCTAGTTTCTTGAAGGCCGTCGTGCCTCCCAGCTTGCCGAGCGGCTTCGCAGCCGAAGGCTCGTGATAGACGCCGCCCGCCGACCATCCAAGCATGCGCATTCGGATATTGTTGATGCCCTGCGCGTTCATTTCATCCGCCATTATGCCTGCTTGCTTGAATGTCGTTACAGCGTTCAATGCTTCATATGGAACGCCCAGTATCGATTTGGTCTTCGTCGTTGCGCCAACGACGTCAACATAGAACGGAAGCTTATCATCGCTTGCTGTCAGCGGCTGCAACCCCGCTCCATCTGCCAGCGTGCTGCGATATTCGGCGGCGATACCCGCGTAATTCGCATTCGCCCCATTCAGGAATCCATAGGATACTTGAATGTCACCGGCATACAACGATTTGGTCAGGATCGGAATTTCGCTTTCTTTGCCGCCCGAGTACATGAACAGACTGTCTTCCGCTCTTACTTGGAAGCTCGCATAAGCATGATTGTACGAATTCGTCTTGCCCGAAATATCAGCGTTAATACTAGCAAGCGCCTCGCCCTTATCGATAATGCCATACCAAGCGGTATCGCCCGATTTCATACCGAACACCGGCAATCTGGCGCTCTCGCTCACCTGTGACCTGCGCGTCGAATTGTCCGTATGGTCTTGGCCATATACAACCTGCGAGTAGTGATCGTCATTGATCTTGCCGTTATTGAAATAAATCAGGCTTCCCGATCCATCCGGCACGAGAATATATCCTTGGTCCGCTGTACCCGCCGCGCCGAAGAAATTCATCAGTTCGATCGCGCGTAAAGTGAAGCCTTTCGTTTCTTCAATCGAACCAACGGGAATGCGGACAGATAGCCGGCCATCGTTCAGACGATATTCGAGCGTTACGACGAATTTGGCCTTCGCATTGCTTGCGCTGCCGCCGTCTGCACCGTTCTCCGCATTGTCCGCAGCTAGATCTTCTTCCGAATAGTCGGCCTTGGCGAAGGCGTCGACCATTTTCTTGAGGACGAGCTCCTTCTTAACTTGATCCTCGAGCAGTTCAAGGACTTCAGGGTTCGACTTCGATGGATAATAACGATTCGCCACATACCCCGCAGTCGCTTCATCCAGCTTATCGAGCACCTTCTCCTGCAGACGCGTTTTACTGATCAGCTTCGGCAGAGCGGCAACCCCTTTGGAGCTGTCGCCCACTGTGTAAATAACGCGAACGCCGTCCTTGATCGACTCTACCGTAAACTGCTTCTTCTCCACGCTGTCTGCGTAGCTGCCGAACGTTACTTCGTTCATGACTTTGTCGCGGAACGACAACATGAATTGCGAGTTCATCGTTCCTTTCTCGAACGGTTGAGCTTTGCTGTCCTCATTCGCTCCAGTAGGATTGGAGTACCACACCTGCCCGCTCTTCAACTGCTTGATTGCAATTTGCGCATTGTCAGGATTGAAATATAAGCCAAGCTCATCATCCTGCGCGGCCAGCGACATGCCCGGCACCCCGCCAGTCGAGTCTTTCAGAGGCATATATGCGGTTCCAGCTTCAGGCGCTGCTGCATCTACATTGGCTATAGCCGCCGTTACAGGCGCTCCTCGGTTAAGCAGCTTGTAGCCTCCCCAGCACAGCCCGATCAGGACTAGGACGACAAGCAGTGAATAGATCGTTTTTTTACGCATAACTGACTGTGCCGCCCCCTTCTAGTTCCGGAATATTAGCTCGTAGTAGATGCTGTAAACAAACCCGATAATTTGTTGAATGAGACTGAACACCAACATGCCGAGGAAAACGATAATCGCCATGACCACAATCGTCAGCAGCATCGTCACGATCGTCTTAGCCGCTGTATATTGATGGACGGTCATCATCCCGACAAACAGGAGCCATATGAACCACAGTCCGGCGAACGAATTCAACAGGTAAAAGAAAGACGACTCCTCGTTCGTCAAGAAGTTGCTCATCAGCGTTGTCGGATAATAAATTAGGACAAGCGGCGTCAGTGCATATGCCGTCGTAATCATAATTTCTTTCAGTCTGCCTTCCCCGTCGAGCAGCGTCGTAACGGACCAATTGCCTAGACACCATAGGACGAAAGGCAGCAGAATGTATTTGAACTCATCGATGCTATTCAAGTACCTTGGATCGTTGAAGTTCACGAGAAAACCGGAAAATTGCTTCTGAATAATGACCGCAACGATGAGAAGGACCAGAATGAGCAGCGCGACAAGCCCTTTGCCCTTCTTCTCGTATTTCATATCCCAGAAGCCGTCGAACGGACGCACGATGACATGGAGCGGAAATCGAAGCCACTCAACCTTCATGTGAAATCAACCTCCTTCGTCTGCGATAACGGGCCGCCATCCAAGCCGTCCATGACGTTAGCGCTATTACTAGAACCACGGTCATTGCCTGGCCAAAATGCTCTTTGATCACTTCGCGACGATACCTCTTGTAGGCAACGGAATAATCCTTGCGATCCATCCCCAGCTTGAAGTACGTCATCGCTTCCTTATTGCGCTTCTCCATCAAATACGATTTGCCGATTCCGATATAGGCGATATCGTAGTTGCTGTTCAGCTTCAGAACCTGCTGCCACACTTTAACCGCCTCTTGGTCCTGCCCATCATTATGGAGCGCAACCGCCTTATTGACCGCGCTGCCGAATGCAGTTGGCCGGAATTCCACGATCCTTCCGCGGCCTTGGTCCAATACGACCACTCGATCTCCGATCGCTTCGATCGCAACCGGAAGCTTGAATGTACCTAATTGGTTGCCTTTACCCCCGAATTCGTACAGCAGATTGCCTTCCTCGTCATAGGTGAAGATGCGGGAACGAAACGAGTCCAGCACGCTGTACATGCCGGCATCGCGAACCTTGACATCCACGAGCTGCGACGGTCCTCCGTCATTGCCCATCTGCCGATATCGAATATCGCCTTTGACCGGGAAATACCCGTATCGCTTCAGGACATCGTCGCCGGAAGGGCTGATCCGCTTCACAGGCGTGTCGGAGCCAGGGTCGATGTTCGTTGCGTATACGAAGCCTTTGCTGTCGATATCGACGTTCGAGAACTCCGTCGGAATGAACAGCACCATCTTCGCGCGCTGCGCCTTGGTCGCGTACAGCCGCCATGCGTAATCGGCGGCGTTCGGCTGGACCTTGTTCGTTCCGACGAATCCGATGAAAGTGCCGTCCGAGTCGAATTGAACGATACCTTCAAAGACGCCTCGGGTAACGACATAAACGCGCTTCGCACGATCGACGGTCAGCTTGAGCGGCACAAACTCGAAATTCGATGCAAGAATATCCGATTGGGGTTTCTCGATGATGCCGGCCAGCTGGCCATTCGCATGAAGCATAACGACACGTTTATTCTCCGTGTCTGCGACATAAATCGTTCCGTCTGCTGCTACGAACAAACCTTCTGGTTTGTTGAAGCTATCCTGCTTGCCGTTGTTATCGAATCCGGCAATGACGTTCTTAAGCTTCCAGTTACGGTCCGTCACGACGATTCGATTATTGCCTCTGTCCAGCAAGTAAACGTTGCCGTTCTCGGCCGCGTACATATCAGACGGCTCAAGGAAATTACCGATGCCTAGCGCTTCTCCTGTGATCGAACGGGATGGCATATAGGCTTCAGGCGAAGGAACCGCATCTCGCCAATAGTTATAGTTGTAACTCTCGTACGGGGCGGACGCCTCGGCGGCCGGCGCAGCGCCCGTTACAAGCATGACGATCGCCGCAAGGACGATCAGCATTCGTCTTGAACGCATGAACATTCCTCCAGCTCTTTAGTCTTTCATACCTGAAGTAGCCATCGTCTCGATGATTCGGCTCTGCGAGAATATGAACAAGGTAATCGGCACGCTCATCAGCAGCAGTGCGACGGCAGCGCCTACGCCTGCCCGGGCGATACCGCCTTGAATGATCTGGGTTGAAGCGTAATGCAGTGATTTCAACTGCTCGCTATAGATAAAGCCGTTGCCGTCCGAGCCCCACAGCAGCTGGAACAGCAGAATAATAAGCGTGAGCCATGCCGGTTTGACGTTCGGCATTATGATGGACCACCAGATCCGATATTCGCTTGCTCCATCGATCTTCGCTGCCTCCAGCAGCGCATCCGGAATTTGTTCAATGAATTGCTTCATTAAATAGAGTCCAAGCGGGAAAGCGAATGCAGGTACAATAACCGCCCAGTAAGTGTTGATCATGCCGAGCCAGGACATAATCATGTAGTTCGGAATCGCTGTAACCGCCGGCGTGAACATCAGGGACAAGACAACAACCGTGAACATGATCCCTTTGCCTGGAAAACGGTGCTTCGCAAGCGGATACGCTGCTGCGGACGCAAGCAGAACGTGCCCGACGATGCCCATTCCCGTAATAAAAACCGTATTAAAAATGTAACGCGTGAACGGCACCCACGAGTTGCCGAGCAAGTTGATCAGATCTGTAAAGTTGCTCATCGTCGGATTGCGAACGAACAACCGCGGCGGGAACAAGAATATCTCGTCCAGCGGTTTGAATGCATTGTTGATCGCATAGATGAGCGGCAGCACCATGAAGGCGCCGAAGCCCGCCAGCAGAACAAATAGCGATACGGTTCCTGCGAATGAACGGTTTACCCGCTTCTTCCGCGGCAGCAGCCTTAACGTCATATTCATCCGTTCATTCACCAACCTTCCGCAGCAGTTTTTGCACGATCAAGTTCGTGCCGACCATCAGCATAAACAGAACGGTAGCGATCGCCGAAGCGTACCCCATCTCGAAACGAATCGTACCGAAGTCGATCAAGTGGGTAACGATCGTCTCGCCGGCGTAGTTAACGCTCGGGAAGCCCGCCAAGTAAATCGAAACATCAGCTACGGCGAATGAGGTCGTCAACTGGATAACGGCGCCGAACATAAGCTGCGGACGCATCGATGGAAGGGTAACATACCACAGCTCCTGCCAGCGGTTGCGAACTCCGTCGACCGCAGCAGCTTCGTACAATGTCTTGTCAACTGTCTGCAAACCGGCAATGAAGGCAAGGAATCCGGTGCCAAGAGACAACCACAGCTGTACGAGAATCAGAATCGGCAGAATATATTGTTCTGTCTTCAGCCATTGAATCGGCTCGTAGATGAATCCGAATTTCATGAGCAGGCCGTTCATAATACCGTAACGGTCACCGGAAAAGATGATCTGCCAGATGAAAAAAATGTTGCCTGAGATCGATGGCGCGTAGAAGATGAGCGTCATGAGCGCGCGCACCTTCGGCGACATTTCGTTAATAATCCATGCAAAGACGAAGCAGGCAATATAGCTGAGCGGTCCGGTAATGGCTGCGAAGAGCATCGTGTTCTTAATCGCGATCAAGAAAACGTCATCATCCAGGAACAACCGTGAATAGTTCTGCCACCCGATAAAACGCGGAAACTCCAGCATGTTGAAATACGTAAAGCTGATCAGCACTGACATGACGACCGGGAGTACAGTGAATAAGGCGAAGAGCAGCATGTAAGGCGCGAGCAAAATATACGAATGCTTGCTCGTCTTCATTTGCCGTCTGAGCTCTGCCAGTTTCGTCCGTTTGACGCGCTGCGTCTCGGAAGAGGACCGTTCCGTCTGCAAGCCCGTCTCTACTTTAGACAAAGATGTCATTCCGGCATCCTCCTTCTAATTCGGCAGTCCGAATTCGGTCCGCTTCGTGCGGATTTCGTCTTGAATGTACTGCACGTAATCCATGAGCGACTCTCTCGCTTCCGTCTTGCCGTTCACGACTTGATAGAATGCGTTGACCAGATGGCGTCCTGTGAAATACCCGCCCGGAACCTCCGGCACGCCTTTCACCGTAGCGAATTGCTCCGACAGATTGCGGTAGTCGGTAATCGGCCAAGGCAGTTCATCGAGCGCTTCAATATTCGCCGTCGGATAACGCGCAGCAGCGCCCATCAGACCTTCCATCTCACGGCCGAACTTGGTTTGCGCCTCGCTGCTGGTCCACCATTTCATAAACTCCCATGCGGCTTCCTTGTCCTTCGCCTGCTGCATCATGACAACGCCGCTGCCGCCGCTCGGAACGGTGCGGTCGAGCGACCCATCAGCCTGCACCGTTCCCGGCACAGGGACGAACTGCCACAATCCATTGATTTCCGGCGCGAATACAGAAAGCGTATTGTACATCGTATAATCAGCTATTCCGATCGGCATCTCGCCCGTACGGAAGCGGTTCGCGAAATCGAACTCTCTCGGCAGCTTGTAGTCGGTATAGAACTCCGTCCACTGTTTGAATGCCTCGATACCTGTTCTCGAGTCCAGATCCGACTGTTTGCTGTCATTGCGATAGAATTGTCCGCCGTGCTGGTAGAGCAGCAGCGTGTAGATCGAGTTCGGCGGGATGTTCTCGCCTGGGAAAGCCGGCGTCAGCGTGAGCGGAAGGCCGAAGTCCATATGCTTCTTATTCAGCACCGCCAGCAGGCTGTACACATCGTCCCAAGTTTGCGGCACTTTCAACCCCAGTTCCTGCATCACGTCTTTGCGATAGAACAACATGTTGAAGGTTTGCGTCTCCGGCAGCGCGAAAGTACCTCCTTCATAGTGATATGGGGTAATCGCACTGTCTCGGAATCGCTTCATGACATCATCGAAGCCTGCATACTTCGTTAAATCTTCTACCGCATTACGCATCGCATAGTTAACGGGAATGTCGCTGCCTACCTGCATCGCAACGTCCGGTCCCTGCCCCGCTAACGTTGCAGGCAGCAAGGTCGACATATTAACTAATTCCACATTGACGCTGATGCCTGTCTTCGGCGTGAAGCTGTCGTCGATCATCGACTTCAACGTTTGCGCCTGATCTCGTCCGCTGCCGATCCATACCGTTATGGAGCGATCCGTGCCTGCCGCAGCGACGCTGCCGATTTTGCTATAGTCGATAAAGAACGAGTACAAGAAGGTCATCAGCTCATGCAGCAGCTTGCGCCACCATGAAGATCCGCCCTTCGGAAGCTTCTTATCTGGCGAAGCAACATAGATGGCGTCGATCTCCAGCGGCATCTCTCTGGCCCGTTGAATCCAAGTGCCGAGACCGCCTGCATTCGTCTTGAATGAGGTTAACTGCTTCGGAATGTAGTCCGGCCGATCGACCATATCGTCAAGCTGATCCGCCATCGTCTTGAGCAGCGCTTCCGCGTCGCTCTGTCCGCCCGACATCTCTTTCAACTGCTTCGCAATCGATGAGAGACGCTCGCTCTCTTCTTTGAATACTTCAAGCAGCGACGGAATTTTCTCTTCCACTTTATAGTCGCGGAACGGGTCAGGCGAACTGCTGGTGATCATCAGTATTTTGCGGTACATCGCGTTCAGGTTGAGCAGACTTGATTCAACTTCACGAATAAACGGTGCGAATTGGCCCAGCCGGTCTTCCAACCGGAGCTCATGCTTGCCTTTCGTGAGATAAAACTCATACGGCTCATCCCCGCCAAGCACATCCATCCGATAGCCGTTCTTATACTTGAATGGAATCTCTTCCATTTCTGCGAATGGCACCTTGCCGTCGATGGACAACCGCCGCACGGCATAAGTGCCGCGCACAAAATTTTGCTGCGTCCGCATGCCGATTTTATAAAGTCCCGACTCCGGAACGTCTATTTCCCAGGAAATCCACTGCCCCGGCAGACGCCAGTTGTACCCGCCAATCGTATTGACCTTCACCTTCGATGCGCTGTACGGAGAAACGGACGCGCTCGCTCGTTCACTTACCGGATACAGCGTTGGCGAAGATTTGTAGGCGGCTGCTTCACCTTGTATTTCAATAAGCTGACCTTCCGCTGCACGGTAGCCCTGCTTCTCATATTCCGCTTTGACGTCCGCATACGTTCGAGGTTGTTCAATCGGCACGAACGATAATTCTCGTATTACCATCGGCTCTCGCTGCGAGACGAAGGAGAGCGTATGAGTGCCCGCTGTCAAATGAAACGCGAACGGCTGGTCATACTTACCGTCCATATCCTGCGCAAGCGTCGATTGCCAGATTGGCGACTCTACCTGCTCCGGACGGATATCGTTGCCCTGATTATCCTGCCGAACTTCTTTCAACTCATTGACCCATGTACGATCGAATTTCACATAGGTCGCTTCGTAGAACGGAAGTTTACCGTCAATTAGAATCGAACGCTGAATCGCGGAGCTTTTGCCTTCAATCGGAAAATAATCGACAGACAAGTTATACTGGCCTGTCTCCGGAACGTTGAACGTCCATTCAATCGTTCCTTCTTCGGCCGTAACGATCGAGGCACCTTGCATCCCTTCGTAATTATCCCGCTTCTCTACCGTCATCCCTTCCGCCTTCGAGTAGGAGGAAGCCGGTATAACAATTGGGGTGGACGGATTCGTATCATTCGAATAACTGTCTATGTATTCGTTATATGGCAGTCGATCATCGAACGAAGCGAGCGTATCAAGCGAGTCCGCATCCGCTGCGACCTCTGTTTGCGCCCCATTCGCTTCGGCCGATGCTGGCAAGGCCGCTGCCGATATGGCAACAGATCCAGCCAACAGAACAGCAACCGCGCTGCACATCCATTTTTTAACTCGCCGTATATCCTTGCCCATTCCGATCAGCCCCCCATTATGACTGAGACCCCCATCACGGATGGAGGTCCCAATCATCCTCATGGAATTGTCTTAGAAATCGTGTTCAAAAAGTTCGGTTCGGTTTACGGCGGACTTTTTGAACTACCTCTTAAGCCTTATTGCTTACCCAGGGCGTCCATCGCCGCCTGCGCTTCCTGCTTATGCTTCTCAACTGCTGCAGTTACCGACACATTGTTATTCAGAATCTCTTCCATAACGGTGTAGTAAGGGTAGTTTGCATACGCTTCGTCAAGCTGTACCATGCCCGTACCCGCGATATGTTGAACTACCATATCGATGTCTTCTTGCGTTTTGTATTTGCTTTCCAGATAATCTTGGCTTGGATACTCTTCGATTGGCGGAATGTTGTACAGCTCTTCGAAGATTTGGTATACGATGCCTGGGTCTTTAACGCCTTTAGGGATTACATAGCCGTTACTCGCATTATCCGAGAACGTAGCTTCTTTCGTGCCGCTAGGTCCAATCGGGAACGGTACGATACCGAAGTCCAATGTCGTGTCGCCCATCATCCATTCAGCGCCCGCCCACATTGCGGAGTCGCCGTCTTTGAACGTGTCGCGCTCTGACCATTCCGTTTTCTTGCCGCTTTTCACTTTAACAACTTTATCTACGTTCCACATTTTGTTAATCAGCTCGAGTGCGGCTATCGTCTTCGGATCCGTCAGGCCTTCTTTGCCCGTTGCATCATCCGCGATTTTGGCGCCGTTCGTCGATGCCAGATGGCGTCCAAGCTCGGAAGACCATCCTGCATAACCCCAACGATCGATCTTGCCGTCGTTGTTCGTATCCTTCGTTGCGAGCTTAGCAACCTCGAGGAATTTGTCCCAGTTCCATTCGCCGTTGTTATACAGCTGCTGCAGATCTGGAAGGCCAAGCTCTTTGAAGATGGCGCGGTTGTACATGAGGCCCCAGCCTACATTGCCTGGCGTATTGAACATGTACTCTTCGCCCGCAATCGGTTTCATTTTTTGCATCAGCTTGTGAGCATTGTTAATGTCGCTGTCGCTCGTCGTGAACTCGCTCAATTTATATAGTTGACCCGACAGCGCAGAGTTGAGCGCATCCTTCGCCTCAACAATGCTTACGTCCGCCATAGGCGTACCTGCGATGATCCCAGCCGTATACTGCTTCTGATAGTCGCCGTAAGGAACGTTCAGGTAGTTGATCTTGACGTTGTACTTCTTCTCTACTGCAGCCTTCTGATCAAGAAGCGCTTTGCTGGAAGCCGTGTCGCCTGCTGGCGTCAGATCCCACCAAGCAGAAAGCGTAATCGTACGACCGCCGAGATCGATTGGATCTTCAACAACCGCTTCAGGCTCATCCGTAACTGCTTCTTCTTTAGCCGGCTCTGTCGTTGTTATTGCCGTATCCGTTTGTTTCGTTTCTTCCTTGGTGCCGTCATCCTTGCTGCTGCTCGAACAAGCAGCAAGCAATACAAGCAACAAGCACATTACCGAGATTGAAAGCACTTTCATTTTTTTCATTACAACTTCCTCCCTCATAAGTGTTGCGCAGCAATTACAACCATCCATCGCGACGCGGCTCAAACCGTTTCTGTAGACGCATGATGTGTGATGACTTGCGAAACAACGCCGGGCTTGCCCCCTCACAGTGGTCGGCGCACTAACGCAAATGCCTTCACAAAATATTGTATTCCTAATTTTGTGATTGGAAATAAAAACATTTGCAAAACAATATTAGCATTCAATTCGAATTATCGTCAATCTGTTTTTTATATTTTGTTTGGTTCTTTGGCGCTTTGTTATTCCTCCGTCAACACTAGGATTTATAGTAATGGTTACGCTTTCACATAGACTTCATAGGATATTTGTCGTTTTTTTATCACGATCAACCAGAAACCATAGAGCATAACTGAAAACGCAATCAATTTGTATGTTTGTTATTTCATTTATTATTTTGTTATTTTATAACCATACAAAAAAAGAGGGACATTCTCCCTAAGGAAAATATCCCTCTAACGAACTAATCGCTAATTTATCGTCGTCTCACGCATGAGCACATCGCCTTGGATCAGCAGCCGTTCAGCATTCGAGTTGCGGTTGGCATACCGCCATAACAGCTTATCGACTGCACGCATGCCAAGCAGTTCCTTGTCTACGTTCACGGTCGTCATCGTAGGCGATGTATTGTCAAAACCGGTTACACTGCAGCGCTCTGGCACTTGAACCCCTTTAGCCTGAAGACCAATGATTACGTTATCAGCAATAAAATCGTTCGCACAAACAAATACATCAGGCAGCTCGGACTCGTCCATCTGCTCGATATAGTCGCTCACCGTCGAATCCTCTTGCTTGATGAGTCCTTTCACCGGATCGAATTCGATCTGGTGTTGATCCAACACCGACCGGAACGCAAGCCATCGCTCATAGAAGCTGTGCGCGTAATCGATATCGCCGACAAAATGGAACTTGCGATAACCACGGCTCACCAGCTTCGTGGTCAGCTCGCGCATGCACATGAAGTTGTCTGTGAACAACGCATCACAATGAATTGCAGGGTCGAAATGATCAACCATAACAACCGGAATATCGAGCCGTTTGATCTCCAGCAGAATTTGCGTAGAGATGGTGCCGACTGTAACAATGCCCAATATGGCATCCGGGTTCAACAGCGTAAATACCCGATCGCTCGACGGTTCAGTCAGCGTCAGAATATCTAAGCTCTTCTGATTCAATCTTGTACTAATGCCATCAAACACCGGCCCCCAATAGAAGGAGTCCTTGTTCTGGAACCGTATATTCGGGAACAGCACGACGATCGTACCCGCAATAGGTGCCGATTCCGGATCCTGCAGCTCTTCCGAAACATTCGAAACTCTTGTCCGAAAATAACCAAGCTGCCCTGCCGCCTTCAATATCCGGTCCTTCGTGCCTTCGCTGACGCCGGACTTCCCCGCCAGCGCGCGGGACACTGCGAATTTGGAGACGCCCGCGAAATCGGCTATTTGCTGAATAGTCACTTTTTCCCGCATCTTCACTCGTCCTGTAAACAGTATAATAACTCAAATAACACTTTAGCATAACTTTTAGGTATATTCAAAACAAAAAATGTGAAAAAGACCCCAACCGCTCGGATAAAGCGGCCAGAGGTCTGGTTTAAGCCTTGCTTAGTGCACCTTCTGTTACACGCTCACGGATAAACATCGAGCTGAGCAGCGCAAATAAACTAATGATCAACCCGTAAATAAACATATCGCGGAAACCGCCTAACGGCGCCGCTTCCTGTGTTAGGAACGCCCCCATGATCGTCACGCCCGCTGCTGTACCGATGTTGCGCGAGAACATTTGGAGCGATGCCGAGATGCCCTTCTCCGTGGCCGCTACAAGCTGCTGCGAGCCGATAACCGAAACCGTCGAAAGCATTCCGAAGGCCAGTCCGAAAAGGATCGAACCGAAGAATACGAACCAGAAGCCTGTCGAGTCCGACAGGAACATGAACCATACACCGGATGCAACGAGCAAAACATCACCGATCACAATCAGCTTGCGATATCCATACTTCCCAATCCAACGCCCCGCCGGCACACTGCAGGCCATCCAGCCGATCGACATACCGAGCATGGCCACGCCGCTCATGAACAACGAGTAACCATGCTGCTGCAGGAACATCGGGAGATAGCTCGATGCCCCGAACAAGCCGCCATACGCAAGCAAGGAGTTCACATTCATCCAAGCTACCTGTCGATTGCGAAGCAGCGGCAGCGGCACAAGCTGAGAGGTTTGACGTTTCTCGAACAAATAGAACAAGACCAGCAGCAGCGCGCCGCCTAACGCATACCATAACGCGCCGCTGTCAACGACAGTCGGTATAAGCAGAAGACTTATGCCAGCTGTAAAAATAAGCGCTCCGCCGTAGTCGACCTTCGCCCGCTTCGGCTCGTATTGCTCCTTGTAGGGCATCAGAAGAAACAGTGACAACAAACAGATCGGTACGTTGACGTAGAATACATAACGCCAGTTCCAATAGTCAACGAAAACCGAGCCGAGAAGCGGCGCCATAATCGCGGACAAGCCCCACATTGCAGTGAAGAGCGCTTGAATCTTGCCGCGCTTCTCTACCGAGAACAAATCTCCTGCGATAATAACGGGGAACGGATTCATGACACCCGCTCCTATCCCCTGCACCGCTCTATAAATAACGAGCATAATCATCGTGTTCGCGCTGCCGCAAAGAACGGAACCGATCATAAATAAAATAATGCCTACCGCAAATACGCGCTTGCGTCCGAATATATCAGACAACCTGCCTGCTACTGGCGCAAGCACGGTCGAGAAAATCATATAGCTGGCGAACGTCCAGGCGTACAGCTCCAGCTTTCCCAGCTCCTTGGCAATGACCGGCATCGTCGTGTTCACGATCGTGCTGTCCATCGAGGCGACTAACATCGCCATTACAATGCTGGCCATGACACTATACTTTCCTCTCAATGCCTCTCTCTCCTTTATAGGTCGTTCAAAAAGTCCGCTTTTGACCACATAAGAATCAATAAGTTTTCGAGTCTCTCGAAAGAACAGATTCTTATTGGCGATAAAACCTACCTCTAAACGCGGTCGCTCATCTTCGAAAGGCCTCGATCGAGGTTTTCTCATCACGAAGCATCCCAATAAAGCGAAGAGGCCGCTCTCGCGACCTCCCCGTTCGACCGATCTGCTGCGATGAATGGTCAGTTCTAGACTCTGGACGAGAGCAGCTCAGCCAGCGTGCGAACCATAACGCCTGTTGCTCCCTTGGACTCCCATCCGCGAGCGGATTTGAGCCACGACGTACCTGCGATATCGAGATGGACCCAAGGACGATCTTCTGCG
The DNA here is from genome assembly GCF_033239625.1 of Paenibacillus sp. CCS19. Taxonomy (NCBI): domain Bacteria; kingdom Bacillati; phylum Bacillota; class Bacilli; order Caryophanales; family Paenibacillaceae; genus Paenibacillus; species Paenibacillus sp. CCS19. Next base: position 40,315 of record NZ_BTCK01000046.1, read on the forward strand.
AAGGCGCCGATGAACAAACCGCCCGTAATCGCACCGCCAAGACGTCCACCGCTGTTCTTCAAATCTGCTGCGTCGCTATCCAGCTGCTTCCGATATTCCGGATACGACGGCAGCGGCCAGATCCGTTCGCCGGATTGTCGGCCCGCGCGAATAACGTCCTGAATAAGCAGCTCATTGTTGCCGACGGCACCCGTCGCGACATTGCCGAGCGCTGTTTCTACGGCGCCTGTTAGGGTTGCCACATCGATCAAATGCGTTGCACCACGTTGAACTGCCGTCGTTACCGCATCTGCAAGCACGAGACGACCTTCCGCATCCGTATTAACGACTTCGACCGTCTTGCCGCTCATCGTCACGATAACATCTCCGGGCTTCAGCGCACGGTCCGACGGCATGTTCTCGGCTGCCGCGATAACAGCAAGTACGTTCACCTTCGGCTTCAGCTCGCCGAGAATGCGCATAGCGCCAAGAACGGCAGCAGCGCCGCCCATATCGCCAATCATCTCCTCCATGCCTTCTGCACGCTTAAGCGAGATGCCCCCTGTATCGAACGTAATGCCTTTGCCGATGATCCCCCACACATCCTTATTGTCCGGAGCTCCTTCGTAATGCAGAACGATCATCCGCGGAGGGTTTGCACTGCCTTTGCCTACGCCAATCAAACCGCCCATCCCTTGATCGATAATCGTATATTCATCCATAATCTCTACATCGAAATCGTAACGGTGACCGATCTCCTCCGCATACTCCGCCAGCCCTTCTGGCACCAGCTCGTTACCCGGCAGATTCGTGAGATCCCGCGCGAATATCGCGCCATCCGCGAACAGCTCGCCACGCTTCATGCCAGCTGACCAGCGCGCTGCCGCCGAATCGTCCTCATTCACGCCGGACTCCGGCACGAACTGAACAACAACCGGCTCGGTATCCGCGCTGTCATGTTTCCCTTTGCGTTTCGGACGTTCATACCAGCCGAGAACGAGCCCTTCAACGAACGATTGCGACGAACGCTCCGGCTGGCAATCAGCCGTCCCTTGAAGCAGCGCTTCAGGCAGCAGCACTTTCACGGAACGTGTACGAAGCTTCTTCAGACTCTTTGCCGCAGATGCGCCCGCATCGCGCAGTTCATCGGCAGAAGCGCTGCCGCTATAGCCAAGTGCCAGTACACTGCTTCCCTCGTAGAGACCGAGCGTAGCGATCGTTTCCTTCTGCCCTTTCTCTCCCGTAAACAGCCCTCTAGCATGCAGTCTTCTCAGCTCTGCATCCAATTGCGGCTGAATGAGCGAAGCATTATTCTCAAGCTGTGCCCGCGATACAAATTTCACGACTATGTCCGCCGCTTGCCCCGGATTCGCCCCGTATGTAAACTGAAATATCATTCTCTATCATCCTTTCATTCCCAATAAGAGGTTGTTCAAAAAGTCCGCTTGTGATCACGAAGTAAGTCAGGAAGTGTATTCGACGTCGAAGCTTGCGTTCACCTTCGGAGTCCGGAGGTTATGCTTCCGATGTAGGTTTCCGCTGGAAACCTTGTACATGTAGGCGTTGCCTACGCTCCGTTCCTCCTGAAGTTATTTGCGATATTTCAAGTGTTACTGCCTGTGAGCAAATAACTTCTGTTCTCGCAATCTTCTCGGTGCTGACAACCGAACTTTTGTGAACACGCACTATAAAAAAAAGAATCGGGATACATCTATCCCGATTCTAAAGCTTTATCCGACCAATGGCAAATGAATCGTGAACGCGGTTCCTTCGCCAGGCTTGCTGTCTACGCCAATGGAACCGCCATGATTCCGTATAATTCGATAGCTGACAGACAGACCTAGTCCTGTTCCTGCTTCCTTCGTCGTAAAGAATGGATCAAACAACCGATTCAGTGTCGAGCGGTCCATTCCTTTACCGTTATCACGGACGATTATTTCAACGCCGCTGCTTGATCGATGAACGACAATATCGATACGCCCGTTGCGGTCGCCGCTTACCTCTTCGATCGCATCCAGCGAATTTTTGACAATATTCAATATGACCTGCTTGACCTGTTTCACATCAATCGACACCATCATCGATTCTTCGTACGATTCGAGCTGAATCATACAGCCGCGCATCAACGCTTCGCTCTCCGTGAGCAGAATAACTTCCTTCAGCAGCGCCGTAATGGATATCTCTTGCTTCATTGGCGCAGTCGGTTTGGATGAATTAAGAAACTCATAAATAATATCATTAGCGCGGTCGATCTCCGCCACAATGATGCGCGCATATTCATCCTTGCCCAGTTGGAGCAGATGAGGGCGCAGAAGCTGGATAAATCCACGGATCGAAGTTAACGGGTTGCGGATCTCGTGCGCGATCGCCGCTGCGATTTTGCCAAGCATAGCAAGCTTATCGTTCTGATAGGCGGTATGTTCGATCGCTTTATATTCGGAGACATCCTTAACGCTGATCAGAAAATCGCCTTCGAGCTGATCCCCGTATGTAATCGTTGTCAGAAAATGTCGTCCTTTATTGTCTTGAAACTCAAAATACGGATTGCGCCGCATAATCGTTTCCTTGTAAAGACGAATGATCACTTTACGCATGCTGCGCTTCAACTTCGGATGCAGCATAAGTCCGCGAAGCGTGCAGCCAACCAACGCTTTACGCGGCAAATCGAGCATACGGGCAAGCATCAAGTTAACGAAGGTCAGCGTACCGCTGCTATCGAATAACGCAATGCCGGAATCCATATGCTGAAGCACATTCTCATATTTGCTTCTTACTCTTTCCGATGATCGGTGAGACTTGAACAGCATTTCCCTCATTTCAGTAATTTTCTGCTCGGTTGATTTCTCGGTATCGTTGCGGAACCGATAAGCGACCATTAACTCGATCAAAAAGCTGAATGCTCGATTATGGAGCTTGCCTACATCCTCCTGCTCCATGTTCATCGCCAGCGCTTGTACACATTCGGCATGAACCGCGACAATCTCTTCTGGATGAATGTTCCCCAACATCTTGCCAAGCTCGGTTGCTTGGAACAGGGAAGCTTCACTCTCGCTGCGTATATATTCGGCAAGCGCCGGAAAATAGCGCCTACGAATCGCCTGCATACTTATTCCTCCCCGACAGCAAGAACATACGGATCAGTCTGTTTCTCCGACCCTTTAGAAGATATCAGCCATTTGCGAAATACAATTATCGTTCCTCTGGTATCGTGATAGTGCACTTCAAAATCATCCACCCAATGCTGCAGCCAGTTCGAATTGATCCTACAGGCATTTGTCGAATGGTCATAGAGACGAACCTCGATTCCTGTCTCGAACCAGTTCCGATGAATCGACTTCATAACCATATGTCCATGATGCATGGATTCGATTAATTGATAGGCTAACTCTGAGATCGTGAATGCAATGCGAGTCTGGTCTACAATGGAGAACCCAACGCTTACGGCAAGCTCTCTCCCCTGCTGTCTAGCTTTGATAGCATCTGTCAGCTCGTTCATGAGGAACATGTCCATCCTGGCATCGCGCTCCCGTCTTATTCGTCACTCCTGCACCGCTTCAGACAGATGATTACATTGTGCGACTTGTAACTTTTATGATGTATGAAACTGGAATAGTTGTCAATCGGAGATCTTGTCGAAAAATGATGGCCTCATGCACTGCAGCAAAACGAAAAGCAGCAGCCCTCCTCGGTGGAGGAAACGCTACTGCTGCTCGCCGTTGTTGCAACCGAGCAATAAAGTCTCGTTTATGCTGCTTCAATCTCTGCTGTTATAATGACTTGTGCTCTGCCCTTTGTCATTTTTGTCGCTGTTGCTGCTGTTGTTCTTACTGTCGTTGTACTTGCTATCGTTATTTTTGCTATTGCCGCCGTTCTTATTGTTATCGCTCTTGTCTTTGTCGTTGTTACTCGTATTGCTCTTGCCAGAGCCCTTGTCATTGCCGCTATACTTACCGTCTTCTTCTTTGCTATTGCCGTTCTTATTGCCGCTGTTATTACTGCTTTGTTTACCGCCTTTAGAGCTGTTATTGCCCTGCTGGCTGCTATTGTTAACACCGTTATTCATTGTAGGTTTATTAGGATTCCAGCGAGTTCCGTCATTCCACTTATTGTTAATTCCGCCATTCCCATTACTATTACCCTTATTGGCGCCAGGCTTAACCATGTTCGGACGATTATTTATTTCGGCTTCACCTTGCTTCTGCCCCGATGGCGTGGTTCCTGTAGGATTAGTATTAGATGCAGCTGACTTATCGTCTTCACGCTTGCCGCCTTGATGTTTCTCCGTGCGCTTCGCTTTAGCTCGCTTCTCGCGTTCGAGCAGCTCCTTCAGCGCTTCTTTTGCTTGTTTATTAGAAGCTGCCTTGTTCTTCAGCTCCTTGTCCTTATCGGCTGCTGCATCTGTATCTGCTGCATCCGCCGCTTTCAATGCAGGCGCCGATGACGCTGCAGCTGCAGCTTTATCGTCCGAAGGCACAACAGACTGGATGCCGCCCTCCGATGCCGTCCAATCGTGAATCGATTGATCTTTCAACGAGTCAAGCTTCACCTTCGGGTTTTTGCTTTTGGCCATCAAATACACTGCCATTTTACCCGTCGATACACCGCTCTTCTCCGCCTCGTCCCGCACTTCCTTCGGAACGGACAGCACCGTTACGTTATCATTGGAAGGTACCACCTTCGTGACCGCCTCGTGAATTTCCGATTCCAGCTGCACTTCGAACTGATCCGGATCATCCAGCTTATCGCCGACAACAACGCTTGCAATGACAATATCATGGTCCGCTGCATCCAGCGTACTGATGGCTTCTGAAGTTTTCTCCACCAGCGATGCCACAACATCTGCAGCATGCTTCCCTTTATAGTCGATACCGCTCGCGAGCTCCTTGCCTTCTTCATTAAGCCCACGAAGCTCCCGCACTTCTTCCTCATCGTTAATCCCTAATTCCACACTCGGGTTGACATCAAGCGTGACATAAGCAACGATTGGCGCCGCCTTCGAAGTTGGCACCATAACGATTGGAAACAGGAGCAGCACAACCAACGCTGCCGCTGTCCATGCCCCTGCACGGCGCGGCAAACGTCTCCGCCTGCTTGCAAGCTCAATCTCTTCGCCGATATCGACCTCTGCTCGACCGGAACGCGGCACGCGCCGAAACTCGCCGCTTGGCGTTAGAACGATGAGATGCTTCTCGCTCATCTCCATTACGATCGCTCGTCTGCTCACCATTTCACCTCCTGCGCTGTATGCTGCTTGATTGCCTGTGGTGGCATTTGTTGAACATAAGCCTGAATATATGGATAGCTGCCCTTATGAATAATGGCGAGTGCAATAATGTATTTGCGATTGCGTTCAATCGTCTTGCGCGATACGCCAGCCTGTTCAGCCAGCTCTGTAACCGGCAGCCTCCCTTTGTCCATTATGGAATCATAGAAACGAGCTTCCGTGGCCATCCGACCAATACCGAAGAGCATCGACCGCGTATCCGTATGTTTCGGAGCTTGATCGACCAGATCGGAGAACGAAATACCGAATTGCGCTAGCTTAGCCGACAACTCCAATATTTCCTGTTTCCGCTCTTCCTTCTCCCGATCGCGAGAGAACTGCTGCTGGGCCTGACTCGTCTCGACCTTGTTCGTGACGGTCTGCTCGTCGTCCTCCATATCGAATGCGCTGTAGGGCACGGACTGGGTATGACGCTGTTCCTTGCGGACATAGTCGATCAGACGTCTGCGAATGACCGTCTCGGCGAAGCCCAGAAACGACCGGCCTGCAGATGCCGAGAAGCCATCGATCGCTTCGTTAAAAGCAATTATCGCAACGCTGTATTCATCATCCTGCTGCGGATTGATATAACGTTTGCTAAATTTGCTCGTTACTTTGAGGATGTAGGGCTCGTATTGGGCAATAAGCTCCGCACGCGCGTGCTCATCACCATTGCGAATCCGCTCGATTGTTTGTTCCGGCAGATCTGTCTCCTGTTTCTTAGAAGACTTCTCGCCGCTTACTTTGCTGATGAACCTACGGAAGAGAACAAGCAGCAACCGTGTCACCTCACTTACATCATTCGTTTATGATCAAAATAATTAGGGGGTTCTAATCTTATTTATGTAAAAATGAGAAAACCTTTTTATCCTTAAGCTCTTCTCTGCGATTTGAAATGAAAAGAGCCCCCGGCAACGGAGGCTCGCGATCCAACTTACAACTTATCCGTTAAGACGTTAGCCGTTGACGCAGCTTCGTGCGTCTTTCGCTTAGGATGCTGAGCCGCTTCTTCAGGTCGTTTTCCCAATCTGAATCGTCGATTTGCTTCGCAACGGATAGAAGATCGAGCGCCATATCAATCTGACTGATTACAATGTCGAGTGGATCTTCATTCTCATTGTTTACGCAATTCTCGAAGAGTACCTTCGGGTCTTTGTCGACATAATCCTGGAAATCGATTTCGGACGCTCCATCACCGTGTGCAAAATCAGCCAACACCTCGTACTCATTCTCTACCATATGATGAACTTCAACACGCTGGCATACCGGACAGAACGTAATCGGAACGTTATGAATGTGTGTGCGGAAATGTTTGAGTGTTCCTTTCGCGCCGATCATGCTTGCTCCACAGCAAAAACTCATCGACTCTCACCTCTTCGCGTTCGTCCAATTATTGGACGATCATTAAGGCTTTAAGGTTGCGCAAATTGAAACTTACCCTAAACGTATTCGCTTCCACCACACGAAATTCCTGCCAAATCTTAATTGCAATTGTTGGAAGTCGCTGAAGACGGCTTTTTGCATACAAAAAAAGGCATTATCCATCGTTAAATGGACAATGCCTTCGACTCATTCAAACCATTAATTCGTACTTATCGTACTCTGACCGGGCTTCCAGTTGATCGGGCATAGGCCGCCGGATTGCAAAGCTTGCAGCACCCGCAAGATCTCATCGACGCTGCGTCCCACGTTGTTATGATTCACAACCTGGTACATAAGCTCGCCTTCCGGGTTGATGATGAACAGGCCGCGCAACGCGACCCCCTCTTCTTCAATCAACACCCCATACGCACGGGCAACATTCTTCGTAATGTCCGAGGCGAGCGGAAAGTTCAGCTTACCCACTCCGTTATCGCTAGGGTCTGTACGAATCCAGGCGCGATGGCTGTGGACACTGTCCGTACTGACACCAAGCACCTCTGTGTTCAGACTCTGGAATTGCGGATAAGCCATGCTCATAGCTTTAATTTCCGTTGGACATACGAACGTAAAATCAAGCGGGTAGAAGAAAAATACGAGCCATTTGCCTCGGTAATCGGTTAAGGATACTTTGCCGAATCGCTCGCCATCGCCAGACGCCGTTTCCATTATAAAAGGTGGCGCCTGGCGGCCTACCATGCGCTCCGCCATAATCGAACAACCTCCCTACTGCCGCGAATTCCCGTCAACAAGAATGGTATCATCACGATTGGAAGCCGGTCAATGCGACTGCTAGTACGAATTGATGATTAACTGGCGTAAACTACTTCACCATTGCAGCAACGATCAGATCGCCCATTGCCGTCGTGCCGATCGCTTTGCTCTTATCGACAGCGATATCGCCCGTGCGGTGGCCTGCATCGAGAACCGATTTAACAGCGTCTTCGATCAGTTGTGCTGCTTCATGGTAGCCGAACGTCAGGCGATACATGAGTGCAACCGACAAAATCGTTGCGATTGGGTTGGAGATGCCTTGACCTGCGATGTCAGGAGCGGAGCCGTGTACTGGCTCGTACAGACCGAAGCTGCCTTCGCCCATCGATGCGGACGACAACATGCCGATCGAACCCGTCAGCATTGCTGCTTCGTCGCTCAGGATGTCGCCGAACATGTTCTCCGTTACGATAACGTCGAAGCTTGCAGGACGGCGCAGCAATTGCATTGCGCAGTTGTCTACGAGTACATGCTCAAGCTCAACGTCCGGATACTCGGGAGCGATGCGGATAACCACTTCACGCCACAGGCGGGACGTCTCGAGTACGTTCGCTTTGTCAACCGACGCCAGTTTCTTGCGGCGCGTTTGTGCGATTTCGAACGCTTGGCGAACGATGCGCTCAACTTCTTGTACATTGTATACGCAAGTATCGACTGCTTCTTGGCCGTTAGCGCCTTCACGACGGAACTTCTCGCCGAAGTAGATACCGCCAGTCAGCTCACGAACAACGATCAGGTCCGTGCCTTCGAGAACTTCTGGTTTCAGCGTCGAAGCATCCATCAAGCAGTCAAATACGTTAGCTGGACGAATGTTGGAGAACAGGCCGAGCGCTTTGCGAATGCCGAGCAGACCTGTTTCTGGACGAAGCTCTTTCGGGTTGTTGTCCCATTTAGGACCGCCAACCGCACCGAGAAGAACAGCGTCGGCTGCTTTACAAATATCAAGCGTTTCTTGCGGAAGCGGCGTGCCTTTCTCGTCGATCGCGATGCCGCCGAACAGGCCGTGTTCGAACTCGAATTGGTAGCCGAACAGCTCCTCCGTCTTCTTCATTACTTTAAGCGCTTCGCCGACAACCTCTGGTCCGATGCCGTCACCGGCGATAACCGCGATTTTTTTCACGTCTGCCATAATCGTATAGACACTCCTCTTCTAATATACACTATGAAAATTTCATGCTCCCTACAGTTTACCCTAAACCGCTGCTCGGAGGAAAGATATAAAAGCTATCGGGATTATAGTCTACGCCTATCACGCTTTCGATTTCGTGCTCCATCTCGCATTTATCCAGCTAATGCTCATCGAGATCAGTCCGAGAAGCAGGAATACGATGATTTTGTAGATGGTATCTTCGCCGCTCAGATCAAGCAGTACCGCTTTCAAGGCGACAATGATCAGCACGATCGACCCGAACCAGCGGAAAACGCGTTGGCTGCTGTACGCGCCCCAGACGAAGAGCAGCAGCGCATGAATCGCCCATACGACCGACAGGAACAAATCGGCATGGCCCGACCAATGATTCTCGTCAAACCAATCCATGACCTGAATCGTAAGCAGTCCGCCTACAATCAAGTGGCTCGCGATCGCATACAGAACAGAGACAAGCGACTGGTCAAATTGCGAAAGGGATTTGAATATCACCTTCCTCGACATGTAGAAGCCAAGTGCTGCAAGTGCGACCCATGCCAGTGCTCCTCCGTTAATAAAAGGTACATAGACATCGCCGAACCAATTCAGCCGCGGAACATCCCAAGCTTTGCCGAACCAGTAAACGCCCGTCATTAGCCAGATGAAAGAACCGGAGGAAAGCAGCCAATTGTTATGAAGTCTGCGTCCCAGCCATACGGCAGCTGCCGCAATACCAACCCAGATGAATACGGCAGCGAGCGGACGGTACACCGAACCTGTACCAAGCCCGGAAGCTCCGATGAGCAGCGCGACAGCGCCAAGCGCTCCATGGATATAACCGGCTGCTGCAGGCTTCGCCACAGCGCCCCTCATGCGGTGCAACAGCAGAGCCAACAAGCTATACGCTGCCCCGATTACAAGCATTAGAATCGTCATACTTGAGCTGCTGTGCAGCAATCCGGCCGCCCATGCGCCGAACATGACGGTATTCGCGAAGCTGACATACACATCGGTGCATAAGAAGCTGTTGCGCGTCCGCCAAGCAGCGGCATAGAAGGCAATAAGGTAGAAAACGAATGCTGCGATCAAATAACGCATCGGCATGCTCCACCAGCCGTCCGAAATCGGATCGAAGTGGACATAGTAGACGGCGTACAGCAGCCAGGTAAATCCGAACGACGTCCAGCGAAGCTCTACCCAATTCTTAGCGATGCTTACAGCAAACATAACCGTGTTGATGACCAGCAAATATAAGAACAGCTGCAGCACTTGATCCGATTCCGGCCGCATAACGAGCGGCGCCAGCAAAGCGCCTGCGAGCGAGACAATCATGAGCATGCGGGAATTGTGAACATAAGCGTAGACCGCAATCGCTGCAGTAATAACCGACATAACGACCAATACGAGCATCGGCTCCCACAGCGTCGTATAGATGCCAGCATAAGCCGATGTCGTATACCACACCGCAGCGCCGAAGCCGGCGCCGATCTCACCTGCCAATGCCGCCGTACCGCCCCGTTTGTGAAGAGCTAGGCCGATTGCTCCGGCTGCCGCGCCTACCAGAAGCCCAGCGCCAATCTTGATCGGATCGTTCAGCCAGCCTTGATCCGAACCATATTTCAATAACGTTATAAAGGATACTAGAACGAAGATTACGCCCAGCACCGTCGTCCAATGCTTCTTCCATGCTTCCATTACGCAAGCGCCCCCTACTTGGGATGATTGTTTAGGATCAGGTCCTAACAACCTTAATTCTACTCACGCAAGCGAGACGGAATAGTACCATCTTTGTATGGTACCCTACTAAGTCCTTCCTTCAGGAGGATTCCAGGGGCGTTGCCCCTGGGACCCCTAGGTTAGACATTGGGGTGCTGCCCCTACACCCCGGAGTTTGATATTGGGGCGCTGCCCCTATCACCCCGAAGTGACTATGGGGCGCTGCCCCTGGGACCCCGATGAATGACGTTGGGGCGCTGCCCCTTTCACCCCGACTTCCTACCGTTGATTTTCTACCCACCCAAACCCTCCCTGCAAGGGAGGGCCCCAAAGGTCGTGTGACCTCTGGACTCCTCACAAGGACGCAGCCTTGATTATGTAGGCCGTCCGCTCGCTCTTGCCGCATCCGCGGCAAAGCTTTTGTTCACTGTACCTAGATACGGTCAATCGAATGCATACTTATTTCGCACGTGTTCACCTGTCACCGCCCATTGATGTTACGCCGATGAGAGGCACACATGGGATAATATAATCGGGCACAGCTTTCGTTTCTTCTACAACCCAATCCCTCCCTGCAAGGGAGGGTCCCAAAGGTCGTGTGACCTCTGGACTCCTCACAAGGACGCAGCCTTGATTATGTAGGCCGTCC
>NZ_BTCK01000047.1:0-49770 GCF_033239625.1 Paenibacillus sp. CCS19
AGCTTGGTAGAGCACCTGGTTTGGGACCAGGGGGTCGCATGTTCAAATCGTGTCATCCCGATAGAAGAAAAAAGCCTTTATCCACTTGATGGATAAAGGCTTTTTTTGTTGCCTTAGAGTCATCCTGTTGCAAATTATAATTAACATAGTTGTTCATTGAGTGCTTCCCAAAAGATGGCCGAACGGAGCCGATCCTAGCCTCATTCTGGCACATAGCTATATGCATGCAGCCGAGACGCCCTTGAAGGCAGTGTAGCGGCTCAGAATATCCGATTGGCCATAGGATAAGGCACTAATCATTACTGAGTTGGATAATGTTGGACATGAAACTTATATGGACAATTACGTATAGCGCTAGGAATTTGGAGGTACTATATCCAAGACGGATCGTACAGGCAAACAGAAGCGTTAAGCGAGACGCTAATTGATAAAACCTAACACTTAATCGCAACTGAAACGAGATTTATGGATTCCTTAAGACAAGAAAGATATGGGTATTTGTCTCGTTTTATCGATTAATCTAATGTATTATGCCCATTGGGTAACAAGAACTAATAAAAGTGGTACTTTACCCAATCGGGGAAGCCTTACGTCAGCAGAGCGAAAGAACTACAATGTGAATGCGGTTACATTATACAGGGTTGTAAAAAGGGGAGGCAAAGAAAGTATGAAACGTTTTAAACATGCTTTTATGGGAATCTCGGCATTGCTCGTTATGACGACTGCTCTGACGGCTTGCGGCGGTTCGGACTCGAAGGATACCAAATCACCCTCAGAAACAGGCTCTAGCACATCGACGGACACTCCGAAGAGCAATGAGAAAGTAACGATTAATCTCTGGAGCTTCACGGACGAAATTCCGAATATGACGAAAAAGTATACCGAAACGCATCCGGACGCGAACGTAGAGTTCAAGACGACGGTTATCGCAACGACGGACGGCGCTTATCAGCCTGCACTTGACCAAGCTCTCGCTGGCGGCGGTAAAGACGCTCCAGATATCTACGCAGCTGAATCGGCATTCGTACTCAAGTATACGCAAGGCGACGCATCTGACTATGCAGCAAACTACGCGGACCTGGGCCTCACGGATCAACTGGTGAAGGACGCAGGCATCGCTCAATATTCCGTAGATATCGGCAGCAAAGACGGCCAACTGAGAGCGCTTGGCTACCAAGCAACGGGCGGCGGCTTCATCTATCGTCGTTCGATCGCGAAGGATGTATTCGGCACTGACGATCCAACAGCAATCAAGAGCGAAGTTGGCCCAGGTTGGGAGAAGTACTTCGAAGCAGCTGAGAAGCTGAAAGCAAAAGGTTATGCGATCGTTTCCGGCGACGGCGACATCTGGCACCCAATCGAGAACAGCTCCGACAAAGGCTGGGTTGTTGACGGCAAGCTGCACATCGATCCAAAACGTGAGCAATTCCTGGATTACTCCAAGAAGCTGACGGACAACGGATATAGCAACGGCACGCAAGACTGGCAAGAAGCTTGGTACGCGGATATGTCCGGCGCTGGCGCTAAACCAGTATTCGGTTTCTTCGGCCCAGCTTGGCTGATCAACTATGTTATGAAAGATCAAGTGAAAGAAACGAATGGTGACTGGGCTGTTACGGAACCACCAACAGGCTTCTTCTGGGGCGGCACTTGGCTGCTCGCGAACAAAGAAGTTACGAAGGATGAAGCGAAGAAGAAAGCAGTTGCTGACTTCATCAACTGGGTAACGCTCGACACGTCCGATACGGGCCTCCAATACTACTGGGCTAACGGCACGATGAAAGAGGGCGAGCAAGGCACGAAAGACAGCGTTGCATCGTCTGTTGTAATGGATAAGTCCAATGGCGAAGTTCCGCTGCTCGGCGGACAAAATATGTTCGAAGCATTCGTTCCTGCGAACAAGAACGCTTCGGGTAAAAACCTGACGCAATACGACGAGTCGATCAACCTGATCTGGCGCGACCAAGTTCGTGCATACGCAACGGGCGGCAAGAGCCGCGAAGCTGCGCTCAAAGACTTCAAGCAAACCGTTAAAGACCAACTCGGTATCGAAAGCGAATAAAGAGGCGCCGAAGGGGCGGGGCGGTTTATCCCGCCCCTTTATATCAATTGATGAGGTGAGTACATGCGCCGCAAAGGAACAATTAATTACTCGAAGTACGGTTATATTTTCAGCTTGCCATTCATATTAGTGTTTCTCGTTTTTGCTTTGTATCCAACGCTGTACACGGCAGTCATTGGTTTCACCGATATGAAAGGTGTCATCCCGAAACCGGTTCATATCTTGGATAATCCATTCCAGAACTTTAAAGAACTTCTTTTCGACAATGCGACATTCCGAACATCTCTTTCTAACACCTTTATCTTGTGGATTACGAACTTCATTCCTCAGATTGCCCTTGCGCTCTTGCTGACCGCATGGTTCACGAACCGACGCCTTAATGTTAAGGGACAGGGCATGTTCAAAGTGTTGCTCTATATGCCGAATATAATCACGGCGAGTACGATCGCTGTGCTCTTCAGTACCCTGTTCGCTTACCCGATGGGTCCTGTAAATAGTTTGTTCCAATCGCTTGGATGGATCGATGCACCGGTTCAATTCCTTCAGGATAAAAACACTGCAAGGGGCATCGTTGCTTTCATTCAGTTCTGGATGTGGTATGGTAACACGATGATCATCTTGATCGCAGGCGTTATGGGCATTAATCCGGCGCTCTTCGAGGCTGCGGCTATTGACGGCGCAAGCGGGCTTCAGACGTTCTTCCGCGTTACGCTGCCTAGTCTTCGTACGATCATGTTGTTCACGCTCATTACGTCGATGGTGGGCGGTCTGCAAATGTTCGATATTCCGCAGTTGTTCATTACCCCTGCGGGCGGTCCTGACAATGCAACAATGACGACCTCGGTGTTCATCTATGGGCAAGCGTTCAAGGGAGCCTATATGTATAACAAAGCGGCTGCAGCAAGTATGATCATGTTCGTAATTGCAGGCGTTCTGGCGGCACTAATGTTCTATCTGATGCGTGATCGCAGCGAGGCACAGCTCAGAAAGAAACTTAGAGCGCAAAAGAAAGCTGCAAAAGCAGCAGCAAAGGGGGTATGATCCATGGCGAAACTAGAGAGCACAATGGGATTAAAATTCAACAAGACCATCATCTATATCGTCTGCATCGGCCTTGCGCTGCTTAGCATCCTCCCGTTTTGGGTTATGTTCGTAAATGCTACGCGCTCTACAGCGGAAATTCAGAGTGGTCTGTCGTTGTTGCCATCTACGCATTTGAGTGATAACTGGAATGTGCTGAGGGGTAAAGGCTTTGATGCATTTAAAGGGTTCCTGAACTCATTTATCATCTCAGCTTCATCGACCGCCTTGTCTGTTTATTTCTCGTCGTTGACCGCATATGCGCTCGTTGTATACAACTGGAAGTGGCGTCAAGCCTTCTTCACTTTCATTCTGTGCGTGATGTTGATTCCGACACAGGCAAGTGCGATTGGTTTCTATAAGTTCATGTATCAGCTTCACTTGAACAACAGCTTCCTGCCGCTCATTCTGCCAGCGATTGCAGCACCGGCAATGGTGTTCTTCATGCGTCAATATTTGCTCTCGACGCTGTCGCTCGAAATTGTCGAGGCATCTCGTATTGACGGCTCTGGTGAGTTCGCGACATTTAACCGAATCATCCTGCCGCTTATGACGCCGGCATTAGCGACACAAGCGATTTTCGCTTTCGTCGCAAGCTGGAACAACTTGTTTATGCCGCTCATCCTGTTGACCGAGAAGTCCAAATATACGCTTCCGATCATGGTAAGTTTGCTTCGAGGCGATATATACAAGGTGGAGTTCGGATCGATCTATATGGGCCTCGCGCTGACGGCTCTACCGTTGTTCGTCATCTACTTCCTGCTTTCCCGTTATATTATTGCAGGCGTCGCTCTTGGCGGCGTTAAGGAATAGCGATACACAGTCAATTCATCAGAGATAGAACGCGCAAGAATTGGGTTAGAAAATGCGAAACAAGCCTCTTCCATGTGGAAGGGGCTTGTTTGTTGTTTGGGAGACTTACTTTCCTGCTACCCGATCCGTACGGTGACCGCTCCGCTGCTGGCCAGCGCCTCGTCCATGCTTAAACCAAGCCGGACATCGGTAAGCGCCTCAGACAAGGAGTAGAAAGAGATGCCTTCCTGCAGGAAGATGCGCATGCGAAGCAGCGCTTCGGCGATGCCAATCTCTTCATCCGAGAGCGAATGAGAAGCGAACGGATTGCGATAAAGGATGTCAGCGCCGGCTTGCAGCCGGGCAAGGGAAAGGTTGAACAAGCTTCCCTCCTGTCCCTGTTGGGTACGCTGAATCGTGGCAGTCTCGAAGTAATCCGGCGCTATTTTGCGCGTAATCGTATTGTCTTGGATTTCACCATGTGTTCCGCGAATGAGGATGCGATTGCTTCTAATGGTGGAGAAGTACTGGGAGCGAGCAAAGTCCAGCACAGCGCTCTTGCCGCCTGCGAAGCTGAAGATCGCGATATCCTGCTGCTCGACGCCAGGTTCGTTCGACGAGACTTGTCCTCGATGAGGGGTATCGGCGATAGGCATGGAGAAACGGCGTCCGATGATTTCGCATTCCAGCGTCGTGCCGATGTTCAGCCACTGCCGAATAAGGCTGATGCCATGATAACCGTGGCCGGCTGACACCTGAACATGGTGCACATCGCCGAGCTTGCCGGAGCCCAAGTAGGCGGTACGTGCCTGGTTGTGTGGCAGCAGCGGATACTGCTCTGCGACCTGAATGCATGGATTGCGCGCTGCAATGGCCGCTAGCTGCTCGTATTCAGCAAGACTCGTCGCGGGTGGCGTTTCCGCTAACACAGGGATGTCGGCAGCGACGAGGTCTGCGATGCAGGCGGCAGCAGCGGTCTTGGACACCGCAAGTACGAGAAAATCGCTCTTGGCGGACAATTCCTCAGCTGAGCGGTAGACGGGCACGTTCCATCGTGCGAGAAAATCGCTGTATTTGGTCGGGTCGCGCAGGACGACTCCGCTTATGTGAAAGAGATGGGGAAGCAGGCTTGCTATCCGAAGATAATAGGAAGCCCTCCACCCGCCTCCGATGATGCCAATCCGAATCGGTGAATTCATTCTGATCACTCACTCCTAAGTAAGATAACTCCATTGAAGCAAGAGCGGGAAGAGAATGCAAGGGCAGGTCCGTTCTCATTTTTCACACACCTGGGCGGTGTGCGTTTTTGTTGATTAGAGTTTACTAAAATTATGCTAAAGACATTCGATATAATATTGAAATTTTTAGCAATTTAGTGTTTGCTTGATAAGCAGAAATAACCTATTTCTAGCGTATCATACAGTGGAGGAAGCATATGAACAAATATCTGATAGCCGTCGGTGCGTTTATTTTAATGGCTGCGGTTGTTGTAATATTTAATTCTAGTTTGGTTGGCAAGCAAGGAGTTAGTCACAAGTCGGATACAGCGGTGACGGAACAAACCGAATCATCCGACGTCGAACCAAATTCGGCGATAGAGCCAATAGCAATCGGTGACCGAATAGGGGATGCAAAGGTATCCGCATTTAAGATCGATCGATATCCGGATAACCAAGAAATCAGTTATCTGAAGATCAGCTTCGACGGACAAATCAGGATAAAGGGTAATTATGAATACGTCTCCAGCGATGATGAAGCATATGGGGATGAAATTATGGTGTATTACGAAAGCGATGAGGATTTCCCCGGAAACTATATTTCGGATGCGTATCATCTCGATAGGCCGGTCAGGGAATTCATTCTGAAATTCGAGAATGAATCTGATAAGCGATTATTCGGAAAGCCCGGAACTGTTGGTGAGGTGCAATTGCTTGTACAGAACTATGAGTTTCTATATGCGCAAACAGATGAAACCGATACAGCGGTTTTTGTATCGAACGTAAGTATTAATAGCGATACACATGTTTCATCCGCTGATGAAGCATGGTTCTCCCCAGACAAGGTGAAAGATATTAAATCGCTCACTGATATCCTGATCGAACCCACGATAAACGAAGAACCAGACGCTTGGGACAATCTAACGAGCAGTCCGATCGACTATTCAGCCGATCTATTAGGTGAAAGCGGCGGATATTTTATAACAAGGGATAAAGAGCTTTTGTTCGCGCCTCTGGGCAGTATCAATGACGATTCTATATTGAGCAATCCATTTTATCGTTATTCTTTACCCGATGAATACAGCAGTCATTTGAAATTATTCGTTGGACAGGACGCAAACGCAATCTTGTTCGACATAGACAATGGTTATATATCCGAGATAATTATATCTCAGGCCAGGGATTCAACTCAGGCTCCAGATTCAATAACAATCACACACACCGTTAGGCTGCAAGAACCAAGCAAGCTGAGTGAGCTAACCGTTGTTAAGTATTGGTTAGGCGGGGAGTATTACGAAGCTATTATGACTGACGATTCAGGTCACATATATGATATGAATACTTCTGACACTAGAATAGTTGCGGATTACGATCATGAAGGATGGCGCACCATCTCAATTATCTCGAACAGGGAAGTTGATGGCGTTAAGCATGACTATTTGTATGAAACGAATACGGATGGGAATGTACTAAGAAAATTCGACTTAACGAGTAATCAAGAGGTATACCAACATAGCTTCAGCTCGGAACTCGTTAACGGGAAAATCATAAAGGTCGTTTCTGATTTTGATATCATATATTTCCTCTGCGATGTGGATGGAAATAAGGTATGGTATGAAACGAACGAGAGAACCTGGAATCAAATCGCAATGGCAGACAAGTATGCAGCAGGCGGATCATGGGGGAAGGAGCTTGATGATGCTTGGGCCTACATACCTGGTAATTTATATATGGGGATCGCTATTTTTGAACCAAGCAATAGAGAACCTATTCAGTTTCTAGACCTCCTTCAAGGATGGACAACGATAGAGGCATCCCAATAAATCGAACAAACTAAAGCGCATCATTCATCGCCTCAAAGTTGTGAATATTGTGAAAGGGTGTTGAATCCCCCTCACTCCTTGTGCTAATATAAGTCCAATATCTTCGGCGTTGATGAGAAAAAATGACAAGAGCGCTTATGTCCAGAGAGCAGAGGGATTGCTGAAACCTTTGCCGTAATCTCCTGTCAGATGTCGTCTCGGAGCTAGTCGACTGAACGTCTACGTTCCAGCAGTGGAACTTCGACTAGTAGGCTCGAACGGAGTGGCACACGTTATCGTGCTGCAGGTAAGGCGCGTCCTTACCTCATGAGACCGTAAATCGCAAGGTTCGCGGTGAATCAGGGTGGTAACACGAGAGATTCCCCTTTCGTCCCTGTGGCATAGCAGTCCGATGACTGCTATGCCGCGGAGATGGAAGGGGTTTATTGTTTCCATACGCATATTTCCTAAGCAATGATGAGATTAAATGACAGGGGCTCTTATGTACAGAGAGCGGAGGGAATGTTGAAACCTCGGCCTTAATCCCGTGTCAGATGTCGTCTCGGAGCTTGTTGACCGAACGTCTAGGTTCCAGCGGTGGAACTCCGACCAGTAGGCTCGAACGGAGTGGCACACGTTATCGTGCTGCAGGTGAGGCGCAGCCTCACCTCTTGAGGCCGGAACCGCAAGGTGCCCGGCGAATCAGGGTGGTATCGCGAAAGTTCCCCTTTCGTCCCTGTAGCATGACAGTCCGATGACTGCCATGCTGCGGAGATGGAAGGGGTTTTTGTTTTCCGCTTATCTATATCACATCAGCGATGAAAAGATTAAATGACGGGGCTCTTATGTACAGAGAGCAGAGGGAATGCTGAAACCTCCGCCTTAATCCCTGTCAGATGTCGTCTTGGAGCTGGTTGACCGAACGCTTGAGTCCACGCCGCGGGTGGATTCGATGAGTAGGCTCAAACGGAGTGGCACACGTTATCGTGCTGCAGGTGAGGCGCTGCTTCACCTCTTGAGGTCGGTACCGTAAGGTTGCCGGTGAATCAGGGTGGTACCACGAAAATTCCCCTTTCGTCCCTATGGCAGATCAGCCTTGCGCTGTCTGCCGCGCGGATGAAGGGGAATTTTGATTATAGGAGGAATTACGATGGAACAGAAGCTGATGACAGGATCCGAGGTGCTGCTGCACGCTTTGCTGAAGGAAGGAACGGAGTGCGTATTCGGTTACCCGGGAGGCAATGTACTCTACATCTACGATGCGATGGTCGACAACGATGAGTTCAAGCACATTCTGACGCGGCATGAGCAGGGGGCGATCCACGCGGCGGATGGCTATGCAAGATCGACGGGCAAGGTTGGCGTATGCATAGCGACTTCAGGACCGGGGGCGACGAATTTGGTTACAGGCATCGCGACAGCGTATATGGATTCGGTGCCGCTTGTTATTATTACAGGCAACGTTCCGACAACCGTGATGGGAAGCGACGCCTTCCAGGAAGCTGACATTATCAGCATTACAATGCCGATTACGAAGCATAGTTATTTGGTACGTGACGTACAGGAGCTGCCGCGCATCGTGCATGAGGCGTTCCATATCGCGAACACGGGCAGGAAGGGACCTGTCTTAATCGATATTCCGAAGGACATCTCCAATCATAAGATGCTCTATGATCCGACCCAGAGTGTTTCCATGTCATTGCGAGGATACACTGCCACACCGAAACCGGATCATGCGTCGATTGATCAGCTTCTCGAAGCGATCGCTCAATCCGAGAAGCCAGTCATCATTGCGGGGGGTGGGGTTGTCTATTCGGATGCATCTCACGAGCTGCTGGAATTCGTTCGACTCACGGAGATACCGGTTACGACAACGTTTCTCGGGCTGGGCGGATTCCCTAGCGGCCACGAGCTGTCGCTAGGGATGCTCGGTATGCATGGCGCGTATGCAGCTAATATGGCGGTACAGAACGCCGATCTCATTATTTCAATCGGCTCCCGATTCGATGATCGCGCAACGATGAACACGGCTGGATTCGCTCCGCATGCGAAGACGATTGCCCACATTGATGTTGACCCAGCGGAGATCGGCAAGAACATCAAAACGGATATCGGCTGTGTTGGCGATATCAAGGATGTGCTCCAGTACGCCAATACGAAGGCACGGCCTTATCAGATCGGCGGCTGGAGGGCGGCGCTCGAGGCGGATCAAGCAGCGAAACCGCTGCGGTACACCGACTCGGAGACGGAGCTGAAGCCGCAGTACGTGATCGAGATGATCAGCGAGACGACGAACGGGGAAGCGATTATTACGACTGACGTTGGTCAGCATCAAATGTGGGCCGCACAGTTCTACAAATTCAAGCGTCCTCGCTCCATTATCAGTTCAGGCGGCCTTGGCACGATGGGCTTCGGGTTCCCGTCGGCGATTGGCGCGCAAGTTGGGAATCCCGACCGGTTAGTTGTCTCGATTAACGGGGATGGCGGCATGCAGATGTGCGCACAGGAGTTGGCGATATGCGCTGTTGATCAGATTCCGGTTAAGATCGTTGTCATCAACAATCAGGTACTCGGCATGGTGAGACAGCAGCAGGAGATCATTCATGGCAATCGGCTGAGCCACATCGATCTGGCGGGAAGTCCTGATTTTGTTCGACTGGCCGAGGCTTATGGGATCAAAGGACTGCGGGCAAGCACGAAGGCTGAAGCGGAGCAGATATGGCAGGAAGCGTTGGAGACAAGCGGTCCCGTGCTTGTAGAGTTTGTTGTAGCGAGAGACGAGAATGTGTATCCGTTTGTAGTAGGCGGCAGGAACTTAGATCAAATGCTATTGGGGGAGAACGAATGATGCAGACCTATACGATTACGGTACTTGTAAACGATCAGCCAGGCGTCCTGCACCGGGTAACCGGATTATTCAGCCGCCGCGGGTTCAATATCGACAGCATGTCAGTTGGAGCCAGTGAGGAGGTTGGCTTGTCGCGAATGATCATTGTATCTTCAGGAGATGAGTGGACGATCGACCAGATCGAGAAGCAGATGAACAAGCTGATCGATGTTATCCGACTGACCGTCGAGAGTGCGGGGCCGAAGGACTCTATACTGTCGGGGCAAAAGTAAAACAAAAAAGCTCTGACAGGGTGCCAATGCATCCTATCAGAGCTTACTTGCTCACTTGCTGAACTACGGGATTTAGAAAATCCGCCGAGACCATCCGTTTAGCTTGGCCATCGCCTCAATGTAGTAGTAGTCGCCGTAAATGAGCGATACGTTAATATTCTCACCAGCTGGCTTATGTCCTGTTCCTTGGAGTAAAATCGCCTGATGCTCTGGCTGATCCCACGTCGCATAGCGCTCGGTTAGAGATGTCAGGATACGCTCCGCAGCCGCTTGGTAGATTCGCTTCTGCGCATGCGGAACATGCTCCGCGATCTCGATAAGACCGGATGCTGCAATTGCGCCAGCAGAACTGTCGCGCTCCTCTTCTTCTGGCTGCTCCACACGGAAATCCCAATGCGGCACTGCATCATCTGGCAGCGCAGCGATGAAGTGATGCGCGATTCGCTTGGAAGCGTCGAGATAGCGCTGATCGCCTGTATTGCGATAAGCAATCGCAAATCCGTACAGCCCCCAAGCGTTGCCTCGGCTCCATGCGGAATCCGGTCCATAGCCTTGCCCGCCGAGCTGTTCGATGAATTCGCCTGTCTCGGCATTGAACGAGAGGATATGAGCGACCGAGCCATCTTCGCGTACTGCATTCTTCAAGATCGTATCCGCATGGCGAACGGCGATATGTTTGTAACGGGGATCGCCGGATTCGCGGCTTGCCCAGAATAAGAGCGGCAGATTCATCATGCAGTCGATGATCGCCCAGCCGATGTGATCGCCGTTCCAGGCACGAATGAAGCCGCCCGCAGAATTGAAGCGTCCAGCCATGAAATCAGCTGATCTCAGACCGATGCGCAGCGCTTCTTGATCGCCGGTTAGTTGATGCTTAATGACAGCTGTCGGCAAGAATTGAAAACCTACGTCGTGATGCAGTTCCAGCGGGTATCGGGAGAACCAATGCTCGATTCTCGCATCCCAGTCCCAAGCCGCCTGCCGGTAAGCATCGCTGCCCGTCATATCATGCATAAGCCAGAGGATGCCAGGCCAGAAGCCGGAGGTCCACCACCAATGCGGCAAATCGTCATAAACCCCATCTTCTCTCGCTACATGGGGAGAACGGTCACCGATTTGTTCGAGCATGCGCTCTGTTTTGTGCATAATGCGATCCATCACCATTGTTCGGTAGGCTGCGTCCATTGTTCATCCTCCTTGTTGTCGTTAAGCTTGATTATAGAGGTTGGAGGAACCTTGAGATTGCAGTAGAATGATTAAAAATGTCGTTCTATTGTCCTGATGAGGAGGAAGCGATGAACCGACTGTTCGAGCTGATTCAATTTCAAGAAAAGCCATACCATTGGGGGCATGCGGTCCGCTCCACCGAGCAGTTCAAAGGCTATTACCATTGGCATCAAGGCTGCGAGCTGCTGCTCGTCCATGAAGGCGTAGGCAAGGTGATCGTCAATCAGCAGACCTACGATATAAGGCAAGGGATGTTGTTCTTCTTCCAGCCGTTCCAATTGCATAAGGTGTTTGTCGAAGCCAGTACGGAAACGCCGTATGTGCGGACGGTGTTTCATTTTGACCCGATGCAGCTTGAACAAGGACTTGTTCCTTTCCCGCGTCTGCAGCAGCTATTCATGAAGCTTAAGCAGGGTAAGATCGCAAAGCAGGCTTTCGATCTGCAAGGGGAGCTCGATGGCCTTCTGTATCTATGCGAGACTTTTGATAGAACGCAAGCAGGACAACGATCGAATGACGGGGAAGAAGCGTCGCTGCTGTTAGCGCAATACATAGCTGCGGTGAATCGGCGGATGGTGGACTCACACCAAGATGCGATACTTGCAAGGACGCCTCGCTACTCGGAGGTAATTATGCAGTGGGTTGAAGAGCATTACGCTGAGGCGTTCGAGCTGGAGCGGCTCTCGGAGGAGCTCCATCTGTCCAAGGCCTATATCTCCCGCGTGTTCCAGAGAGAGACAGGCAGCAACATAACGGATTACATCGCCGCGAGGCGAATGAAGGAAGCCTGCCGGCTGCTGCAGACGACAGACTTGCCTGTTCGGATCATCGGCGAACGGATCGGACTGGCGAACCCTTCTTATTTTATTAACACGTTCAAGAAAGTGGTCGGATCGACGCCTTACAAATATAAACACAGCATGACCCAAAACTAGCGATAGCGATCGCTAGTTTTTACACGTAAAACAAAGAGCCGGGGCCTTCGAATGCCTCGGCTCTTTGTTATGCATGCCGTTTCTGCTGAAGCAGCGCATGATTAGACTTCACTAGCAGCCATGCAATCAGGCAGTGACAGGCAATGAAAATCGGATAGAACAGCCACAGAGAGATATAAATGCGCATAATTCCTGTCGCGAGCAGGATGATCTGCAGCGCCAGCGTTGCAGCTATCGCGATAATGATCCAGCGAATCGCATTTGTTCGATAGATTGTTGTTGAAAGAATGATGCTGGTCGTCAGGATGAAGATAAACCTCACCAGAATGTCGTCACGCGTTGGGTTCGCGAACCACCCAATATGATATTGGCTGATTCCTGCAAGGGCCATTCCGAAAGCCAATGAGTCGCATAGGCTGAGGGAGAACAGCAACAATGAAAAATATCGAATCAATCGTGAGCCGCGAGCGGTCTGGTTCGCCCAAACGCGCGACAGCCAGAAGAAACATATTAAGAATACAGTCGTGTAGGGAAGTCTCCACCAGTTGTGCTTATATATATCGATCGTGATAAAAAACCATTCAACGCCAGTGAAGAATAACGACAATAGGATGAACCATCGGAAACGAAGACGGAATGTAACGACCGTTATCCCCGCGACCGGAACCGCACAGAAGTTGGACACAAAGGCGCCGAACATGCTGTCCCAATAAGCATTGTCTATCAACTTCGGATAATAAGTATAGGATTGGAATAGGACCAGAATGATAAATTCGAAAATATAAATCAAGCCAGCGAAAGCGAGGAACCATACTAGCGTTACGAACTGTTTGGACCGAAGAAAAACAATGGTTAAGGCACAGATCGATAGGACAATCAAAATCAAGTATGGAACCACATTAGGCATGAATAACTTCCCCTTGCACGACAGTGTTTGAAAGCTTCTATAACACGTATCCCTTCATTTTCCTGATGTCATCATAACCTGATATCCCAGAACTTATTCTCGCTTCAAGTCGCGCGCATGAAATGGTCGGCGTTTAGAACAAATAACGTCCGTTAATAATGGTCGGTAACAACGAAGAGAACGGGAGGATGCACGATGCCGACGAATACGACCTTGAACATGCAGTCCTGCCTGGAAGCGAACATCGAGGAGATTAGAAAACAAACCTGTTACAGCGATGACCTCATCATCCGCAAGGTACGGGTCGGCGCGGCAAACCGTTCGATCCAGATCGCTCTCGTCTATTTCGATGGGTTATCGGATGAGCAATTAATTTATCAATTTATATTGGAACCGTTAATGCAAGAGCGAATTTCGGCGGAAGGACGTCAGCATGCTGAGGTGCCCGATCTGCTCTTGGACTCCATTCTAACGGTGGGACAAATCAATAAATTCGACAGTCTGGACTCAGCGGTGCAATCGCTGATGAAAGGCTGTGTTGTCGTTGTTATAGACGGCTGTACGGAAGGGCTCCAAATCCCGATGGCGGGATGGGAGCAGCGGGCTGTGACGGAACCGACGAATCAGACGGTGATTCGAGGACCGAAGGAAGCTTTCACGGAGAACATTCATGTGAACGTCGCCTTGATTCGCAGAATCGTCAAATCCCCAAGCCTCGTGTTGAAGAAATATACGGTAGGAAGGGTTACGCAGACGAACGTCTCTATCATGTACATCGATGGTCTCACGCCGAAAGAAGTGATCGATGAAGTCGTCAGTCGCATCGAATCGATCGATACGGATGCGATTCTGGAGAGCGGGTATATCGAGGAGTTCATACAGGACGAGACGTTCACTATTTTCCCGACCATTATCAATACAGAGAGGCCCGATTCAATCGCAGGTTCTCTGCTTGAGGGACGGGTTGCGATCCTAATCGACGGGACCCCGCATGTTCTACTCGTACCAAGCCTGTTCGTGCAATTCTTCCAAGCTGCCGAAGATTATTATCATCGTGCGGATATCAGTACGATCATTCGGGGGCTTCGTTATTTCGCACTCTTCATTGCTACACTCGTTCCGGCGCTATACATTGCCATCACAACCTATCATCAGGAAATGATCCCGACGCAGCTTCTTATCAGTTTGGCCGCGCAGCGGGAAGGCGTACCGTTCCCCGCATTCGTCGAAGCGATCATCATGGAAGCGACTTATGAGATATTACGAGAAGCCGGAGTGCGCATGCCGAGGGCGGTCGGACAAGCGGTCTCCATCGTCGGAACGCTTGTAATCGGTCAGGCAGCCGTAGAAGCAGGCATTATTTCGGCAAGCATGATCATTGTCGTATCGATCACCGCGATATCCAGTTATGTGATCCCGGAATTCGATATGTCGATCGCGGTCAGGATCAGCCGCTTCTTATTCATGGGTCTTGCCGCGGCCTTCGGCATGTTCGGCATCTTCATCGGCATTATCGCGATTTTGCTGCACCTGACCAGTTTGCGTTCTTTCGGCATCCCTTATATGTCGCCGGTCGGACCATTCAATTTTGGCGATCAGAAGGACGTTATTTTACGGGTTACACAGCGGAAGATGAACACGAGGCCTTCCATGTTCGGCAAGCTTAATCCGTTTCGCCAATGGCACGCAAGGAAGGCGAAGTGAACATGAATGTTATTGTGAAACGCGGGATGATCGTCATGCTCTTGTTAGTCTTCCTGCTGCCGCTGACGGGCTGCTGGGACCGCCGGGAATTGAACGAGCTTGCCATTTCGGTTGGTCTTGGGATTGATAAAGTGGGTGAACGTTATCGAGTCACGGCCCAAGTCGTGCAGCCCAGCGAAGTTGCAACGTCGAAAGGCTCTTCAGGCTTTTCAACCCCTGTTACCACGTACAGAGCCAGCGGCGTAACGATTTTCGAAGCGATCCGCAAAATGACGACGGTCAGTCCAAGAAAAATATATGCATCCCATCTTCGTATCGTCGTAATCGGAGAAGAACTGGCACGGGAAGGGATCGCAGAAGCGTTGGATTTGCTATCGAGGGACTATGAGCTCCGAATGGACTTCTATATCCTCGTTGCTAAGGGTACAAGCGCTGAAGATCTCTTGGAATTGCTGACGCCTCTCGATAAAATTCCAGCGAACAAGATATTCAACTCCATTCAGGTTTCGGAGAAAGCTTGGGCTCCTGTGTCCGCAATGACGATGGATATGTTCATCAGGGACTATAAGAGCAAAGGAAATAATCCAGTGCTTAGCGGCATTAAAGCGACTGGCAATGAAGCAAAAGGAAAGCGAAGGAGCAATGTCGAGAAGCTTAATCCGGATGCTCGATTGCGAAATAACGGTCTTGCCGTATTCCGCATGGATCAATTAATCGGCTGGTTAAGCGAAGAGCAGAGCAAGGGCTATAACTACATCGTCGACCGTGTGAAGAGTACCGTAGGGCATGTTCCTTGCCCAGGCGAGAAGGGGAATATCGCACTGGAGGTCATTCGTTCGAAGTCGAATATGAAGACGGAAATTCGTAACGGGAGACCTCATCTCATCGTCGATCTGGATGTTGAGCAGAATGTGGGAGAAGTGATGTGCAAGGTCGAGATAACCGATGAGGGCGTCATCGATACATTAGAGCGCGAAGCAGAGAAGTCGCTTAAGGATATTGTGGAGCGAACGATCGCGGCGGGCCAACAGAAATTCAAATGTGATTTCTTCGGCTTCGGCGATGCGCTTCACCGCAGCAACTTGAAGGCATGGAAGCAAATGGAGAACGATTGGGACGAGCATTTTGCCGAAGCATCGTTAACGGTAAACGCAAAAGTAAATATTAGGCGAACGGGCACGATCGATAACTCGTTCATCATGGACGGTGAGGGATAATGATTCATGTGGCTGGTTATAGGTATCGTTATCTTGGCAGGTTTCTGCATACTAATCGAAATGCCTTCCTTAAGGAAATTCAAGAAAGATCTCTGGGTGTTCAGTATTGCGATGCTGGCGGCCACTTCGATCAGTATCGCTGCGGCGCTGCATGTCTCCCTGCCGAACCCGCTCGATTGGGCGGCGGCTGTATTCGAACCGATGGGGGAATCGATGAAGAGAGCCTTCGATTAACGATCAAGAAAGTGGGATAACTTTGCTTGATAATGGAAAAATAAATGGTCGTCAATTAATGGTGCTCGTGTTCTTATACTCGATTGGAACGACGGTCTTGATCATTCCATCGGGATTGGCCAACATTGCGAAGCAGGATGCATGGATAGGCGGGCTTGTCGGCATTCTCATTGGGATGCTAATCGTAGGTATCTATTATGCGTTGTGGCGAATGTATCCGGATAAGACGTTCGTAGGCATTTGCGAAGCGGTGCTGGGGAGATGGGCCGGCGCTTTCCTTGGGCTTATTTATTCGCTCTATTCATTCCTCGGAACTGCGACCGTGTTATTCTACGTGACCAACTTTTTTCAAATTCATTTTCTGCCCCGAACGCCGGTCGTGTTTACCTCTGCGTTATTTGCCATCATTGTGGTGATGGGCAGTCGAATGGGATTGGAGTCCATCGCACGTACGTCAGAGCTGATGCTTCCCTGGTTTCTAATCTTGTTCTTCGTATTGGTTACCACCCTTACGCCCCAAATCGAAGTGAAGAACATGCTGCCGATATTTGAAGCGGGAACGAAGTCCGTCATCTGGGCGGGGATTATATTCGCGGGAACGGCTTATATGCCGATGGTGTTCCTGTTCGCCTTATTGCCGAGGGTACAAGATCGTCAGATGAATCAGGCCCGAATGGGTATGTTTCTTGCCGCATTGGCAGGCGGGTTATGCGTGGAGTTTGTTACGCTGCTGTGCATATGGATTCTGGGTCCTGATATTACGATGAGAAGTATTTTTCCCAGCTATGCCCTGGTTAAGAAAATAAGCATCGGGAATTTCATCCAACGGATTGAGGCGATATTAGCCGGATTGTGGTTTATAACGACTTACTTGAAGACGACCTTCTACTTCTACTCTTGGGTTACGAGCTTGTCGGAGGTACTGCGTTTAAACAATTATCGCACGCTTACGTTGCCCTGCGCCATGATCATGGTCGTGTTCTCTCAGGTTGTATACCCGAACGTGATTTATATGCAGCATTGGGACGAAATGGTGTTCCCCCCTTATATTATGACGATAGGCATAGTCATTCCGATTGTGCTATTGATTATCGGACTTATGAGGGGAGCGCGGGATGCATCTATCACCAAATAACAAACGAGGAATGAGGCACACGAATGCAGCGCCAGCCCGCACAGAAGTTCCTTAGAAGATTTTCAAGTATGACGACAGCATTCGATATCGTTCAAATAAAGCCTCGCAATCCTTGGGTCGTTGCCTGGTGGTCTGCTGCTTTTCCAGGATTTGGACACTTGCTTCTCGGCTACTATACCAAAGGATTTGTTCTAATCGTATGGGAGCTCTTCATTAACACGAAGGTCAATCTTAACGAAGCGATGGTATACTCTTTTCTCGGTCAGTTCGATGAAGCTAAGCTTGCGTTGGTGCCGCGATGGCTTCTGCTCTATATCCCAATCTATATTTATGCAATATGGGACAGCTACAGCAAAACCATTGAGCTGAATAAGCATTGCTTATTGGCAGAGCGCGTGCGTGAACCGATAAAGCTGTTCACGATGAACGGTCTTGCGATCGCTTTACTGAACAAGCGATCGCCGCGTCGTGCGCTGATCTGGTCACTGATCTTCCCAGGGCTTGGTCACCTGTATCTCCAGCGGCTGCCGGGCGGTGCGTTCATCTCCGTAAGCTGTATCGCGATTTCGTACTATTCCCATTTGGTAGAGGCGGTCGTGCTTATCGTTTGCGGCTTCTTGGATCAGGCTAGGGCTGTGATGGATCCGGAGTGGTTTTGTTTCTTCCCCTCCATGTACTGCTTTGCAGCCTACTCTGCGTATGTCATGGGAGTCGAAATGAACGAGCTGTTCGACCGAGAACAGTCCCAATACTTCAGAACCGAGGTTCAACCGCCTAACTACAACCTGCTTTAATTGAAAACGAATGAGGGAGGGGTTGACGTTGCATGTTATCGCAGCATTCGAACCATCCGATGATTTGGAGATGGCGATATTAGCATTGGAGAAGAGCGGTATTAATCGAGAATATATCGCGGCCGTTCCGATGGAATCGACAGCAGCCAAGCCCGATCTGCTTCATACGGTATATCGAGGGAGCGGCAGCAGTGCATTCGATGCAGCGGCTGTTGTCGGCACCATCTGCTCCGTACTTGGGGCCTCCTTCGGCTTCGAGCTCAAATGGGGACCGGTCTTATGGGGGCTAATCGGCTTAGCCATAGGGGCAGCCATTGGTTACATACTGAATATGTTGTTCGTCCATAGATCTGACGAGAGGAAACCTCGATCACGGTTTAAAGCTTCTATCGTTCTTATCGTGCGGTGCCAACAGAATGAATCAAGAATGGTGAGCGAAACGCTCGGCCGGTTCTCTGCGATCAGCATTGGGACGCTGAATGGACGAGAGGCTTGAGAGAACAATTTTTATTTGACTAGGCCGAGGCTGTTCGGATCATCCGGACAGCTTTTTAATGCGTACGTTTGCCAATCGGACTCTCATCGACTATAATACTGAATAAATGTTCAGTATTATAGAGCGAAGGTGATCGAGCGTGAACAAGAAGAAGCTGCAGACGGAGCAGACGAAGAAGAAGATCGCCGATGCGGCAAGGGCGTTGTTCGTGCAGAAGGGCTATAAGGCTACGGCTATTGAAGAGATCGTGAAGGCGACAGGCTGCAGCGCGGGCAACATTTATTATCACTTTAAGAGCAAGGAAGGACTCTTCCTTCACTTGGTGGAAGAGTGGAATGCCGAGTGGGAAGCGGCATGGCAGCAGAAGGAGCCGTTGTATCGGACGACGACCGACAAGCTGTATGGCATGGCTGAGATGATTGCGCTTGACCAATTGAATCATCCGCTCACGAAGGCGATCGATGAGTTTTTCAATAACACAGAGAAAGACTCGGACATCGAGGAACGTATTAAAGAGATGAGCCAAGGTTATCTTAACTTCAATCAGCGATTGCTCCAGCAAGGCGTCGACAGCGGCGAATGGACGATCGCGAATGTGACCGGACAGGCGATGATCCTTGACAGCTTGCTGCTTGGGGTAAGTTATCATACGCGTTATAAGGGAAGAGAGGAAACGCTGGCAGCTTATCGGCTGGCAATGGACGTGTTTCTGCATGGCATTGCGAAGCCGTCCTGCTAGTCCTTTTTTTTTTGTCATAATCTAGAACGAATATTCAGTATGTACAGCGCGATACATCTTGGAGGTTTTACGTATGGCTATTTTAATGAAAAATCAAGGCGCCGTCCTTATTCTCATGTTGAATTTGTTCCTCGTATTCACAGGGATTGGGCTTGTCATTCCCATTATTCCGATGTTCATGGAGGAGCTCGGCATCACAGGCTCGGCAGTCGGCTTGCTCGTCGCAGCCTTTTCGCTGACGCAGTTTCTGTTCTCGCCGCTTGCAGGACGATTGGCGGATTCCTATGGCAGGAAGAGGATGATCGTTATCGGCATGATCATCTTCTCCGTGTCGGAATGGCTGTTCGGCATTGCGGAATCGTCCATGCTGCTGTTCGTCTCGCGTATGCTGGGCGGCATCAGTGCGGCTCTTATTATGCCGGCTGTCATGGCGTATGCGGCGGACGTTACCTCCGAAGAGGACCGAGCGACGGGCATGGGCTATATAACCGCGTCCATTACGACCGGTTTTATTATTGGTCCTGGCATTGGCGGTTATGTGGCCGAGTTCGGCGTGCGCGTCCCGTTCTTCGCTGCTGCAGTGGCAGGGCTCGTCGCAGCCTGCGTAACGCTGCTGTTCCTGCGGGAATCAAAGCCTGAACGGTCGGGTGAGATGGAAAGAGCAGGCAAGCCCGCTATGGAGCGAAGCAATCTGTTCGTGCAATTGATGCGTTCCTATCGCGAGCCCTATTTTCTGGGATTGGTCATCGTGTTCGTTATGTCGTTCGGCTTGGCGAATTTCGAGACATTGTTCAGTATGTTCGTCGATCAGAAATTCGGATTCGAGCCGAAGGATATCGCCTTTATTCTAACGTTCGGCTCTATTGCCGGAGCAGTCGTTCAATTGACGGCGTTTAGCTGGATTCTGAATCGTTTCGGAGAGCGCCGAGTCATCTCGATCTGTCTGCTCTTGTCTGGCTTGTTCATTATATTGACGTTGTTCGTTCATAAATATTGGTTGATCTGCGCCGTTACATTCATCGTATTCCTGGCGACGGATATTCTTCGCCCGGCGGTCAGCACCCAGATGTCGAAGCTGGCGAAGGATCAGCAAGGTTATATTGCAGGCCTTAATTCCGCGTTCACTAGTCTCGGCAATATCGTTGGACCGATTGCGGCGGGAGCGCTGTTCGATATCAATATCAATTATCCCTATACGCTGGCTTGTATCGTACTTGTTCTCTGCTTCTTCTTATCGCTTCGAGCAGGGAAGCGCGAACGTCAGCAGTCGAAGATGGCGGCGTAATAATTCATAAGCGGCTCAGCAGGAGACCGGTCCTCCTATTCGAATTGTTAAGTATAACAACAACTTAACAATCGAGGAGCATGAGACAATGGCTGAATACAGAAGAGCGAAGCCTGAAGAAAGAACCGAGTACATTGATCTTGCGAACTACGTTTTTAGTACGGACTTTGAAACGCTTCTCCCCAAAGTGTATGGCAAGGGAATCGATTCGTCGTCCCTGCATATGGTCGCTGTAGACGAGCAGAACAGAATGCGAGCGCTCGTGGCTGTCCTGCCGGAGCTGTTGAACGTAGGCGATAACAAGCTGCATACCGGCTATTTGGGCACCGTGTCCGTGCATCCTCGCGCGCGCGGCGAAGGGCATATGAAAGTGCTCATGAACAGCTGGTTAGAGAAGCTGCGCGCAGATTCGTTCGATATGATCGTGTTGGCGGGACAACGTCAGCGTTACGAATATTTTGGGTTCACCAGCGGGGGCGTGCGGCTCAAGCACACGATCACGCAGGATAACATTCGCCATGCACTGAAGGAAGTGAGCGGCGAGGGATTATCTTTCTGCCCGTTGTTCGAAGCCGAAGGCGCGGCTGCTTTCGCAAACAAGCTGAATAAGACAAGAGCGGCTTATGTCGATCGCGATGAACAGATTCTGCCCCTCGTCTTCAAGACGTTCCGTCTTCATCCGATCGGGGTAGTGGAAGAGGGCCGATTGATCGGCTACCTGCTCGTGGATCAAGAAGGCGGCGAGATATCGGAATTGGCGATGGAGCATTCGGATCATATTACACGTACGATCAAAGCATATATGGCGCATCGGGAATTGGGGCGGGTAACGGTTTACTCGCCGGACTATGATACGGCGCTTAACGCGCAGCTTGGCGAATTAGCGGAAGACTGCGCAATCGAGACTTCCGATATGTACAACATTTTGGATTACGCTAATGTATTGCAAGCCTATCTGACGTTGAAACATCAAACGACCGGACTAGTGGCAGGTGAATTCTCTGCTGTCATGGACGGGCAGCTGATTACAGCGCGTGTCGATGAGAACGGGGTAACGGTTGAACGGTCAGCGAAGCCTGGCGCAGTAACGCTAAGCAAGCAGCAAGCGCAGAAGCTTCTGCTGACGCAGCATAGCCGGTACATGGATGTGGGTGCGCCCCAAGGTTGGTTCCCGCTGCCTCTGTTCTGGTATAAGGCGGATAAATTCTAAGTAGTTAACGCATATAGTCAGCGCCTGACACCTAGACTGTTTATCATTATACATAGAAGGCGGATGCAACAACGACAACTCGTGGGAGGCGTCACTCGTGACCCGCAAACCTTCTATTCTTACGCAGCTGATTATCGGATTCTCCGTCATTCTGCTGCTGATCCTGTCGATTACAAGCTTCTTCTCCTATCATTATTCCTCTCGCGTCGTCGTCGAGAAAACGTCGCGGTTCATGCTGGAGTCCGTGAAACAAATTCGGGGCAAAACAGACGTTATGCTGCTTGAATATGATCGGTTGTCTCAGCGCGTCGCCTTTAGTCCGCAGGTGCAGCAGCATTTTTCCGCAATAAAACGCGGGAAGGCCGTTACGCTCGGCAAAGCCGACATCAACCGTTTCGCTTCCGAGCAGGCGCGGCTTACCGGCTCTGAGCTAACGATCCATTTGATTGATTCGAAAGGTCAATTCTATTCGCATAATGATGCATTAACTTTGAATTGGAGCACGGAAGAAGAGTTGCACCGGATCGATTGGTTTTCGGAAATCCAAGCCCGCGACGGGCGTATGTTATGGGTATCCGGGCCAGCCTGGAGCAATGGAACCGTTCATGCCGTAATCGGGGCGAGGCAGCTGAATGAATGGTCGACGCTGGAGCCGCTGGGAGACTTATTCGTGATGTTCTCCATCGACACGCTGCGCCGCGTCATTGAAGAGGATGACCAAAGCTTGACCCGGAACATCCAGTTTATCGATTCGCGCGGCATCATCGTTTACTCGATGGATGTCAATAAGATTGGAACACCGGCCGACGCTTCCCTGGTCGAACGGATGAAGAATAAAGAAGAAGGCTTGTTCAATTGGAGCGAAGAGGGACAGCCGTCGTACGTCGCCTATTCCACCTCTTCGTACAGCGGCTGGACGGTCGTTGCTTACATCGATGCTGCAAGCGCTGTCAAGGATCTGAAGCAAATGCAGAAAGGCAATTTGTGGATCGGAATTTTCGCGATTTGCGCAGCTTTGCTGCTCGTCACGTTCTTCGCGTGGACGGTTACTCGTCCGATTCGTTATCTCGCCCATCGTTTGAGCAGAGTCGAGAGAGGCATTCTTACTCCGTCGAAGAGCACGCTCATTAACCATGAGGTAGCGACGTTGTTCGAAAGCTTCAATCGGATGGTCACGCATTTGAACGAGACGATTCAAGATTTATCCAGCCGGCAGGCGACGGAGAAACAGGCGCAGATCATTGCGCTTAAGGCGCAATTCCGGCCGCATTTTCTCTATAACTCGTTGAACACGATTTATTGGCAGTTGATCAATGACGACAATGAGAAGGCAGCCGAGATGGTGCACACGTTAAGCGATCTGATGCGATACAGCATTCAGCCTGGCTCCGAATTCGTAACCGTTCGAGAAGATTTAGACCAATTGGACCGTTATTTACTGCTTCAGCGAGCACGATTCGGCGAGAAGCTGCAGGTGACCATCGAGGCGGATGAAGCGTTATATCCATGCAAGATGATGAAAATGCTGTTGCAGCCGCTTGTCGAGAATGCGATATCGCATGGGCTTGAAACGGTGAAAGGAAGGAAATGGCACATCCATATCGAGATCCGGCATACGGAGGAAGGGCTCCTGCTTGCAGTCGAAGATAACGGCATTGGCATGAGTGTGGACGAGATGGCTAGGGCGTTGGACCCGAAAGACGACATGGCGGCGACGAGTATGTCTCACTCCGGATTGGGATTGGCCAACCTGCATCAGCGAATCCGGCTCGTGTACGGGAAGGATTACGGCATCCAATTGATGAAAGGCTCGAATGGCGGGTTACGAGTCGAGATCGTACTTCCGATGGATAGCGAAGGAGGGATGTAGCATGCGACGATGGTTATACAGAGCCCTCCTGCTGATGTTCGCTGCTCTGACGGCGTGTTCGGCGGTACCCGTGTCGGAGGTCGATTCGCTGCAAGACGATCGCCCAATCGAATTGTCGGTCTGGCTTCTGCCGGGCACAGGACTCGAACCGCTGATCGCCGAGTATGACCGCGACCATCCGGAATTGAA
The DNA here is from genome assembly GCF_033239625.1 of Paenibacillus sp. CCS19. Lineage (NCBI taxonomy): Bacteria > Bacillati > Bacillota > Bacilli > Caryophanales > Paenibacillaceae > Paenibacillus > Paenibacillus sp. CCS19. Next base: position 24,016 of record NZ_BTCK01000047.1, read on the forward strand.
GATTCGCGTTGTGACCGCCCAATATGCCGATGTTCACAGCAACCTTCAGACTGCTCTCGCGGCAGGTTACGGCGCGCCCGACGTGGTCGTGATCGAAGGCACGTTCATCGACCGATTTAAAGGCTTCTCCTCCCACTTCTATAATTTGTACGATTATGGGGCGAAGGCGCTTGCGGGGGAGTATCTGGATTGGAAATGGATCAACGCGCAAAACGCGAATCATTCATTCCTGCTCGCGCTCCCAACCGATATCGGTCCCATTCTGATCGCCTACCGCCGCGACTTATTCGAGAAAGCAGGGCTTCCATCCGATCGGGAATCGGTATCGCGGATGCTGAGCAGCTGGGACGATTATATCGAAGTCGGCAAGACGCTGAAGGAGAAGACTGGCACGAAGATGTTTAACAGTTTGCGAACGATGTATCGGTTAATGTTCAGTCAACTGGGGGAGCAGTACTTCGATCAGACGAGCGGGAAATTGATTCTGCAGGACAACGCCGAACTTCGAAAGGCATGGGATTACACGATGAAAGCTGCCAATTCAGGTTTGTCCGCCGGTATTGAGCCCTATTTGCCAGAATGGGGCTTGGGGTTAGAACAAGGAAGCTTCGCCGTTATGCTGGCTCCGCCATGGATGACGGGCATCATGCGCAATACCGCTCCGGCGGCGAGCGGCAAATGGGATCTGGCTGAGCTTGGGCCGCAGCAATATGGCAACTGGGGCGGGTCGTACCTGGCGCTGCCCAAGGAAGGCGAGCATCCGGAGGAAGCATTCGCCTTGATCCGTTATTTGACGAGTCCTGCGCAACAGCTGCGGCTATTTGTGGACAATGGCAATTTCCCGTCGGTACCGGGTGTTTATGAGGATAAGGCGATCCACGATAAAATCGACCCTTACTTCAACGATGCGCCAGTCGGGAAGATGTATTCGGATGCGGCAAGGAAAGTAAAGCCGATTTACATAGGCTCATTGGCTGATGTCGTCGAGACCGCGCTGGACGATGTTCTGATGCAGGTAGACAACGGAACCTTGTCGCCGGATCAGGCATGGAACGAGGCGGTGCAACGGACGGAAGTTGCGCTGCGCGACTACCCGTGACCGATAGTAGAAGGGAGGTGCGTTTCGATGCATATTTTGATCGTAGACGACGAACCGATGGTGCGGTCATCGATAGCGAGAATCGTAAACGCGCTCGGTGAAGCTTATGTTGCTTATGAAGCGGATGACGGGGAGGATGCCATTGCGATTATTCAAGCGGAGACGATTGACCTCGTGATCACCGATATTCGCATGCCGGCCATAGATGGCCTGCAGCTCGCCGATATCGTCCGAAGGATGTATCCGCATATACGCGTTGTGCTGCTGACGGGTTACTCCGAATTTGAATATGCATTGTCGGCGCTTCATAGCGGCGTGTATGAATACTTGCTGAAGCCTGCATCGAAGAATAGCTTGCTGAGCTTAATCCGCAAAGTGGATGAGGAATTGCAGCAGGAACGAACGCAGCATAAGCTGGGCAGGCTGCGAGAGAATATCGTGATGGAAAAACGGATTCAAGAGATGTTGTACGATTTGCCGGTACCGCATGCCGATAAGGATCTATTCCCGGATTGTCGCTCGTTGGCTGTATTCGTTATTCGGGCCAATGCAGCGGAATTGCCGGAGCGATCCCTTCGTTTTGCGATGAAGAACGTGGTCGAAGAGCTTCTCGGCAAGGCTGGCAAAGCAGCTGTAATCGTGGAGGGCAGCCATTTGGTCGCTGTTCTATTGTCAGCGGCAGAGAGTGAACAACGCATGGACTGCGAGGGGCTGTCCAGCGAGATCGCCGACGTACTTGGTCGGCTCTATCGGATCGAGCTGACGATTCTTCATGCCGCAGGCAGCGGCAATCTAGCCGACCTTGGTTTGTTGTATATGGATTGCATGCGCAGACTGAACGGGGTGGACGCGAATGGATTGGACAAGAGGCCTTCAACCGAACGGGATGAATGTCATCGCCTCGTGAAGATTACAAGAAGATGGATCGAAGAGGAATATGCGGGGGAGCTTACGTTGGCTTCCGCTGCGCAGCGGCTGTTCGTCAGCCCCAATTATTTGAGCGTCCTGTTCAAGAGCCAGACGGATATGACCTTCACGCAGCATCTCGTTCAAGTGCGAATCGGGAAAGCCAAGGAGCTGCTGGCGGAAACCCAATTGAAGATTTACGAGATATGCGAGAAGGTCGGATATGCCGATCAAGCCTATTTCAGTCGGCTGTTCAAGGCAGCGACGGGCAAGACGCCTTATGAATACCGGGAGAGCGTTACCCTTTGACGGCGCCTTCCGTCACTCCTGCGATAAATTGCCGATTGAAGAACAGGAAGATAAGGAACAACGGCAGCGTAGCTAATACCGAGCCGGCCATGATCAAGGATTTATCTGCGTAATAGGTATTGATGTCCAGGCGGACCAATGCCAGCTGCACGGTAAGCATTTCGTTCGATTTGAGCACGACCGACGGCCATAGAAAGTCGTTCCATGCGTTCATGAAAGTCAGAATTCCCAGCGTAGCGAAAGCGGGCGCGATCGTCGGGACCACAAGACGGTAATACAGCTGCCGGTTGCTGCAGCCGTCGATTCGCCCTGCTTCGAGCATCTCGTTCGGCACGGCTGCGTCGATATATTGCCGCATGAAGAACACACCGAATGCACTAACCATGCCTGGAACGATTACAGCCTTTAGATCGTTAAGCCAATTCAGCTTGCTGATGATGATGTATTGGGGAATTAGCCCGAGCTGCAGCGGAATCATCATGGAACCTAGCACGAAGAGCAGCATGATCCGACTGCCGCGGAAGCGAAGCCGTGCGAAAGCGAAGCCGGCAAGCGAGCTGAACAGCAGCATGGACGCGGTAATGACAGCAGAGATGATGAACGAATTGCCTAAAGTCAGCAGAAAGTTAATGTTCGGATTGAAAATAACCTTCTCCATGTTTTCGATTAATCGGCTTCCATAGAATACGGCTGGAGGGACAGCGGAAATTTCAGCTGCCGAGCGGGTTGCGATGACGGTCATCCAATAGAAAGGAAATAGCGAGAATGCCGCGCATACGACGATCAGCAAATAGGCGACCAAACGCAAGAGCGGATTTTTCATGGTAACCTGACCTCCTTAATCGCGTAGCTTACGCACGACGAATGTATTGAACAGAGAGAACAGAATGATAAGAATCAGAAGCAGATTGGCAATGGCGGATGAATAACCGAATGACCGGTCGGTGAACGCCGTCTTATACAAGTACATAACGACCGTCAACACCTGATTGCTGCTGCCGCCATTAACGGCTATGTTAGTGCCGACCAGGGAGCTCATGAAGGCATAAGGCTCCGTGAAGATCTGCAAGCCGCCGGTCGTGGCGATGATCAACGAGAACAGGAGCGTCGGCATAAGCATCGGGATCGTGATACGGACAAATTGCTGCGTTCTGCTGGCGCCGTCGATCGTGGCGGATTCATAGAGATCATTCGGAATCGATTGCAGGCCGGCAAGCTGAATGATCATATGGAAGCCGAGATAGCGCCATATGATTAATAGGGAAACGGCAAACTGCGTCGCCCAAGGCGTGACGACCCAATCAATCCGGCTAAGTCCGATCGATTCGAGCAAATAGTTAATCAGGCCGTATTTTACACCAAACACGTTGGCGAAAATGAGGCTGACTGCAACAAGCGACGTAATGTTCGGCAGGAAAATGAGGAACCGGAACACGCCTTTCCACTTAAGGAAAGCTTGGTTGAGCAGCACGGCCATGATCGTTGCGAGCACTAGCTGCAGCGGTACCGATTCGAACCAAATGATGAAGGTGTTGCGAATCGATTTCCAGAACAAGGGGTCATGCAGCAACAACAGCCGATAATTCCGGAAGCCGACGAATTCCTTATCCCCGAGCAGGCTCCACTTGTGCAAGGATACATAAATCGTGAAGATGGCCGGGTAAAGACCGAATAAGGCAAACAACACGAAGAAGGGCGATGTATACAGCAAGCCCGACAGATTGTCGTTATGACGCCGTGCAATGCGGGACTTCTTGATGGATGGCTTGGTGCCAGGCATGATCTCCATGCGATATCCTCCTATATGAAGATTCAGAGAAAAGGCCGTGTCCGCGAATGGACACGGCCTTCTGTTGTTAAACTCGTTACTTCACTTCATGAGGCAGTTACGTTTATTTGTTCTGATTGGCTTTGACTTCGTTCACGAAGTCCGTCCACGTTTTGTCCGGATCCTCGCCGGCATCGACCTTCGGCAAATAGTTGCTGGCCGTAGTCGTGACCGATGCCCAGCTATGGATGGAATCGACCGGCTGCACTTGCTCTGCTGCTTTGGCGAAAATTTCGCCTACCGGCGCGTCGCTGTAGTAAGCGTCCTTCTTCGTCTTGAACGCGTCGTCCTCATATACACTCGGCGTCGAAGGGAAGTTGCCGTTCGTTTTGTACAGCTCCAATTGCTGCGCAGGCGCCAGAATCCAACTAATAAAGTCGTAGGCTTCTTGCTGATGCTTGCTCTTCTTCGGAATGAGCAGGAACGAACCGCCCCAGTTCGCCGAACCGCCCGGCATCGTCGCAACGTCCCACACGCCTGTGGAGTCCGGTGCATTGGAGCGAACGATGCCCAGCATCCACGGAGGAGCGAACAGCGTAGCGAAATCGCCTTTGCCAAGACCGGCGTTCCAATCCGCGGAGAAATCAGGCTGTTTGGCGGTTAAACCAGCTTTGGCAAGCTTACCGGCGAAATCCCAGGCTTTCTTGACGGCAGGGTTGGTCTCAATCGTCAGATTGCCGTCCTTATCGAAGATCGTATATTCGCCTGCCTGCTGGATGAGCGGCAGGAATGCGCCGAAGTAAGCGTCCGTGGCGATCGGTTTGCCGGCTTTTTCTTTAATGATCAATCCAGTGTTGTAGTAGTCGTCCCAGGTCGCAACCATCTTGGAGACGGAGTCGCGATCGGAGGCTAGTCCTGCCGCCTCGAAAATATCTTTGCGATATGCCATCGCCATCGGACCGGAGTCAGTCGGAATGCCGTAGATGAAGCTGCCGTCCGCGTTCGTGCCTTGCTTCCAGCGCGCTGCCAGGAAATCGGACTCCATCTGGTCAGCGCCGAAGTCCTTTAAGTTAACCCAATAATCCTCGTTCTTCAGGAGCGGGATATCGTCGACGGTCGTGATTGCGACATCGGGCACGCCGCTGCCTGCAGATAAGGCTGTAAGCAGATTTTCGTTACGGTTTTTGTCATCGACCTGCATGTCGATTTTGATGTTCGGATGGTCGTTCTGGTATTGCTTGATCAGGTCGTCAAGGCCTGGACCATTGATGCTCCAGAACGTTAACGTCACATTGCCGCCCGAATCGGATGAACCGCCGTCTTTCGAGCTGCATGCCGTAAGGCCCGTAAGAAGGGCCAATGCGGCTGCGGCTATTATCACTTTGTTTCCCCTTGGCAATTGCAAAACCCCCATTAGCAAATTGGATGAAGAGCTTGGTAACCCAACTATAGCAGGGGGTGGAACGGTCAATAAATATGGTGGATGTTATATATTTTGACTTATTATTGGGATCGTTCTCGACTTGAGGCGGCTAGAATTCGGGGGCGGTTCTCGACCATTGTTGTTTTTGCACTTGAAATCTATATGCAATATGCGATATATTGCATATAACAAACGAACGATGAAGGATGAAGAACATGCCGATACCTACGAATTACGTCTCGCCGACGCGAATGTCTGCGAAAGAACGTGCATTATCGCAAATTCAACGCTGGATTATAGACGGCACCTTGCAGCCGGGCGAGAAGCTGTTTGATGCGGAGCTGGCAGAATCGCTAGGGGTAAGCCGCACACCGATTCGGGAAGCGCTGCAGCTGCTGGAGGTGCAGGGGCTTGTCGCTACCCGTCCGGGCAAAGAAACGATCGTAACGGTCATCGAGAAAGAAGATATTTTCAAAATGTACCCGACGATGGCGGCGCTCCAAGCCTTGGCGGCAGAAGCTGCCGCGCATGTCATTCTGCCCGAGCAGATCGAGCAGTTGAGAGCGATCAACGAAGAGTTCGCGGCCGCAATCAAGAGCGGGCAGGCGTATCAAGCGATGGAGACGGACGAGCAGTTCCACAACTTGATTATGGAGCTGTCGGACAATCCGTATGCGGCATCGTTCAGCACATCGCTGCAAATGCATATCCGTCGTTTCAAGTATGTGTTTCTGCAGCAGTCGATGACCGCAACGGCAGCTTCAGTCGAAGAGCATATCGCCATCATTGATGCCTTCGATAAGAAAGACAGTCAACGGGCGCATGAGCTGATGAAGCAGAACTTCATCCGTCCGATGCAGGAGCTTCACGGATTACTCTAATGCGATAGGAGTGAAGACAGTGGGAGAACACAAAGATTTGCGGACAAGAAGTAAAGTTATCAGCGAAGGGGTCAATCGGGTGCCGAACCGCGCGATGCTGCGGGCAGTCGGATTTAGCGACGGCGATTTCAAGAAGCCGATGATCGGCGTAGCCAGCACATGGAGCGAGGTTACGCCGTGCAACATGCACATTCATGACCTTGCGGTACAGGCGAAGCGCGGGGTAAGGGAAAACGGCGGCGCACCGCTTATTTTTAACACGATTACGGTATCGGACGGCATCTCGATGGGGCATGAGGGAATGTTCTTCTCGCTCCCTAGCCGCGAAGCGATTGCGGATTCGATTGAGATCGTAACGGGAGCGGAACGGTTCGACGCGCTGGTTGCCATTGGCGGCTGCGACAAGAACACGCCTGCGTGCCTCATGGCGATTGGTCGGATGAACATTCCGGCGGTTTACGTATATGGCGGCACGATTCAGCCAGGGAAGCTGGACGGCAAGGACGTCGATATCGTGACCGCTTTCGAGGCGGTCGGCAGCTACCATGATGGAAGAATGACGGATGAGCAGCTCCATAAGGTCGAATGCAGCGTATGCCCGGGGCCAGGCTCCTGCGGCGGTATGTATACAGCCAACACGATGGCGGCAGCGGCGGAAGCGATGGGAATGAGCCTGCCAGGCTCGTCTTCGACGCCAGCGATTTCTCCGGACAAAGCAGTGGAGTGCGCGGAGGCAGGCAAGCAGGTGCTGGCGCTGCTGGAACGAGACATTTATCCGAAGGACATCATGACGAAGGAAGCGTTCGAGAATGCCATTACGGTCGTTATGGCGCTCGGCGGTTCGACGAATGCATTCCTGCATCTGCTGGCGATTGCGCATTCGGTTGGCGTCGATCTGACGTTGGATGATTTTGAACGAATCCGTCTGCGCGTCCCGCATCTTGCCGATCTGAAGCCGAGCGGCAAATACGTCATGCAGGATCTGAACGATATCGGCGGCGTGCAAGGGGTTATGAAGATGCTGCTCGCAGAGGGATTGCTGCATGGCGATTGCCTCACTGTAACGGGCAAGACGTTGGCGGAGAACTTGGCAGACGCCGAGCCGCTGCAGCCGGAGCAAGAAGTCATTCGGCCGATGGACCAACCGCTCAAGCCGAATGGCCCGCTAGTCGTGCTTAAGGGTAACCTCGCACCTGATGGTGCCGTCGCGAAGATGTCCGGCATGAAGAAGTCGCGTTTCGTCGGCCCGGCGAAAGTATATGACAGCGAAGATGATGCGACCGAGGCTATCTTGAGGGATGAGATTCAAGCGGGAGACGTGCTCGTCATCCGTTATTGCGGACCGAAGGGCGGACCGGGCATGCCAGAGATGTTGTCGGTAACGGCACTCATCGTCGGCAAAGGGCTCGGCGGCGAAGTCGCGCTCATCACGGATGGCCGTTTCTCGGGCGGGTCGCACGGCTTCGTGGTCGGTCATGTTTCGCCCGAGGCGCAGGTCGGCGGTCCGATCGCGCTGCTGAAGACCGGGGACACGGTCATTATCGATAGCGATGCGCAGCAGATCAGCTTCGACGTCACGGATGAGGAGCTTGCGGCACGGACGCACGCGTGGGTGCAGCCACCGCTTAAGTTCACCACCGGCGTGCTGGCTAAGTATTCGCGACTAGTCGCTTCCGCTTCCAAGGGAGCGGTAACGGATTTAATAGAATAACCCCTGTCAGCGGCACACAAAAAAACTCGGAGTCAGCATGCGGACATGCTCTCCGAGTTTCTTAGTTTCTAATTCTATTGCTCCAAGAAGAACTGCATCGTCCGATCGCCGCAGCCTGGCAGATGCTCGTGGCCGAAGTCGGGGTAGATGACGTACTGCTTAGGCGCCGTCATTTTATTGTACGCAGCGAACTGCGTGGACGGCGGGCAGATCGTGTCCATCATGCCGACGAACATCAGCACTTCACCACGGATGCGCTCCGCTAGATACTGCAGGTCGATATAACCCAGCTTCTCGAAAATTTCATCCTCGCGCTCATGCAGCGGGTCGAAATGGCGGAAGAATGTGCGAAGCTCTCCGTAAGCGTCCTTGTCGAGATCCATTTCCCATACGCGTTTGTAATCGCAGAGGAAAGGGTACACAGGGGCCAGCTTCTTCACGCGCGGCTCGAGCGCAGCGCAGGCAATCGTCAAGGCGCCGCCTTGCGAACCGCCCATTGCGTAAACCCGGTCTGGATCGACTTCCGGCAGCTCAAGTGCAATCTGTGCAAGCCGCGCCGTATCGAGGAAGATGTGGCGGAACAGCAGGTTGTCGGGGTGATCGTCCAGACCGCGGATAATGTGGCCGTTATGCGTATTGCCTCGTACACCGCCTGTGTCTTCCGAGCTTCCGCCTTGACCGCGGCAATCCAGCGCCAGCACGGAGAAACCGAGCGATGCGTATGCGAGCTTATCGTTCCAGTCTCCGGCATTGCCGGTGTATCCATGGAATTGCAGGACTGCCGGGTGACGGCCTTCTACGTTCTTAGGACGAATATATTTGGCATGAACGCGAGCGCCGCGCACACCTGTGAAATAGAGATCGAAGCAGTCCGCCTGAGGCGTCTGGAACTTGCTCGGAATCAATTCAACTTGCGGGTCGACAGCGCGAAGCTCGTCCAATGCCCGTTCCCAATAAGCATCGAAATCCGCTGGTCGTGGGTTTCTTCCCTCGTAGGTTTTTAACTGCTCCAGGGGCATATCGATCGTTGGCATAGGTAACATTCCTCTCAGTATCAAAGTGTAGGTCTAACTCTATCTCGTATTATAGGCCTCGAGAGTCTATTTTGAATATCATCATATCTTGCGATTAAATGCGATTTTCTATTAATTATAGATCCATTATTGCGATACCATGCTTCATCTTGATAGTCACAGCCAAATACTCGTCCATATCATAAGCTGCGTTGCTGTATACATAAATAAACATAATGGGAGCAGAGACCTATTCTGACTCCCTTTTAATGTTCAATAATATTATGAATCGAATAATATATTTATGATTTTAATAATTCGTGAGTATTTTGTACAAATCATTGTGTTATGCAGTATACAATATTTTGGAAGAATGATATAATTTATCCGCTTAATAGACCAATTAAATGCCGGGGATGATGAGATCGCGATGAACAAATTCAGGAATGGAATGTCGAATCCGATGAAGTCGATTGGCATGAAGTTGTTTCTTATTTTCTTTGTTGGCATCGTTGTGTTTGTCGTTTCGGTGGGGGTCATCTCCTATCAGATGGCGAAATCGATCATCAAGGACAAGGTGGTCGACAGCTCGGTTTCAGCAATATCGCAAGCGGGCAGCAAGCTGGACATCGTACTTAGCAATTATGCGCTGGAAACGAAGCAGTTCGTAGCGGACTTCTCGATGACAGAAGCGTTGGAGGCGCTCGTCGATCCGGGATCGGAAGTGCTCCAACAACTGAATGCAACGAACAAGCTGCAGACCAAATTCGGCGAAATGATTTATACCGATTCCGCGATCAAGTCGATGAGCCTGCTGCTCGTGAACGGCAAGAACATTAGCACGGACGCTAATGCGGCATCCGTATCTGACATGCGAGAGACGGAGTGGTTCAAGGCTGCAGAGAATGCGAATGGAGAACCGCAGTGGATTGCGACGGAGACGAAGGGCGTCATTGCCAGGGACGGGTCAGGACCTACGCTGGGCATTGCCAGATTCGTCAACAGTCCATCCGGTACGAAGCTTGGGGTGCTTGTTCTTGAGTTAAAGTACGAGCTGTTAGCCAATCTGTTGTCTGATCTGTCTTCTAGTTCCGGAGACGGGAACAGCGTCATCATCATTAACCCGGCTTCCAATAAAATCAGTTATTCGGACGGCTCCGGCGACAGTTTGCAATGGCTTGGACAAGCTCCGGTCGTCCAGCTGCCGCCCAAGTCTCACACGGGTTCGTTCGAAGGTGGCGACCAGCTCGGCGAGCAATCGCTTATTGTCTATTACGAATCGACGGTGACCGGCTGGAATCTCATCAATATGTACCCGATCGATATTCTTGTGAAGGATGCCCGCACGATTCTGAATGTTACGGCAGGCATTGCAATTCTTGCGGCTATTCTGTCTATCTTGATCGGCCTAGGCATGATTCGAATGGTTGGCCGGCCACTGGTAAAACTGCGCAACCTGATGAAGCAAGGCGCACATGGCGATCTGCAAGTACGCGCATCGTTCAATAAGCGGTCGGACGAGATTGGCGAACTCGGCAGCAGCTTTAACGAGATGATGGAGAATATCGCTGCGCTCGTCGTGCAGACGAATCAATCAGCGAAACAAGTCATCGGCAATTCCGGCGTGCTGCTGGAGGCGTCGCGTAAGACAGCAGATGCGGCGAAGGAAATTTCCTTGGCGACAGAAGAGATTGCAAGCGGTGCGTCCATGCTCGCCATACAAGCGGAGCAGGGGACAGATCTTACGGGCCGCATCGGTCAACAATTGCGAGAGGTGATTACGTCGAATGAAGCGATGTATGAACTTGCGCAAGAGGTGCGCCAAGTGAGTGAACAGGGCGCTGACTACATGGCTTCGCTGCGATCGAATACGAAGCAGACGGAAGACAGCATATCGTTAATGATTAATAAGGTGAATCAACTGCAAGAGAGCACCTCTTCGATACGCCGCATGCTGCTCGTTCTTGAACAGTTGACGAAGCAGACGAACATTTTGTCCCTGAACGCAACGATCGAGGCGGCGCGATCCGGTGCAACGGGAGGCAAAGGCTTCATGGTCGTAGCCGACGAGTTCCGCAAGCTCGCGGAACAGTCGAAGCAGTCGATTGAGATGGTTAACGAGATTACCGACTCCATTCAAGCGGACATTCATGCAACAGTCAGCGCGCTTGACGAAGCGAGCCCGATTTTCCAAGAGCAGATTGCGTCTGTGAAGGAAGCGGACATCATCTTCAACAAGGTGCATCAGCAGATGACGGCCTTCATGCAGCAGCTTGGCGGCGTTACGACGTCCATTCAGCAGCTGGATCAGTCGCAGATTACGTTGTCTGAGCTGATGAGCACGGTCAGTTCGGTGTCCCAGCAATCGTCGGCGACATCGGAGGAAGTGGCATCGCACAGCGTCGAACAGTCCGGCATCAGCAATGGATTGGTCGATCTGGCCGAACAGCTGGAGCAAGTATCGGAAAGCTTGCAACAATCATTGGCGAAGTTTACGGTGTAAAATAACGCAAGGGACGAAGCAGCTGCTTCGTCCCTTTTATTGTGGCTGATGATTGACGGCATTAATCGCGATCAGCCCGTAAATTCTTGGACCCAAGCGCCATTATAATAGCCGATGCCGATCTTCGTATAGCTGCTGTTCAGAATGTTCGCACGGTGGCCCGGGCTGTTCATCCAGTCGTTCATGACTTGCTGAGCGCTCGATTGGCCTTTGGCGATGTTCTCGCCAGCAGTACGGTACGTGACGCCGAACTGCTTCATCATATCGAACGGCGAACCATAGGTCGGCGAGTTATGGGAGAAGTAGTTGTTGTTGATCATATCTTTCGCCTTCGCCACCGCTACATTATTGAGCGCACTATCCATCGTCAGCGCGCCAAGGCCAGCATTTTTACGCTGCGTGTTGACGAGCGACAGCACCTGCTGCGCCTGGGTAGAAGCCGTCGTGTTCGAAGGCGTCGAAGGCGTGCTTGGCGTCGAAGGCGTCTTAGACGGTGTCGATGGTGTCGACGGGTTGGACGGATAGTAATTGTTGTTGTTTCCTGTACCGTAATTGTTACCCGTACCGTAGTTGTTGCCCATTCCAGGTAACTGGAAGTTCGGATTCCAGTTAAAGCCGGTACCATTGCCGCCGATTACGATCCAGCGCTGCTGCGGGGATGTCGACATCGAACGGTACGAGCCGGCGCCGGCGCCATGCGACGAGATCGACGACGATTGCGTAATTTGACGGGCAGGCGTTACCGAGTGTGCATTCATCCCGGAGTGTATCGTCGAAGCACCATTATTCGATCGAGTTTTGACCGTCGTTGTTCCATCATGGGTTGCGCAGCCGGATGCCAGCGATAAAAGAATAATTGCACTCGCGATTTGCTTTTTCATCTAGAGTAAAGCACCTCTTTTCTGTTGTTGTAGGTTTACTTTCTCCTGCGCGAGATGGGGCTATGCTGTAGGTTTATTGGATTGTGGGAGTTGAATTGCTTTCCGAACCAATGTGATAAAAAATGATACGCCAAATGAGAAACATTTTGTTATGATTTGCTCAAGAACATTGGATAGCAGCCATGAGGCGGAAGGGAGGGATTATGCAGACAGCGGAGCTTGTGCAGCGCGCGATCGATTATATGGAAGAGCGGCTTGAGGAGCCGCTGACACTGGAACAGATTGCGGAAGCATCGGCGATGTCGGTGCCGCATCTGTATCGGATGTTTTACGCGATGACGGGTCATCCGATCAAGGAATATATCCGCAAGCGGCGTACGAACGAGGCGGGATGTTTATTGCGGCAGACCAGCATGCCGATCATCGATGTGGGCTTTCAATGCGGGTTCGAGTCGTATCAGACCTTTCTCAAAACGTTCAAGCGAACGACAGGCTTGACGCCGGGGATGTATCGGCAATCTGAACTGATTTACAGCTTCGAGCGCATTCGTCTCCATGAACGTGTTGCCTATTGGGAAGAGCGGGAACTTTCGGAGCGTTACCCGGACGTCAGCGTCATTCGGCTGAGCACGGAACAAGGAATTGGCTGTTTGGTCTGGGCGGACCAGGAGGATGGGATCGAAGATGCGGCTCTTGCAACGTTCCGTATGCGAATGTTGGATGCCGGCCTTGATGCAAGACGGATGCGGTTATTCGGCTGGCACGTGGAGTCAGATCGCGAAGAGCAGCGCTTCGGTTATCAGTTGATTGGGGTAAGCGATGGCAATCGCATTCCATATGTAATGGATGCATCTGAGCTCGTCCAATTCGGACTCTCTTCATTCGAGAGACCGGGTGGGCTGTATGCAATGATGCGTACGCCTTACGGGTCTGCGTCTACCGTCGTTGCTGCATGGAACCGCCTTCTGTCCGAGTGGCTGCCGCGAAGTACATTTGCGCTGGGCGAGCATGGCATGATGGAGGAGTATGTGCAGTTGAACGGGACCATTGCCAGAATGAAGCTGTATCTTCCGGTTAGACGCAGCCAAGAAACCGAGCATATCGAAGTCATCTGGCAGCATCCTGTGCAAGTCGCCTCGTTCCGGGGCAGCGGGAGCGACCGAGTCCGACTGGCGGATGAGGCTTCTGCGGAATGGCTGCAGCGCAGCGGAATTAACCTCGACAATCGTCCGCAGGTTTATATGACAGGAAGTTGTTCGGCGGATTCGGAGGAAGAGATCTATGAGGTCTGCATCGCTTGGTCAGAAGAAGCTGCTCCATCACAGGCTGATGAACCGCTAGTGAAAGAGCTGGCCGGTGGGCTGTACGCATGTCTCAAGTGCGAAGCCTACGGCTTCATGACAGGCGTGCTGGAGCGCATCTATCGCTGGCTGGGCGCTTCGTCCGAGTATGAGCTGGATGTGAAGCGGGATTGGTACGCCAGCTACCAGTTTGATCGTACGAAGGATGACATGGTCACAGCCGCTTGTTACGTACCTGTTCAATCAGTGATGCAAGCTCGAATCGGAGGCACACGATAATGAATAACCCTATGCGATCCAACCAGCATCACGATTCACCGGAAGGCTACAAACCTTTTACAGCGCCAAGAGCGCTGAAGATGATGATGGGAGGCATTCGAATGAGCGACAACCAGCAAGTGCTGCCAGAGGCGAGCCCGATTAAGAACAAGGTGGGCAGCATTTTTGTACCGGTTAAGGATATTGAACAATCCCGTGACTGGTACTGCCTCGTACTCGGATTCAAAGCCGACGATTGCGAAATTATAGCCGGGCATCTGTGTCCGCTTCCTATGGAAGGCACTGGTTTAATACTGGATACGATGCCGATGTGGGGAGGCGAGCAGCCAGGAGGAGCGCCGTCGATTGAAACGCCGGCCTTCATGCTGATGACAGCGGATCTGGAGGGTGCGTACGCGTACATGCAAGGACTTGGCGTCGAGCTGGTTACGGAAATCGAGCACAATCACTGGTTCGTCGTGAAGGACCCAGACGGCAACAAATTGATGATTACACGTGAATAAGCACGCCTATACAGTGGAATATCACGATCGTTACGGCAGCGTTTGTTACGATCGGGTGATGGCGTGCAGCATTGGCGATGCACGATGGAAAGTACAAAGCCGCTATCCGGATGTCACGATTCGGGCGGTCACTATGAACCCGATACAAGATACACAAGGCAACAACCCAAATGAGCAGCCGACGGTATAATCTCCTACTGTCGCAGGGTTATGTTCTCGTGGGTGCAGAGGTATACTAGTCTCTACATGTATCATGATTTACGGGCAAAGCATATGGCATACGGAGAGGATCGGCGAAATGACGAATACGTATATCGGACGAATTACGCATCTGACGCGTTATCCGGTGAAGTCGATGGCGGGAGAATCGCTGCAGCGCGCGCCGATCGCGCCCTACGGGTTGTATGGCGACCGAAGCCATGCACTCATCGACAACGAGAAGGAAGGCTGGGACAGCTTCATTACGGCGCGGCAGTATCCGCAGATGTTAGGTTATACCGCTTCGCTGCCGGATAGCGGCGGAACAGAGGCTGCGTTCCCGCCCGTTCGCATTACGGCGCCTGACGGTCGGCAGTTGGAATGGACGGACGATTTGATACAGGAGTTGGGCGGATTCCCGAAAAGGTCGATATCATTGCGGAGCCACCGCCCGGACAGCAAGGAGCTGCTGGCTGTTGATGCCGGCGGGCTGCTGCTTATTACCAATCGCTCGCTGCGGAGGATTGAAGAGCGGTTGGGCCAACCGGTCGATCCGCGCCGATTCCGGGCGAATATCTTGATCGAGCTGGATGATGCTGCGGATGAAGATGAATATGCATGGGTCGGCTCACGGCTTCATCTACCAGACGGCACGGTGCTTGAGGTGGTAGAGCCATGCGAGCGATGCATGCTCGTAACGCTTGATCCGGATACGCATGAGCGGAACAATGCGGTACTGCTGGCCGTGAAGGATGTTATGGACTTGAAATTCGGCGTATATGCTACCGTCATCCAAACGGGTGAATTGTCGGTTGGGGACAAGCTGTACATGGAGAAGGCTGCGGCCGCTTCATCATAGTGGGTTCGATCCTCGCAGCAGCTCGGGTTATCCGAGCTGCTGTTTAACATTCGTGCTAACGGATTTACAATCTATTCATTTGCATATCGTCAAACCGGCATAAAAAGGATATGATGGATGGGATCGAACGATTTGATAATGCTAACCAACAGAGGAGCTGCCGAAATATGTACACCGTTGGCTTACGGACAGACCTGTTAATGGCCATCAAACATAAAGATTTGGAAGCGCTCTATTCCTTGCTGGGCAGCGGCGTCGATCTTAATCCGCCGTCGATGGAAGGGACGTATTTGAGCTGGGCATGGGGCAAATTCGGCAGCTACGACTTCGACGTTGTAAAGCTGTTGATCGAGCATGGCGCGGCGCTTAATGATCGTTCGCTTCCAGCGATTACTTGCGCTGCGGGACGCGGTAAACTAAGCGAGCTTGCTTATGTCGTGGAGCGCGGCGCAGATGTGAACGCGGTGGATGAAGCCGGACATTCAGCGCTATGGCATGCGGTCTATGGAGCGTACATCGAGGAAGTGAAGTGGCTGCTTGACGCGGGCCTGCGGCTTGAACAACATGGCGTACAGGCGCTGCGGCTGGCGGCTTCAATCGGCAGTCTGCCGATGGTTAAGCTGCTTATCGAGCGCGGAGTTCACCCTGATGCGCGAGCGTCACGCGATGCCGATGACTCGTATACGGCACTTCATCAAGCGGTGATGTACGGTCACAAAGAAACGGCGGCTTTTTTGCTCGAACAGGGAGCAGACCCGGCGATTTGCAATGACAGCGGCCAGAATGCTTACGACATTGCCAAGCTCAATGAGCTGCCTTCAATGGTGAAATTGATTCGGCGATATGAGAGCAAATAGAGGAGACACGTTATTGATGAACCATGGGGATCGACCTTTCGATGAATTGGATTTATATGTACGGCAGATTCAATCCCAGATAGGGTGCACCGCCTCTGCGATTTATGTGATCCATAAAGACAACGTTGTCCATGAGCGATATTGGGGACGGCACAGCGAGGATTCGGATGCAAGGGCAGTGGATAAGCAAACACAATTCAACGTTGCCTCCATTCGCAAAACCTATCTAGCGCTCGCAATCAGCCTTTTGATTGAGAAACGGTTGATAGGAAGTATAGATGATGCATTTGCCGATTACTTGCCTGATTATGCGGAAGTCGCATCGGGCGTTACACTGCGGCATCTGCTGACGCATACGCACGGACTGAACATCGATCGCCAAGACGGCGTGCTGATCAAGGAATTCGAAGCTGGAACGAGCTGGGCTTATCGCAATGCGGGAATCGGGCTGTTGATTGAGCTGGTTCGCCGCTTATCGGGGCAACCCCTAAGCGAGCTGCTGCAGCAACAATTGTTCGGTCCGGCAGGATGGAATGAGACCGGTTGGCGCACAGAGCGGAATGAGCGGCTTATCTATAACCATTATGAAGCTGAAGATAACTGGGTTGGTCCGAATGACAGCAGCGCGGGTGATCAGAGCAATCTGTTCGTCAGCGCACGAGAGCTGGCTGCATGGGGGCAGCTTCACCTGCGTCGAGGCAAGCTTCGGCAGGGCGGAGAGCCATTATTCCCGCAGCAAGTATTCGACCGAATCCTAACGATACAAACACCAGCTAGCGTGCCGCAATCAATGCCGCGCAATAGCTTCATCTGGTGGCTGCAGCATCAGACACCTAGCAACGAGATCGGCGATCATTTGCCGGAAGGCAGCTTCCAAGTGCTCGGCATTACAGGATGCGCTTGCCTGGTCATCCCTCGATACGACGCCGTCATCGTCCGCATGTACAACCAGCTCCGCAACCCAGGCGATTACGATTATTTGGCAGACATTCGTACGTTCGGAAACCTCGCCCTCGCGGGTATTGCTAGGTTATAATCTACTAGATTACGATAATCCGTTTCGCGCTTCTGCACCCGTTTCGCGGCGAACGCCGTAAAACGGGTTTTCGTATTTTGCATTCCGTATTCCCCACTCCCAATTAAGCCTTTAGATCCCGAAGGGATCACTAGGCAGGAGCGCCAACGTAGAGCGTGTCCCGAAGGGACTAAAGCGAGCATCAGCACGTACTAACCGAGGTGCATCGAACCGCATGCGGACGTGCAAGTGTATCTAGATAATTACAATGTTCCACTCCATTTCTACGTTCCTAGAACAGTCCTCAGGGGATCCAAGGGGTAAAGTTTTCCGTAAGGAAACCACATCGGAAGCATATGCTATGCCCCTGGGGCCCTCCCCTCCAGGGAGGGGAGGGTTTGGGTGGGGTGGGAGAATAACTGAAAGGAATATATGAAAATTGGCTAATATGAGTAAATCTCGCAAACCGAGAATTTCGGAACTTGATACGCTGCGCGGCGCAGCCTTCCTCGCAGTCGTGCTGCAGCACGCGATAGCGCACTATTTTCCGCTGCCCGCGACAGGGCTTGACGATGGCGTGCTGATGGGACTGCTGCTCATCTTGAGCAAGTTTGCAGTACCAGTGTTTGTGTTCATGACGGGGATGTCTCTGTTCTACAGCTATGACGGCGAGGTCCGTTATTTGACGTTTCTGCGCAAAAGATTAAAAGATATCGCGCTGCCCTATTTGCCATGGGCGGTGCTCTATGCGATTGAATTCCAGCATGTGCAGCTGCTGGATTGGGCGGGCTGGCAGAAGCTTGGCCTTATGTTGTTCACCGGCAAAGCATCCTATCATCTCTGGTATGTCGTGATGGTCTTCCAGCTCTATCTAATCTTTCCGCCGCTGCAGCGGCTCGCGAAGCGGGTACGGCCTCGAACGTTCACGGCGACAATGGGTATCCTTGCGCTGCTGCTGGGGCTATACCTGATCCTGATGGAACAAGGCGGAGCTATTTATCGGGCGGCTGTGTCGTGGGATGTGCCCGTGCTCTCTGCCTTTTTTGCCAAATATCTCGATCGCAACGCATTGATGTACTTCTTCTACTTCGCTATGGGCGCTGTCGCAGCGTTCTATGTGGAGCAGTGGCGGGCGTGGTTGCTGCGGCTGCGATATGGAATCCTGACGGGGTTCGCGGGAATGAGCATATGGCTGCTGTATGTCGTCGTTGACCATTTTGAACTCACGCCGCAGGTCGTGATTCGTTACAATGATCTCGGACTGCTCAATCCTCGCATGGCCATATTCCTGACGCTGTCGGTGCTGGCGGTCTATGTGGCAGCGGTGCAATGGGAGCAAGGGGCTCCGGGTTGGCTGCGTTCGATCATCGCGTGGCTTGGCGCCTATTCCTACGTTGCCTACTTGGCGCATGCGTATGTGCTGAAGTATATGGAGAGAGTTGCGGACGGTATGTTCGGCATGGACGGCTCGGCGTCTGCGCGGGCACTCGTCGCATTCGTGCTCAGTGCAGCAGGCGCTGCGGTGATCGCTTGGGTGTTGAGATCGGCAGCAAGATCGCTCAAGCAGCTGCGCCGAATGAATACGCAGCAAGAGAGCAAGAACTCAGCTGCATTATAAGAGATAGGCGTGTGACCGGTCAGGTCACACGCCTATCTTGTAAGCAAGGAGGGCTTTCGCTGAATAGGGTATAAAACCATACCCGAGGGGGCCACATAGTGACGACGATCACGATTGCCGCTGTCGGCGATCTGTTAATGAAAGCACCGATAATCGCATCGGCGCGCCTCGATGGCGGCGGGCAATACGATTTTGACCCGATGTTCGAAGGTGTGAAGCCGCAGCTGCACAATGCGAACCTGCTGATCGGCAACCTGGAGACGACGTTCTCAGGCAAACCGCGGAAGGCCGGCAAATACGAGACAAGGGCGCCGCACACCGGCTATCCCGCATTCAACTGCCCGGATGAGCTCGCGGGCACATTGAAGCGGCTCAACTTCGACGTACTTACGACAGCGAACAATCATTGCATGGACGGCGGTACTTCTGGTTTGAAACGGACGCTGAATGTACTCGATCGGCATGGGATCAAGCATACGGGGACATCGCGTTCGGCTGCGGAATCCCGCCGTTTCACCGTAGTGGACGTGAACGGCATTAAGGTCGGCATTCTGGCTTATACGACCGGCACGAATTCGACTCCATACCCCAAAGCGTATCTCGTCAACAGAATCCGTCTCGGCCGTATTGCGTCCGACATTAAAGCGATTAAACGGCGGGCTGATTTCGTTATCGTCTGCCTGCATTTCGGACTTGAATTCCACCGCACGCCGAACGCTCGTCAGAAGAGCATCGTGAATGCGGTGTTCAAGTATGGAGCGGACGCAATCCTCGGGGCGCATCCGCATGTGCTGCAGCCAGTAAGGGTGTCCAATGTGAGGGATCGCAGGGGCATTGTGAAGAAGCGGGTCGTTGCTTACTCGCTCGGCAACTTCGTCTCCACGCGCCTGCGCAAGAACGTTCACACCCAGCGCGGCCTCATTCTGAAGATGAAGGTCGAGAAGAATGAGAAGGGCAGAACCCGTCTAGTCGGCGTATCCAAAGTGCATACGAAGGTGGACAGCCACGGCGAGATCGGCAATCGCACGTATCGGGTCGTGCCGATGTAAAGCAGAGGCAGCACGACAGAAACAACCCAACAGATGATCTGTTGGGTTGTTTGGCGTGACATGGAGAACTGAAATTTGTAACAGACAGAGAAGAATCAATCAGATGATGCATCAATAAGTTATAGCGTGTACATAGTCAGTGGCTAACATCTCAACCCAGATAGATTTTGTTGTTGAGCAACAAAGTCTGCTTAAATCACGAACGGATAGGAGTGGTTCTCGTGTGGGATCAGATTCTGCTCGTTGCCACGATGGCGCTGGCCGGCATACTAGGCGGGGCTGCAAGTTATTTGTTATCCTCTTCCCAGCGTGACAGTCCGCCGGTATTCAAGGATCGGACGTTCTACAGAACGGTGTTTATTGGACTTGTTGCTTCATTCCTTGTACCCGTTTTCCTGCAATTGATTGCAAGCGATCTTATCGATCAAACGTTGAACGCTGGAGAGCTTGCGTTCAACAAGTTATTGATCGTGGCCGGCTATTGCCTCATTGTCGCGATTTCATCCCGTAAGTTTATTGAGATGATTACGAACGCGACGCTTGATAGGGTGAAGTCGACGATGTCTTCGGTCAGCGATGACGTGGCGATGCTGAAAGCGGCACATACCGAAGGGAACATAGAGCCTGCTCGTGCGATAATCAATGAATCTGGCAATGCGACAGCAACGCCAGACAATGACGCTGCGAACGCCGCAGGTGAAATGACCGATGTGCTCCATGCACAAGGTATTCGAGATTCCGCCGTTATCGTGGGCGCTCCAACCGCTTCGCACAATAAAGGTTCGCAACGGAGTCCGGCAGACAACGCCCAATATCAAGTGTTGAAGGCACTGGTCGGTTCACCCTATATGTTTCGCTCGATCGACGGCATCAAGTCCGATGCAGGGCTGCCAGAATCGACCGTGAACAAGACGCTCAGCCAGCTGCTGGATGACAAGCTGGTCGTTCAGAGCTTCAGCACGCAAGGTGCGCGGTATAACATTACGCAGTCAGGCAGGGAGCGTCTTATTCAGTACAATAGCAATAGCAATAGCTAGCAGCAGTCATGTATAGAAGGGAGTTAAGCCTCTTGGCTTCGTCCCATGATCCGTGCGTCCTTCGGCAGCAGGAATGCGAGTATGCCGAGCAATGGGAGGAACGCGCATATCTTGATCATCGGCGCTACGCCGGTGTGGTCCATCATGGAGCCGAGCAGAACGGAGCCAAGGCCGCCCATGCCGAACGAGAGTCCGAAGAACAGACCGGAGATCATCCCGACTTGTCCAGGCAGCATCTCCTGCGCGTACACAATGATGACGGAGAAGCCAGACATCAGAATGGCGCCGATGGCGAGGCAGAGCAGAATCGAACCGATTGGGCCGGCATATGGGAGCCATAGGGAGAACGGCGCCGTGCCGGCGATCGAGAACCAGATGATCCGCTTCCGGCCGAACTTATCCGCCAGCGGTCCGCCGAGCAGCGTGCCGACCATGCCTGCGAATTGCAGGGCGAACAACGACACTTGCGCGCGTTCCAGCGACAAGCCGTATTTCTCCATGAAGTAGAACGAATAATAACCGGTCATGCTCGCGATATAGACGAATTTGGAGAACAGCAGCACGATCAGAATCGCAAGCACGAAGATGATGAAACCGCGAGAGAAGTGACGTTCGCTGCCCGAGACAGCGACAGCCTTCTTGCCGCTTGCCGCACGAAGCTGCATATGTTCGCCGTACCACCTGCCGACATACCATTGAATGATAATGCCGCAGACGGCCAGCAGCGTGAACCATAGGAAGCCGTGCTGCCCTTGCGGCGTAATAATGAAGGCAACCATTAACGGCGCGAGCGCCTGCCCGGTGTTGCCTCCGACTTGAAATACCGACTGCGCCAGACCTTTGCCGCTGCCGGCGACGAGATGCGCGACGCGTGACGATTCCGGGTGGAGCACCGAGGAGCCGATGCCGATCAGCGCGGCGGATAGAAGCAGCATGCCAAGACCGGGGGAGATGGCGAGTCCGATCATCCCGAGCAGCGTGAACACCATCCCGAGCGGCAGCAGGCCAGGCATTGGCTTGCGGTCGGTGTAATACCCGATCAGCGGCTGAAGGATAGAGGCGGTAATGTTCAGCGTGAAGGCAACCCATCCGATCTGGGCATAGCTGAGGTGGAGCGATTGTTGAAAAATAGGAAAGACAGCAGGGACAGCGTTCTGCATGGCATCATTAAGCAGATGCGCCATGCTGACGCCAAGCAAGACGATATTGGCCGTCTGTCTAGTCGACACGGCCATGGCGGGTTGTGACATTGCGATCACCTTTCTTGTTTTTTTCCTATCGTATAGCAATCGTCTTGAACCGTCTTTGCGATAATTGCTTGGCGAATGCGCAATTATTGCTATAATGAATTCGGGTGAAGAGAGATGATCGTTCAAATCACGACGCCGCGGATGGAACTGTGGCGCATCGATGGACCGTTCTCGAACGTTCCGCATATTCACGAAGAAGATTTTCAGATTACGGTGCCGTTGTACGGATCGTTTGAATTTATACAAGAGAACCGCAGCTATCGGCTGGCGGAAGGAAGCGGGCTCGTTCAGCATCCATGTGAACGGCATGTGTTCGAGATTAATGAACAGGCTGGGGTCGCTATATTCAAGGTTAGGCAGTCAGGTCTGCAGACCTTCGCGCGCAGCGAGTCATTGGAGCTTGATTTGTGGCAGCAGTTCGATCCTTCCCAGCTGACCGGACACTTCCGCCAATGGATTGGCGCGTTAATGACGAGCGATCCGAACAATCGGCTGGCGCAGGACGAGACGGAGGAGCAGGTGTTCACGTATTTGTGCGATGCCCTCACCGGCAATCATCGAGCGGGCAGCGGTTCTTCCGCACAGGCATACATTGCCGCGACTGGAGCGGACGCCTATATGGTGCAGGTGCTGGATTTCATGCATGCCCACTATACGGATGCGATCACGATCGAAGACCTTGCCTCGATCGCGAAGCAGAGCCGGTTTCATTTTATAAGGAGCTTCAAGTCGTCCTTCGGCGTGACCCCTTATCAATATGTGCTGCGGCTGCGCATCGACGAGGCCAAGCGTCTGCTGACGGTCTCCGACCGCTCGATCACGGACATCGCGATGCGGCTTGGCTTCTCCAGCGGCAGCGCCTTCTACCGGGCATTCGTGAAGTCGGTTGGGGTGACGCCCGAGTACTACCGAATGGATAGACGGGTTTGATGGTTGATTTCGGGGCTTTGGTGGTATATAATTTGATCTAAATATTCAAGAACGTTGATAAGGGCTAGTACGATTGTTCGAAGCGCACAGAGAGCTGTTGGTTGGTGCGAAACAGCCGCGAAGAAAATCCGAACTCACCTTGGAGTTGCTCGCTGAACTTGAAGTAAGCGGAGCCGGAACCTGACCGTTATCAGCAGGAGGATAGCTCGTTTGCATGCGATTGATGCAGCAGACGCCTATCCGTAGAGTGCATGCCTTCAAGGCGTGAATTCGGAGTGGTACCGCGTAAGACGTCACAGTCTTTCGTCTCTGTTAACGGAGACGGAAGGCTTTTTTTGTTGCCTAATTTAATTGGCTCACGAAGTAAGTCAGGAAGCCTGTTCGACGTCGAAGCTTGCGTTTACCTTCGGAGTCTTCTCGGTGCGGACAACCCGACTTTTTGAACTCGCACTTTAAGAAATTTACATGCCAACTGCAGATACGAATGAGAGGGTGGATCGTCATGAAGAATGTTGATAAGTACGCTAGAGGGTATTTCGTGCCGCCGGTGACAAGCTTGAAATGGACGCAGAAGGAATATATTACGGAAGCGCCAACGTGGTGCAGCGTTGACCTGCGCGACGGCAACCAAGCACTGGTCGTACCGATGAATTTGGAGGAGAAGCTGGAGTATTTCCAAATGCTCGTCGATATCGGCTTCAAAGAAATTGAAGTTGGTTTCCCGGCAGCATCGGAGACGGAATTCACATTCCTGCGCACGCTGATCGAGCAGAACCTGATCCCGGATGACGTGACGATCCAAGTTCTTACCCAATCGCGTGAACATATTATTCGCAAGACGTTCCAGTCGCTAGCAGGCGCGAAGAGCGCGGTTGTCCATCTGTACAACTCGACGTCCCTCGCACAACGCGAGCAGGTTTTCCGCAAGTCGAAGGAAGAGATCATTGAGATTGCCCTCACTGGCGCGAAGCTGCTGAAGCAATGTGCGGAAGAGACGGAAGGCAACTTCCAATTCGAATATTCGCCAGAGAGCTTCACGGGCACGGAGATCGAATTCGCGCTTGAGATTTGCAATCGCGTACTCGACGTTTGGCAGCCAACCGCGGAGAAACCGGCGATTATCAATCTGCCGGCGACGGTACAGATGTCGATGCCGCACGTTTACGCAAGCCAGATCGAATATATGAGCGAGAATCTGAGCTATCGCGATGGCGTTATTCTGTCGGTGCATCCGCACAACGACAGAGGTACAGGCGTTGCTGACGCAGAGCTCGGCGTACTGGCTGGCGCACAGCGCGTCGAAGGCACATTGTTCGGCAACGGCGAGCGTACGGGTAACGTTGACGTCGTTACGCTGGCACTGAACATGTTCTCGCACGGCGTGGATCCGAAGTTGAACTTCGACAATATCCCAGGCATCATCGCGGTATATGAGCGCCTGACCAAGATGAAAGTCGGCGAGCGTCAGCCTTACGGCGGCGAGCTCGTGTTCACGGCATTCTCGGGATCGCACCAAGACGCGATCGCGAAGGGTATGTCTTATCGCGAAGAGAAGTCGGTCGACAAGTGGTCGGTTCCTTACCTGCCAATCGATCCGAAGGATATCGGACGCGAGTACGAAGGCGACATCATCCGCATTAACAGTCAGTCCGGCAAGGGCGGCATCGGTTACATTTTGCAAATGAAATACGGTCTCGATCTGCCCGCTAAAATGCGCGAACACTTCGGTTATTGCGTGAAGAACGTATCCGACCAACAGCAGAAGGAATTGCTGCCGGAAGAGATTTACGACATCTTCAAGAACCAATATGTAAACCTGAAGACGCCGATCGAGCTGGTGAAATGCCGCTTCACGGAAGAAGAGGAGCAGGACTTCCAGACGATCGTTACGATTCGTACGGACGGTGCGACTAAGGAGATTGCAGGCTCGGGCAATGGCCGTCTCGATGCGATCAACAACGCACTGCAGACGCATCTGGGTATCGACTACTCCGATCTGGTGTACAAAGAGCACGCGCTCGAGATCGGCTCTAAGTCGCAAGCCGCTTCGTACATCGGCATCACGGCATCGAACGGTACCGTGTACTGGGGCTGCGGCATCGACGCGGACATCATGACGTCGTCGGTGAAGGCATTGTTCAGCGCTGTGAACCAAATGGTTCGCTAACTTATAGGGAAAGCCCGATCATTGCGATGATCGGGCTTTTTTGCTGCCTTGGCGGCGATCGTAGCCGCCCGCGCAAGGCGGATTCGCCTAGCGTAGGTGCAAAACTGCACCTACGAGAGCTTGCGGTGGCGGATTTGGATCCCTGTCAAGAAAGTAGACACAAATTTAGCTGACCTGTAGTTGCTCGTAGTATCTCTT